>JAAFJW010000006.1 GCA_013298995.1 Sphingobacteriales bacterium | reverse complement strand
AGGTGATGAGTGTGTACACGAAAAATACCTTCCTTTAATTAAAACCGAAATGGAAGCCACACTCAATAACCCAAATATCGAAGGTTTATTGTTTAAGTATTTACACTTTTATGGTTCGTATGATTATGTGGGGCAATCTAGGCGGTGGTACAGGCGAGAAATAAGGATAGTAAAACGGAATCTAAACATACAATCGTACCGAGATGCACAAGGGTTTAGGATAGATAAGCGCAAAATAAAAGTTAAACTAATAGATGCCTACATATACCATTATGGTTGGGTAAAACCACCCGAAGGCCTAAAAAATAAATTACTAAACTTTAACCAATTTTACCAAAGCCCCGAGTGGATAGCAACCAACCTACCCGAAACCTACGAGTTTGATTATAGCAATGCCGATAGATTGGTAAAATTTGACAGCGAGCATCCACAGGTAATGCTACAACGAATAAAAACCTGCAACTGGAAATTTACTACCAACCCGCTTTTATTAAAAAACAAAATGAGCTTACGCAGAAAAATATTGCAAAAAATAGAAGATATAACAGGTTGGCGGGTAAGCGAGTATAGAAATTATAGGTTGGTGTAGATGGATGTAAAAAGTATATCGGTAATTATACCAAATTATAATGGCCAGCATTTATTGCAGCAAAACCTACCCTCTGTTTACGTGGCTTTACAAAACATTGCGCTAGATTTCGAGATTATATTGGTTGATGATTGTTCAAAAGATAATTCAGTTTCGTTTATAAAAAAAAAATACCCAAATATTAAGTTAATTATTTGTGATAAAAACCAAGGCTTTTCGGCAACGTGTAATAAGGGAATTTTTGAGGCTAAAAAAGATTTGATTTTTTTGTTAAACACCGATATACAACTTACGCCCAATTATTTTGATGGACAGCTAAAATATTTTGATGATAAAAAAACCTTTGGTGTAATGGGTAAAATTATTGGTTTTAAAGATAAGGAAGTACAAGATACCGCAAGGTACATTACCCGAAAGGGCTTAAAAATACAGGCTAACAATTTTTATCACATAAATAATCCAGGTTTTTGGACGCCAACGGCTTACCTATCAGGCGCAAATGCGCTAATAGATGCAAAAAAACTAAAAGAAATAGGCGGGTTTGATGAGTTATTTTCGCCTTTTTATTGCGAAGATTTTGAGTTGGGTTTACGCAGTTGGCGTTTAGGTTGGGCATCGTATTACCATGCCCAAAGTGTTTGCTTACACGAACAATCATCAACCACTAAAAATATTAAAACAAAAAACTGGGTAAAAAGTATCTTTTTTAGAAACCGTATGTTTGTACACGCTATACATTTATCGAGAGGGCAATTATTTTTTTGGTTTATGCAGATAATGTTAACCGATTTTTTGCTAAGGTGGACTTACTTAAATTTTTATTTTTATAAAAGTTTTTTTATGTTTTTAAAACAATTGGGGGCAGTATATACATCAAGAATAAAAATGGCCACGCTAATGTGTAAATACAACAACACAATGAGCGTAAATGATATTAAAATGAAGATGGATACGATGCTGAAAGGGCAAAAAATTGTAAATGGCAAGGGGTAAATAAATATGCTCAATTATAAACTTATTGATTTCTAATTAAAACGCACATTTTTATATATTTGTAATGCTATGAAAATAGAGCGTAACGCACAAAATCAAATAATTTTGACATTACCATCAACCGTTGATAGCTTTGGTTTGCAACGTATTATACACATTGCAAGATGCCGTGGAGCAAAATTTTGAAATAATAGGAGAAGCCACCATCAGCGTTTTGATAATTAACCGTTAACGGCCATACTTAAAAAACCTTAGACGAAACAATATTATCTAAATTAAACAAAAAATGAGATATACAGAAAGACATATCATTGAAAGCTACACAACAATGTTCAACGGCTTGAGTCCATTGAGTAAAATTGAACTTATTGAAAGTTTAACAAAATCCTTAAAGAAAGATAAAATAGAAAAAATTGACGTTTTCTATAATTCATTTGGCGCATTTACAACTGATAAAACGGTCGAAGAAATGAACAATGAAATAAAATTGAGCCGAAAATTTAAGAATAAAGAAATAAGTTTCTAATGCGTTACTTACTTGATACAAATATTTGCATATTTTTTTTACGAGGAAAATTAAACTTAGACGAAATTGTAAAACAGAAAGGCAAAGAAAACTGTTTTATTTCTGAGATAACTGTTTTAGAACTTCGATATGGTGCAGAAAATAGCGTAAATGTCGAAAAAAAATAACAAAGCAGTAGATTTGTTTATAAACGGATTATCAATAATTCCTATTTCAAGTTGTTTTAAAATTTACGGCATCGAGAAAACACGATTACGAAAAATAGGAAGACCAATGCATGATGAATTTGATTTGCTAATTGGTTTAACTGCAATTGCAAATAAGTTAATATTGGTAACCGACAACGTAAAGGATTTCGTAAACCTGCAAGAGTTACAAATAGAAAATTGGGTAACTCGAACATAAAACGCCCGATAGTATAGGTATGCAGCCTAATAAGTACAACTGTAAGATTTGCAATATCAATTAAAATAATTCACAACACCATATTTTATAAGGAATTGAGGTTGTAAAATAAACTGTGTCAAAGTTTAAAAATTTAGAACTTTGAAACACAGTTTAAACGATGATAAATAAAAACGTGAGCTTCGATTACGAAGCCTTAAAGCAAAAGACCCTAGAGCAATTTCGTTCGGGCAAAAGTTTATTTGGGAATGTATGGCTAAACCTTACATATCATCAGACCAAACACTAAAACCTAAAATCGGATTTTGCGGTTTAGTTTCAAAGCACCGAAAAAAACTAGTACGAGTTTTTAGTAACAGTAGTGATATATATTGTGATTTCATTATAAGGAAAAATTCCTGGGGGGGCGGCGAATAATGATAAAGTAATTAAGGATTTTAACGATAACTTAAAAGTCAACCAATATATACTTGCTAACCGTGGTGCTGGTAATTATTCTATGCGTTTTTATCAAACATTAGCTGCTGGTAGAATACCAATTTTAATAGATACAGATATTAAACTGCCTTTTGAGGATAAAATTGATTGGAAAAATTTTATAATTTTAGAAAAAATTGCCCAATTATGTTTGTATAAAACAATCGAAATTCATAAAACAGGCAGGTATCTTGAAATGCAAAAAATGTGTAGTGAGGTTTTTAAAAATTACATTTCAGGAGATAATTGTTTTTATTATATTGTTCAACAAATCAGAGAAAACGCAATGCTTAAACTGGAGGTTATTGATACAAAACCTAACCTATTTTACTGGAAAATAAAAAAAATATTACTTAATTTAAAACAATAAATAATGAAAAAAAAATTTACCCCAAACCCTTATATCAAAATTTGGTTAAAAATAACCAACAAAACTAAATACAAGGCATATAAAAGACAAGTTTTAGATTACAAAATAATTAAAAAATTTTCTGAATTTTCGCCTTTTTACCAACAATTTGGTTATCAAGACAAGTCGCTATCTGTTGTACATAGTGGTAATGCTGGCGATATAATATATGCCTTGCCTACGGTTAGGGAGTTGGCTAACATTACTGGCAAGCCCGTAAATTTCTATTTAAAAATAAACCAACCTTTAATATTAGGGAGTGGTTATCAACACCCTTTAGGTAACGTAATGTTAAATATTGAAATGGCCAATAACATTAGCGTTCTACTTCAAAAACAAGCGTATATAAATAAAGTTGAAATATACGATAACCAAAATATCGACTTAGATTTAGATAATTTTAGAGATTCGCCACTAATGCTTGATCGTGGAAATATTGCCAGATGGTATTTTTATGTTACAGGTATTTATACCAATTTAGCTTTACCGTGGATTGACGTTGAAGCAAATCAAGATTTTAAAGAACACATTGTTGTAGCTCGAAGTTCGCGTTATAGAAATCCAATAATTAACTATCAATTTTTAGAACAGTATGATAAAGTAAGTTTTGTAGGTGTAAAATCAGAATTTGAAGACATGAGGAAAGTGCTTAAAAACATCGAACATATTGAAGTGAGCGATTTTTTAGAGTTAGCTAAAATTATTAAGGGATGTAAATTTTTTATTGGCAACCAATCTTTCCCTTTTTCAATTGCCGAAGGCCTTAAAAAAGAACGAATTTTAGAAACTTTTTACGAAGCCCCAAATGTTATACCCGAGGGAGAAAACGGGTACGATATTTATTTTCAACAACATTTTGAAATGACAGTAAAAATGCTTAATAAAGCAAACTAAATTATTTTTATAAAACAAATTAATGCTATGAGCTTTTTTAAAAAAAAACAAAAATCTATTAAAGAAAAAAAAGTTGTTGAAAAACAAATTCCTGTTGATATAAAAGAAATAGACTTTCTTGAAATTTTTAAATTCTGCGAGGAATATACAATGACTTCTGTAGAAAGAATGTATGCGTTGTACAATGGTGTGAATTATATTTTGGCTAATAATATTCAAGGCGATTTTGTAGAGTGTGGCGTTTGGAAGGGAGGAAGTGCTATGCTAATTGCTAAACTTCTTTTACTTCATAATATTAAAAACAGAAAAATCATTTTGTATGATACCTATGAGGGAATGTCAGAGCCTACAGCATTTGATAAAGATTATTCGGGCAGGAAAGCAAAATCAATGTTAGAAGAATCTTCAATTGATAATCAATCTTCGGTATGGTGTTATTCTTCTTATGATGAAGTAAGAAATAATATGTTAAGTACGGGGCTTGATGCTTCACAAATAGTACTGATAAAAGGGAAAGTGGAAGATACCATTCCTAATCAATTGCCAACAAATAATATTGCTTTGTTAAGATTAGATACAGATTGGTACGAATCTACAGCGCATGAATTGCTTCATCTGTATCCGCTATTAAATATACCAGGCATACTGATTATAGATGATTATGGTCATTGGGAGGGTTGCCGTAAAGCGGTTGATGAATATTTTAAAAAAAACAATATTCGGTTATTACTAAATCGAATAGATGAAACAGGCAGATTTGCAATAAAATTAATTGTTTAATTATGATAGAACAAGATTGGATTGAAAAACATTTTCTAAATATTCAGTTAAATAAAGAAACTCTTGATACATATATACCAAGGCGATCTATTTTGTCGGCTGTAAGAGAGTGTATTAATCAAATTGAAGGAACAGTATTAGATGTAGGTTGTGGGCAAATGCCGTATAAAAATATGATAATAAAATCTAACCCAAACATTACTAAATATATAGGGTTAGATTTAGAAAGTAGTTCAATTCATGATACGAGTGTTGCTGATATTCATTGGGATGGAAAAATAATTCCTTTAGAAAATGAATCTGTAGATTGTGCAATGGCAACAGAAGTATTAGAACACTCTTTTGAACCAGAAAAAACTTTAGCTGAGATAAACAGAGTAATGAAAAAAGGAGGTACGTTTTTCTTTACAGTACCGTTCATTTGGCCACTTCACGAAGTACCGTACGATGCTTATAGATATACACCGTTTTCTTTTAAAAAGCATCTTGAAAATACAGGTTTTAGTTCTATTAATATTAAATCTCTTGGTGGATGGCATGCCTCATTTGCACAAATGCTTGGTTTATGGTCCAAAGAGAGTGGCCTAACTGGATTTAAGAAGAAATTGGCTATTTATGCAGCGCAAAAATTAATCCCATATTTACTTAAAGCGGATAATAAACAAAATGATTTTTCGCATCATACAATGATAACAGGATTATTTGGCACTTCAAAAAAAATTTAACCCATAATTATGAAAATCGCCTTTACAATATGCTCGGCAAATTACCTTCCTTTTGCAAAGGCATTAGGAGATACCTTAATTAAGCATAATAATGATTATACATTTTCAATTGTATTATTGGATAAATTACCATCAACAGACCTTAGTTTTTTTGCATCGCATACTATACTCCCTGTACAACACCTTCAGCTTCCTCAATTTAAGGAAATGAATAGCAAGTACAACATTTTTGAACTTAGCTGCGCTCTTAAACCATTCGCATTAGAATATTTCATTGAAAAAAATCCTAATGCTGAAGTTGTTATTTACTTTGATTCAGATATTTTGCTATTCAATAAATTAACATCTTGTGAAGAGGCATTAAAAAATCACAGTATTGTAATTACCCCTCATATCAATACCCCTTTAAATGAGGATGGATTTCTTCCAAATGAGGAAATAATATTAAAAGCGGGTTTGTATAATGCAGGTTTTATTGCCGTTAATAATAGCCAAAATACCCTTGATTTTCTTTCCTGGTGGAAAGAAATATTATTGGTAAAATGTTTCAACAACCAACAAAAAGGCCTTTTTGTAGATCAATTATGGCTTAGTTATGTTCCCTTATTTTTCCCATCAACTCATGTATTTAAAAATCTAGGGTATAATGTAGCTTACTGGAACTTACACGAAAGAGATTTATCAGGTTCTACAACATACTTAATTAACAAGCACACAAAATTGGTGTTTTTTCATTTTAGCGGATACGAGATTTATAACCCTGATTTTATATCAAAATACCAAAACAGGTTCAATTTCAAATCAAAGCCTTTATTCTTGCCACTTTTTGAGGAATATAAAAACAGAGTATTAGCAAACAAATATGTAGAGTATAAAGATATTCAACCTGCATTTGGATTTGTAAACGAAGTAATTCCACAAAAAAAAAAGAGTTTTATCAAAAAAATTTTTGGTAAAAGGTTAGAAAACTAACCTTTTTTGTGATTATTTAAAATTTAAATGAACGAAACACATTCTTTGGGAAAACATCCCACCCGTGGTTGGTGGCTCACCAAACACTAAAACTTTGTTTTCCGTTCTTGGTGCAATAAGAAAAAACATATCTTTTTCTTGCAAATGAATTAAATATCTGCTCTTTTAAATTTCTCAATAAACTTAATATACATTTCAGGAAGGTTCTAGCAATTCAATTTTAAAAAATAATACCCTTTCAGTTCAACAGAAACAATGTTTTTTACTTCAGAAAATTGATTTTTAGAACTCCCCTATAATTTGCACCCTCACACCCTTATCACCCCTTCCCCTGTACCCACCTCTTTACTTATACACCCAAACGTAAACTCGGGGTAGGTCTCGGTAAATTTTTTGTATTTGTTAGGTTTAAACTGCGCATGGTAGTAAAACTTGATAGGTACGTGTAAAAGGGCTTGCTGTAAATGTAATTTTTTCAATAAATAGCTTACCCCATAAACTTAACAATAGCCAACACACCACCCAATATGGCTAACAATTGCACCACACCCGTAATAAAAATAGCTTTATACACATCTAGTTTGCTATCTTTAATTTCGCTTTTTAAGTTCATTTCCAACTTTAGCATATCTTCTCGAAATTTGCTGTTATAATCTTTAGTTATAAGGTTAATATGATTCTGAACTTCCTCATCTATTGCCAACGCAAAATCCTTAGCATCGGCTTCTGTGGGGTTAAGTTTTAGCCTAGCAATGTCGTATAATTTCAAGTTTAAAGTAGCCATATTCAAAAATACAAAAAATATTAAAAAAAATACCTTATATAAATATTTGATACATAAAATTACTATTTTATATGTTAAACCTATAATCGCTTTAAAACCGTTTAGGCTTAGGGGAGTACTTGTGCCATTATTTTCACAAACAAAAAATCACACCCTTATCACCTCTTTCCCGTCTCCCGTACCCACCTCTTTACTTATACACCCAAACGCAAACTCGGGGTAGGCTTCGGTAAATTTTTTGTATTTGTTGGGTTTAAACTGCGCATCGTTGTATTTAACTTCATAGGCTAATCCTTTGCCTTCGGGTTGTTTTACTACAAAATCCACTTCGTTGCCATCGGCCGTACGCCAAAAATGTAGGTTGCTTTGGCCATATAGTATTTTTAGGCGGTTGTAAACGTAGTTTTCTAGCAAAGCACCTTTATCGGCTCGGTTGTTTAAGGTGTTAAAATTGTGGAGCAAAGCGTTACGCAAGCCGTTATCGTTAAAATATAGTTTGGGCATTTTGGTTAATTCTTTGCGCAGGTTACCATAAAATGGGCTTAATAGTTGTACTATAAAAGTTTTTTGCATTAGGTAAATATAGTTTTCTACGGTGGTGCTTGCCATTTTTAGGGTATTGGCCAGCTCGTTATGGTTTACCAAGTTTCCTATTTGGTCGGCCATTATTTTAGCCAGTTCAAAAAACTTTAATTCTTCTTTTATGCCAGCTTCTAAAGCGTCTTTTTTCATATAACTGCTTACCAGTTCTTGCAACAAATCTTGTTTTTCGGGTAGGGTATTGGCCAGCACTACTGCTGGGTAGCCTCCGTAAATTAAATATTCGTCAAACAGTGTATTTATTTTGTTTTTATTTATGCCTTGGTAATTTGGCCGTTCTTGCATGTGTTGCCAATGGGTAATAAGTTCATCTTGTTGCTTAAAATGCAAAAACTCATCAAAGGCTAAGGGGTAAAATTCAAATATTTTTTTTCGACCAGCCAAGCTATCTTTAAAACTTTTATCAATATAAAATGCACTGCTACCTGTGGCTATAATTTTAAGTTGTGGTGCGTATTTATCGTATAATAATTTTAAAAAATTGCTGGGCTCTTTGGCGTATTGTACCTCATCTATAATTAAATACATGGTTTTACCAGCGGGCAGGCTTGCTGGCAGTTGTGTAAAATTAAATATGTTTTCGGGGTGTTGGTTTATGGCTTCTAATATGCTGGGGTCTTCAAATGTAACAAAATAATGCACTTCGTTTTCTTGTTTTAGCTGTTGTGCCAGCTGTTTTACAAGCGTAGTTTTGCCTATTTGCCTAGCCCCAATTATTAAGCTGTGCTGCGGTTTTTTTAAATGATTTTTTAGCTGTTGTAAGGCGTTTTTGCGTTCCATATCTACCTAATTATGTACGCAAATATACAACATTTTTTTAATGTCATCTTAAAATTATCCGATATTTTTAAGATTGTAAACTAAAATTATCCGATATTTTTAAGATGGTAAACTAAAATTATCCGATAATTTTAAGATTGGCTTGGTTTGATACCAATAAAAAATACTTACCGAAACGATTTTTTTAATTGAATGAAAGAATATCTTATCCTACAAATTTTACAATGGCTAATACCCCGCTTAAAATAGCTAGCAACTGCACCACGCCTGTTATAAAAATGGCTTTATACACATCTAGCTTGCTATCTTTTATTTCGCCTTTTAGCTTCATTTCTAACTTTAATATAACTTCTGTAAAAATAGGCAACGGGCTTTCGGGCATCGGGCTTTGCGTTTTGAAATTTTACTGCTAAAACTACCCACTAACTACTAACTACTAGCTACTATCCACTAAAAATCAAAAATCACACATCAAAAATCAAAAATCCTTTTATATTTTATAAATTTGTTTTTTAAACCCGTTTAATGAAAACCTATTTTCGTCTTTTATCGTTTGCCAAGCCCATCCAAAAATTTGCTATACCGTATATTATATTTACCGTTTTTGGGGTAATATTTAGTACATTAAACCTTACATTACTAGCGCCTTTATTAACTACGCTTTTTAATAATAGTACCACCGCCGAGGCTGTGGCCAAGCCTCAACATTGGTTTGCTGTAATAAAAATGTTTAATTATTACGCATACCAAGCCAATGCGCATTATGGGGCTTATGGGGCTTTAAAGTTTGTTTGTTTAACTATCGTGATATCTGTTTTGTTGGGCAATATTTTCCGTTACCTATCGCAGCGGGTAATGGAAAACCTGCGGATACATACCTTGTTAAATTTGCGTAAAACGGTTTTTAATAACGTGATGGATTTGCATTTAGGCTTTTTTAGCAACGAACGTAAAGGCGATATTATCGCTAAAATATCGGCCGATGTACAGGTGGTACAGTTTTCGGTAACAAGTACCTTGCAGGTAGTATTTAAAGAGCCTTTGCAGCTAATTGCTTACATAGTAGTGCTTTTTATGATTTCGGTTAAGCTTACCTTATTTTCTATTTTGGTTATCCCGATTTCGGCTTTTATTATTTCTAGGATAGTGAAACGCTTGAAAGAGCAGGCTCAAGAGTCGCTAAAATCGTATGGCAATATGATTAGTAACCTTGACGAAGCACTTACAGGTATAAAAATTATTAAAGCCTTTAATGCAGTTGAGTTTATCAAACAAAAGTTTAATAACGAAAACGTACGCTATTCTAAAATCTCAAAATCAATGGCCAAGCGACAGCAGTTGGCTTCGCCAGTATCCGAGTTTATGGGCGTGGCAATGGTATCGGCCATTGTGCTGTATGGCGGCTCGCTTATTATTTCTAAGCAATCCGATTTAGATGCTGCGGCTTTTATATCTTACATTGCCTTGTTTTCGCAGGTAATGCGCCCAGCAAAAGCAATTTCCGATTCGTTTAGCAATATACACTCGGGTATTGCCGCTGGCGAACGGGTGCTACAATTGATAGACGAAAAACCTGCCATTGTTGATGCGCCCAATGCCGTTGCTATCGCCGATTTTAAAACCGAAATAAAATTGGAAAAAGTTTGTTTCGCTTATGCGGAGAAAGAGATACTTAAAAAGGTTGATTTAACCATCCCCAAAGGTAAAAATATAGCCTTGGTAGGCCCTTCGGGCGGCGGAAAATCAACTTTAATGGATTTAATACCTAGGTTTATAGAAGCCCAATCGGGTGCCATACTTATTGATGGGCAAGATATTAAAACCTTAAAAACAGATTCGGTGCGGGCATTAATGGGTGTGGTAAACCAAGAGTCGATTTTGTTTAACGATAGTATTTTTAATAACATTGCTTTTAGCAAACCTACCGCCACACAGGCCGAGGTAGAGGCTGCTGCAAAAATTGCCAATGCCCATAATTTTATTTTACAAACCGAAAACGGCTACCAAACCAACATTGGCGACCGTGGTATAAAACTATCGGGCGGGCAAAAACAACGTATCAATATTGCCCGAGCCGTATTGGCCAACCCACCTATTATGTTGCTTGATGAAGCTACATCGGCCTTGGATACCGAATCAGAAAAATTGGTACAAGAAGCCTTAAACAATTTAATGAAAAACCGCACTACCTTGGTTATCGCCCATAGGCTTAGCACTATACAAAGTGCAGATAGCATTGTGGTGCTAGATGCTGGTGAAATTGTAGAGCAAGGCAATCATTTAGAACTATTAAACCATAATGGCGTGTATAAACGATTAATTGATATGCAGGCTTTTAACGATTAAGGGGGGGGGAAGACGGCTTTAAACGTATTATAATGCGGTTGTTAGTATGATGTTGGGTGGATTTTTTAGCACTAATGTTGGTGCGTAATAAAACTTTCGGCTACCACTAAAAACGAAACCACGGCTATTGTAAATGTGTAAGTATATGCGGTGCTTTATCCCGTTATTGCTACTGGCCAACGAGTTTGGTTTTACTGTCGGCAAGTTGTTGTTTGATATATGCTTTCAACTCTTCAAAAGTCATATTTTGAGTTTCAGAACTTATTTTATCTCTTATGTCTCTCATCATTTTCACAGCGTCAAACTGTTTTACTGCCTGTTCGGTAGTAAATTCTTTATTAGTCGTTTTCATAATTTACGAGGTCTTTTTTAAAACAACCCCAACTGCCCCTTATCGTCAATATCCAACTTATCTAAATTGGTGATTTCGAAATCTATTTTTTTAGCGGGTTTAGCAATAAATTCGGTTGGTTTTTTTTCTGGTAATATCACATCTTCATTTGAATTTTTTTCGCTAGTATCTTCATCCTCTGCTTCTGTGCTCGCCATTTCATTTTCCTCATTTCCTATTTCCTCACTCGCTACTTCTGGCGTTTCAATCTCCATTTCCAATTCATTACTAAGCAATTCTACCGCTTGCACATCATGAATACTTAATCTATTTCCATTGGCTTTTAGCCCTTTTACATCTATTAAGGTAGAAATATCTAGTTCGGTTTCTTCGTACACTTGCGATTTCCCTTTTAGCTGGGCTACTTTAACAATCGCCGTTAAGGCATTGGTAATTATAATGAGTTTCGAGCCGTTTTCTTCGCTAATAAAACCGTTGCGTTTGCCTACGGCTAGGTCGTCGAACTTAAATCGTTTTACAAAATAGTTTTTAAGTTTTCCTTCGTAGTGTACAACGCTGTACACCGTTTCGGGATTATATTTTTCTATTCTCGCCATTTTATCGTCAAAATGGTTGGTTAAATCAAAGCTGCAAAGTTGGTAGCTTCCATCGTTAAAAACGCATAATATTTTATCTTCGGCCTTAAACTCGCCTAGGTAACGGCCATGGGTATTTTCGTTTAAGCGTTTGGTGGTTTCGTCGAACCAAATTTTTCTTCCTGCCAAAGTAGAAATACCTTTGCTTTTTAAAACAATTTTTTTGATAGGATATTTGGTTAAAATATTCCCAAACGACGACCGCCCTTTTATCACCGTTTCCGAGAAATCGGTATCAAAAAACAGTTTTTTAAGTTTGGCCATTGGTTTTAAACTTACGTTGATAACTTCGGCTTCGCCATTGGGGTTGGCACTAAAATACAGCACTTTACTGCCCTTTGTTGCTTTGGTTAGGCAATATTCTTTATCGCGGGTAACGCCACCTGCCGCAAAGCGTTTTATGTATGCCGTACCCGATGCGCCATCGCGGTAAACCATGTTGTAAATAGTACGTTCGTCGTTCTTTTTAAAAACGCCTACATGTAAAATACCTTTGCCTACAAATGTTTTTTCTTGTACTTTGGTTACCAGGCAATTGCCATCTTCTTTAAACACAATAATATCGTCCATATCCGAGCAATCGAAAACAAATTCGTCTTTTTTTAATCCCATCCCAATAAAACCATCTTCGCGGTTTACATAAAATTTGGTATTTGCCAAGGCTACTTGTGCGGCTTCTACCTTATCAAAGGCCCTGATTTCGGTTTTACGTTCTCGGCCTTTACCGTATTTTTCTTTTAGGCGCAAAAAATAATCGATGGCAAAATCGGTTAAATGTTTCAGGTGATTTTTTACCGTTTTAATTTCTTTTTCTAAGGCCGCCATTTGCTCGTCGGCTTTTTTAACATCAAAACGGGTAATGCTGCTCATAGGTTTATCTATCAGCTTTTTAAAATCGTCGGGTAAAATTTCTCGGTAAAGTGTGGGCTTAAAAGGGCCGAATAATTGGTGTAAAACCACTAAAACCGCGTCGAAATTGCTGCTATTTTCGTAGCTAGGGTTTTTGTACATTCCCTCGCCAATAAATATTTTAAGTAAGGAGCTAAAAAAAATACGCTCCTGTAAATCGTTCAGTTTTATTTCCAGCTCACGCTTTAAAAGGTGCTTGGTATAATTAGTGCTTTGCACCAATATATCGTTTACGCTTAAAAATTGCGGTTTATCGTCTTTTATAATGCAGGTATTGGGCGATATCGAAAGTTCGCAAGCCGTAAAAGCATACAAGGCATCAATGGTAACATCGGGCGAAATACCGGGGGCAAGGTGCACCACAATTTCTACATCTTTGGCCGTGTTATCTTCTATTTTTTTGATTTTTATTTTGCCTTTATCGTTGGCGGCAATAATGCTATCAATTAAATTAATGGTGGTAGTGCTAAACGGAATTTCGGTAATTACCAGCGTTTTTTTATCGAGTTCGGCAATTTTTGCCCGTACCCTTATACGCCCACCACGCTGGCCTTCGTTATAGTTCGAGCAATCGGCCATGCCACCTGTTAAAAAATCGGGCATTATATTGGGCGTGTTTCCTTTTAAAACTTCTATCGAGGCATCAATTAATTCTATAAAATTATGCGGCATTACCTTGGTAGCTAGGCCCACGGCTATACCCTCGGCACCTTGCGCCAGCAGTAGCGGAAACTTTACGGGCAGCGTAATGGGCTCTTTGTTTCGGCCATCGTACGATGCTTGCCACTCGGTAGTATCCGCATTAAAAACTACGTCTAAGGCAAATTTTGATAGGCGGGCTTCAATATATCGGGGTGCAGCGGCCGAATCGCCTGTGATAGGGTCGCCCCAGTTTCCTTGTATATCTAAAAGCAGGTTTTTTTGCCCAATTTGTACCATGGCATCGCCAATAGAGGCATCGCCATGGGGGTGATACTTCATTGTATTACCAATCACGTTGGCAGCTTTGTTAAACCTACCATCGTCCATTTCTTTTAACGAATGTAAAATACGGCGTTGTACGGGCTTTAAACCATCGTTTATATGCGGTACGGCTCGGTCTAATATTACATAAGAGGCATAATCTAAAAACCAGTTTTCGTATAAACCACTTATAGGCGTAATGTTGTGTAAAATTTCTTCGTTTTGGTAATTGTGGTCGTCCATGTATGCTTTTGTGCGGTTTGCCTTGCGTTGCTAAATTAGCAAAATCAAAATTAAAAAAGGTTTGCGGTATTTTTTTGTTTGCTATTATTTTAAGATTTTTTTTTAACAAGAGATTAAGCATTGTGTACAAATCAAATAGTATTAATTATGATAAAAATAAAATCAAAAAGTAATACTATTTGATAAAATTTATTTTATGTTTTTTAGAGATATTTATACAGAGTTGGTTCAACATGCTAAAAAAAGCAAGTTACTGTGCTTACTGGCATGCGTCGTGTGGGTAAAAGCACTGCTGTAAAATATATTTTGCAGCAGCTTGGGCACAGCAATTATATTTATTTAGATTGTGAGCGTATAGAAATTAGGATGTTATTTAATGGCAATAATTACGAAGCTATAAAAGACGAGCTGGCTTTAATGGGGCTTAACTTTAACGAACCTTGCCTTATTGCACTAGACGAAATACAACTGATAGAAAACCTACCCAGTTTAATAAAATATTTGTGCGATACTTATGCTATAAAATTTATGTTTTCTGCCCGTGTTTGGTGTGCCACCAAACGCCAAAAGAATGTGGTTGGTATGCCGCCACCAAACACGGAATAGTTGAATATAACGCTGTTTGACTTTTGTAAAGTCGAACTACAAATTGCAGGGGTTGTAACCCGTAAAAATAAATGCCTTATAAAGTTGCGTGTTATTAGGCATTCTGCTCATTTTTAATTGCATTTATCTTTGATGGTATGTTCATAGTTCCAAATAAAATTTATATTTAAGTTAAATTAAATAATTTCCGCATCAAATTCGCTCCCAAACCATTTTTTAATCTCCTCATCTAGTTCAGTTTCTGATATGGTTTGGTTGTTTTTTGATTGTGCTAAACCATTCTCTATTTTTTCTACCACATACATTTTCTCAAACAAATCATCTATCTCAAACTTTTTTTTATTTTTTGTTAATGCACTATTAGCAACCTACTTTATCATAAAATTTACAATAGCCAATACGCTACCTACTATAGCTAAAAACGGTATCAAACCAACAATATAAATGGTTTTATTAGTATCCGAAAACCTTTTTTCAGTCCTCGTTTCCATTTCAGATAGATCTATTTTTGTAACTAAATTATTTTTTTCGGTATTAAATTTATCATCAATAGTTTCTTCAATTTTAGCTACAAATTCTCTAGCTTTTTCTTTATCTTGAATAAACTCTTGGGTAATATCAAATAATTTTAAACTAATGGAAGCATTCATATTTTGTTGATTTAATTCAAATATAAATATATTTTGTTGTGTTAGCTTTAATTATTTCTAAGCCTTCACGCCTAATGCAAAAAAGCTCACTGTTTTGCGGGTTACAAACCCTACGATTTGGGCTTCGAGGTTGTAAACCACGAAGAGCGTTATATTTTATACAGCAGCTTTTAACTAATTGATTTGCAGATATAATTTTCCTATAAAAATTTTATAGGGAAAATTGAGCCCCATTGGGCAAAATCTGAAGAACCCTGTCACTCTGAACGATTGAAGAGTCTAAAATACGTTGATGAGACTCTTCAATCGTTCAGAGTGACAAGTGGTTTATTGTTTAATAATCTATACAGAAGATTTTAACTGTTTGATTTACAGTTGCAATTTTTCTTGTAGAAATTCGCACAAGCTGCTGTTCTAAAAATTTTATAGGGAAAATGCGGCCTTATTGGGGGAAAGTGGAAGAGCGGGCAACTTTTCTATTGTTTAATAAATTTCATAACACTATTAACCAATTGCCCTTTTACATCTAAATAATATACGCCTGGCGTTAAACTACTTACATCAAAAGTTAAAGTGTGATTACCAGAAGGTGAGTTTACGTGGGCTTGCTTTACCATTTTACCTTCACCACTAATAAATTTGATATTTAATTTATTGGATTTTGGTGAAGTAACTAACATATTTATTTGATTTATGGCTGGATTAGGGTATAAAGAAATTACATTAGCATTAACCTTTTTACTTAGTGATACGATAGTAGAATATTCAAAATCTCCATTCTTGTCTTTTTGTTTTAAACGATAATATAATATTTGTGCATCAAAATTGTTAATGTTGGCATCTCGGTATCGATATGTATTTACACCACTTATATTGTTCGCCTTTACATTGCCAATAGATATAAAATTTTCTCCATCTATGCTTTTTTCTACGTCAAAATCGGCAGTATTAATTTCATTTTCGGTTTTCCAATCTAAAATAGCATCATCGTTGATTGATTTTGCAACAAAGGATAGGAAATGCAATGGAAGACTAGTACTTAAATCAAAAACAGCAAAATTTTCTCTAGGTTGGTCATCTATGCTATAGAAATAACCTCCTAAATACAAATTGCGGTTACTTATAAAAATATCGTATATATTGTTATATTGCCAATATTGATTATCGTATTTTGGATTCCAAAGGGTAGCATTTCCAGTATTTATATCTAATGATGCGATTTTACTCCTTGGTTGACCGCCAATATGATCGAAATTTCCCGTCACATAAACATCCTTACCATCAATTTCAATATCTCTTAAAAAATATTTATCATCACGTACAGGGGTTTGCAGAGAGGGATTTGCATCCCAGTCTGTTGCATTACCTAAAACGGTATCTAATGCGGCTATGTTATTTCGGTTATTACCACCAATAGCACTAAAACCACCAACAACAAAAACTTTGTCACCACCAATTTTTATATTCCTTACAAAAAAATTGGGATTTGGATTCCAAGGTTTTACCATACTTGTAATAACATCAAATGAGGCTAAACCATTTCTTGATTGACCACCTATATTTTTAAAATTACCAGCAATAAATATTGTATTATTACTTTTGGCAATTTCATTTACAACGTTACCATCGGTATTATTTAAATTAAAATCTAATACATTACCCGTTAATGCATCCAATGCTGCAATACCCTTTCTTGGTTTATTTATAATGCTTGTAAAATTACCTACCATAAATATTTTACTTTCATCTACGGCAATATTATAAATCATACTATCTTGGTTAAGTACCCAATTATCAATACCACTTGTTGCATCTATAGATCTTATTTTAGACGAAAGCAATTTACCATAGTAATCAAACATATTTGTAAGAGCAAAGATGGATTGAGAATTTGCATACAACCGATTTACTTCTCCTTCGATACTAGGATTCCAATCTGTTGGGAAACCTGTTAAAGCATCAATTGCTGCTAAATTCTTTCTTGCAACACTTCTTATACCTTTAAATCGGCCACCTACATAAATTTTGTCGCCATTAATAGATAGAGTTCTAATATCATTATTATAATCGTTCGATTTAGCATCCCAAGAAGTTGGTAAAGCTGTGTTAATATCTAGCTCAGCCAAAGAAACTCTATTTTCATTACCGATTTTACTAAATCTACCAGATAAATAGATTTTATTGCCATTTATAGCTATGTTATTAATACTATTATCAGCAAATACGTTCCAATTTTTAATAGTTACGCTAGGTATATCTACAGCAACAATATGATTTCTACCATCTAAATAAGTAATATTATAACCACTTAAATACATAGTATTACCATTGATAATCATTGATTTAACATTACTTTCTAGTTTTAAAACAAAATTTGTGCGTAGACCTGTTTGCGTATTTATTCCGAAAATATTTTGCCCACATGCTACATAAAGCGTATCTCCTTTTACTGCCATTTTAGAAACTGGACCTAGCCGAGTTTGTTTATTCCAGTTATCTGTTGTTCCGTCTAAGTTAAATCTAGAGATTTCATATAGTCTCCCGAAATTGGTATTTCTAAAAGTTCCTCCCAAATAAATTTTATCTGTCTCAATAATCATAGACTTTACCCAAATATAGCCATCATAATTTTTTATAAAAACGATATCATTTGTAATTTCATCAAAGGCTAATATAAAACTTCTAGGCTTGACATTGCCCGTGAATCCTTGTTTTGTCTCGTGCCTACCAGTAATATATACTTTATTTTTATATACACTTACGGCTTCGTAATAAGCGTATGTACTGTCAGTAGTTAAATCAGGTGGATTCCAGTTATTAAGTGTTCCATCAGCATTTATTCTTGCAAGATTTTTTCTATTTTTATTTCCTACTTTACTGAAAAATCCTGAAATATACCAACCACCATTGCTATCAGGTACAGATATTTCAACTTCTCCATTTGGTTTTGCAAAATTTAGGTTTGATTCACCATTTAATAAACTAATGGCTAAACCATTAGGCGTATTTTGATACAAATTCGAAAAACCTCCTCCTAAATAAATAGTGTTTCCTTTTTGAGAAATGGTTTTTACAAAACCATCTGGTAACCAACTGGAAAGAGCTAAAGTTTGAGCCTTCAATACGAAGTTAAAACCTAGCAGTGTAATAAATAAAATAATTCGTAAAGTTGGGTTCATATTAAATAGTAATTGTTTTAAAATAATATTTCGTTTAAAGTTGATACATACCAACTAATTTATTTTCGACCTCGCTTTTGTGCAATTCCTCGTCTAGCTGCGTACCCCACGCACCAAAACTATTTCACAAATTTCGGCAAAACCGATTTTGCTAATATTTCGTTTGCTCTAGCCAATTTTTCGGGAAATAAAACTTTACCTTTCAGTTGTTCTAATTTTTTACTAAAAACTATAACAGGTACTTTTGATGCGTTTAATTTTTCTATTACTGTCATAACAAAAATTTATTTTCTTTTTTTGAAATTAAAAATGCTTCGTAATCTTCCCCTATCACAAACTCTACCCAATTACCTTTTAAATCGTACCCAAAAATAACAAAGTCTTCTGATATTTCTGCTAAATTATTGGTAATTCCCATTCTGTAAAGTCGAGTTCTTACCAAAGTACTTCCTGTTGCTAGTATCCATGCATTTGGATATTGGTTTGTAAAAGCATATACAGTAGAAGCAACTGTTGCTAAAACCTTTAAACTATTGCCATTATTTGTTATCGATAAATCATTTAAACTTTCTGTGAGCTCGTCATAATCTCCAAATCCAAGGTTATAAATATGCTCTATCCCTGTTTCCGAGTATTCAACTATTTTTTTAATATTACCCTTTACGCCTATGCTTACGAACTCGTAAAGTAGAAACGATTTTTCGGACTGGTATAGATACTTTGGCTTATTCAACAGCTAAAACGTTTTGAAATTACACCCCCAACAACAACCTACTCGGATCTTCCAACAACTGTTTAACTCTAACCAAAAACCCTACCGATTCCCTTCCATCAATAATTCTATGGTCGTATGATAAGGCCAAGTACATCATTGGGCGAATAACTACCTGTCCGTTTTCGGCCATTGGGCGTTCTACAATGTTGTGCATACCTAATATGGCCGATTGTGGCGCATTAATAATAGGCGTACTCATCATCGAACCAAAAACACCACCATTGGTAATGGTAAAAGTTCCGCCTGTCATTTCCTCAATAGTTAATTTGCTATCACGGGCTTTGGTGGCTAATGCAACTACGGCTTTTTCTATTTGCGCCAAGCTCATGCTATCGGCATTGCGTATTACGGGCACAACCAAGCCTTTAGGGGCCGATACCGCAATAGAAATATCGGCAAAGTTGCTATACACAAACTCATCGCCTTCTATACGGGCACCTACGGCAGGGAAATCTTTTAATGCCTCGGTTACTGCTTTGGTAAAAAACGACATAAAGCCTAAGCCTACGCCGTGTTTTTCTTTAAATTGGTCTTTATATTTTTTGCGCAACTCCATTACAGGTGCCATATTTACTTCGTTAAAAGTAGTAAGCATGGCGGTTTCGTTTTTTACGGCTACCAAACGTTTGGCTATGGTTTTACGCAAAGGCGACATTTTTTCACGGCGTTCTACACGGTCGCCAGTTGGGGCGGCTGCTGCAACTACCTGTGCCACTGCTGGTTTTGCAACTGATTTTGTAGCTTCGGCTTTTAAGGCATCTTCTTTGGTTATGCGTCCGCCTATGCCTGTGCTGCTTACAGTGCTGGCATCAATGCCTTTTTCAGCTAATATTTTTGCTGCCGCTGGCGATGGTGTTTTATCGGCGTAAGCCACATTATTTGCCGTTGCCACGGGATTTTGTGCGGCTACCGTTTCGGCTTTTGCTGGGCTTTGCGCCGATGCGCCACCGCTAATGCTTGCTACAATAGTGCCAATGGCAATGGTATCGCCTTCGTTGGCTAAAGTTTTTAATATGCCTGCTTGCTCGGCGGGTAGCTCAAAAGTTGCTTTATCCGATTCTAACTCGGCAATAGCCTCATCCATTTCTACCGCTTCGCCGTCTTTTTTAATCCAACGGGTGAGGGTAACTTCGGTGATTGATTCGCCAACGGCAGGTATTTTAACTTCTAAAATAGTGGCTGCTTTTTCTACTACATTTACGGCTACCGTTTCATCGGCTTTTACAGGCACAATGGCTTCGTTAGCTGCATTTATGGTGGTTGCGCCATCAATGGTACACACCAAAGCACCAATTGCTAAGGTATCACCCTCGCTGGCAATGGTTTTTAAAGTACCTGCGGCTTCGGCAGTTAGTTCAAAGGTTGCTTTGTCCGATTCTAGTTCGGCAATAACTTCGTCCATTTCTACAGCATCGCCATCTTTTTTTATCCATTTCGATAAAATTACTTCGGTGATAGATTCGCCCACGGTAGGCACTTTTATTTCTAAACTCATATCAAATATTGTTTTAAGCTTTTACAGCTGATTTTTTATTAGTATTTATTTTTTCGGCGGTTAAGCCCTCAAATGCTTTGTTGATAATTGCCAATTGCTCGGCTGCGTGTTGCTTGGCAAAACCAGTTGCTGGGCTGCTGCTTGCTTTACGCGATATTACCTCAAAGTTAAACGATAATTTACGGAATGTGCGGCAAATAAACGGCCAAGGACCCATATTTTCGGGTTCTTCTTGCACCCACACAAACTCGGCTTTGTTGTATTTTGTTTTTATTGCCTCCAGCTGTTTAAATGGTGTTGGGTACATTTGCTCTAAACGTACAATGGCTACATTTTGGTTGCTGGTTTTAATTTGCTCTTCTAGCAAATCGTAATATATTTTACCGCTACATAGCAATACACGTTTTACATTTGTGGCTTTAACGTTTTCATCATCAATTACTTCGCTAAAGTTTTTGCTTGTAAAATCTGCCAAGGGCGATACACATTTTGGGTAACGCAACAAACTTTTAGGACTAAAAACAATTAGCGGTTTGCGTATATCGCTTTTTACCTGACGGCGCAAAGCGTGGAAAAAATTAGCTGGCGTAGTGCAATTGGTAACGTACATGTTATACTCGGCGCAAAGCTCTAAAAAACGTTCGATCCTTGCGGACGAATGCTCGGGCCCTTGCCCTTCAAAACCGTGAGGCAGCAACATTACCAAGCCATTGCCACGTTGCCATTTAGTTTCGGCGGCGGCAATATATTGGTCGATAATGATTTGTGCTCCATTAAAAAAGTCGCCAAATTGGGCTTCCCATATCGTTAGCGCATGGGGGTTTGCCATTGCGTAACCGTACTCGAAACCTAAAACACCATATTCGCTAAGGTGCGAGTTAAAAATATCAAAACTACCTTGGGTTGGCGAGATATTGGCTAATGGTGTATATTCTTCTTCCGAGTCTTCTACCTTTACCACTGCGTGGCGATGCGAAAACGTACCACGCTCAACATCTTGCCCGCTCATGCGTACACGGTATCCTTCGTCTAAAAGGGTGGCATAGGCCATTGCTTCGCCCATTGCCCAATCAAAAGTTTGGCTATCTACCATTGCTAAACGGTCTTTAAACAACCTATCTATTTTGCTTAAAAACTTTTTATCGGTTGGTAAAGTGGCAATGTTTTTGGCAAGCGGTAAAAATGTTTCTTGGTGTACGGCTGTGGCCGGAGATTTATCAAAATCGGCAGGGGTTGAGAACCTAATTTTAGACCAAGCACCCGAAAAAGTAGGGTTTGATAACGCACCTTTACCCGCTTTGGCTTCGTTTAAGCGGTCTTGTAAAATTCCTCTAAATTCTTTATCAATTTGTTTGGCGGTGGCTTCATCTATAGTGCCTTGCGAGATTAATTTTTCTAAATAAATTTCTCTAGGGTTGGGGTGTGCTTCTATTGCTTTATAAAGCAAAGGTTGGGTAAACCTAGGCTCGTCGGCTTCGTTGTGGCCGTATCTGCGGTAGCATAAAATATCTATAAACACATCGTTACTAAAGCGTTGGCGGTATTCCATCGCTATACTTATGGCGTATAATAGGGCTTCAACATCGTCGCCGTTTACATGAAAAACTGGCGAAAGTGTAATTTTTGCAATATCGGTACAGTAGGTTGATGAGCGGGCATCTTTAAAATTGGTAGTAAAACCTATTTGGTTATTGATAATGAGATGAATAGTACCGCCAGTAGTGTAAGCATCAAGTTTTGCCATTTGCAATACCTCGTACACCAAACCTTGTCCAGCTATCGAAGCATCGCCATGAATTAATATTGGCGCTATTCTTTTATAGTCGCCTTCGTATTTCATGTCTGATTTTGAGCGGGTAATACCTTCTACCACAGCACTTACGGTTTCTAGGTGCGATGGGTTGGGGCATAAACTTAGGTGAACTTTTTTATCGTTTACGGTAACAATATCACTCGAAAAACCTAAATGGTATTTTACATCTCCGCCAAAAGGCAATTCGTCTTTATATTTACCATCAAATTCCGAGAAAATATCTTTGTACGTTTTGCCCATAATATTGGCCAGCACATTTAAGCGGCCACGGTGTGCCATACCTATTACAAATTCTTCGATACCTAAATCGGCACCTTTTTCTATCACATAATCTAGGGCAGGTATCATGCTTTCGGCTCCTTCGAGCGAAAAACGTTTTTGGCCTAAAAATTTTGTTCCTAAAAAGTTTTCGAAAACTACGGCTTGGTTTAGCTTATTTAGTATTTGTTTCTTTTTGGCAACGCTAAACTCGGGAATGCCGCCTACACGTTCTATTTGTTTCTCAAACCATTCTAATTTTATTGGGTTGCGCAAATAGCGATATTCTACCCCAATTGCTTGGCAGTAAGTGTCTTCTATAAGTTTTAAAATATCTTTAAGTTTGGCTTTACCTAGCCCTACTTGTGCACCTGCATCAAAATAGGTTTCTAAATCGGCATCGGATAAACCAAAAGTTTCAAGCTCTTTACCGGGGAAATACTGCCTACGTTCCCTTACTGGGTTGGTTTTGGTAAATAAATGGCCACGCTCGCGGTAGCCCTTTATCATGTTTAGTACATTTATTTCCTTTAAAATATGTGGCGATGAGGTTTCGGCGTTTTGATATGGTTTTTGATCGCCATTTTGGCCTAAATCAAAACCTTCAAAAAATTTTTGCCATCCAAAGTCAACCGACTCGGGATTTGATTGGTACAGTTGGTAAAGCGAATCTATAAACGATGGGTCGGCATTACTGAGATAAGATAAATTATCCATTAAAATTAATTCTTTTTTTTATGAGATTACAAAAGTAAAAAAATACGATTGTAAACTATTATATAATAATAAAAAATACAAAATACGAGCGTTGGTGTATTTGTAGTAAAAATAATGCTGTTTTTTTTGAATAACCAGCACCTTATTTGCCATTAATGCCCTAATTTAGGTGGTAAATGCCCCGTTTTAAAGGTTTTGTTGCCCATAAACTTAATCGAAATTATAAAAACTTTTAACCTGGTTATTTATCAAACTGGTGCAAAAGCACAAAATCAATTATTTTTTGGCTTGCGCCGATGTTCCTTTGTACGTAAACTGCTGCTTTTTTACCCGCTTGTGTACAAAACTGATTATCGGAACTTAGCTTAGCAAACGTATTGTTTAAATCGCCTTGCTTGGCTACCGAAAAAGCTGCTTTAATTTTTATTAAATCTTTGGCTTCGGTAAATTTTTGGTACTTAGGGCCAAATAGTACTGGCAAGCCAAAGGCTGCCGCCTCTAAAGTATTGTGAATACCAGCACCAAAACCACCGCCAATATACGCAATATGCCCATATTTGTATAGTGACGATAGCATCCCAATAGTATCAATAATAAGGGTTTGGTGGTTTTTTAATGCCTCGTGGGGCAAGGGGGATGCGGCAATGGAGGTATATTGTATACCATTTAAAAACCTATTTTCAATTTCTTTTATGCGGCTAAGGCCGATTTCGTGTGGGGCAATAATTAGTTTCCAATTGGGGTAGTTTTTTAAAAGTTGGGCCAGTAAAATTTCATCTTTAGGCCAAGTACTGCCAGCTATTAAAACGGGTTTATCTGCAATAAAATCTTCTATAATAGCAAAAGATTTTGCATGGTTAAGCGTATTGCTAACGGTATCGAAACGGGTATCGCCTACACAGGTAGCATTATACATGTTGATGGTTTTTAAAAGTGAAAGCGATGCTTGGTTTTGCACAAAAAAGTGTGTAACGCATTTTAAAATATGGCGGTGCAAGCCACCATAAAATCTAAAAAATATTTGCTGTGACCTAAAAATAGCTGATACCATATATAAAGGAATGGCTTGTTTTTTTAGTTCGGTAAAAAAATGGTACCAATATTCGTATTTGGTTATAAAAACAATTTCGGGCTTTATTAAAGCAATAAATTTTTTGGCATTGACTTGGGTATCTAAAGGTAAATACAAAACCAAGTGTGCTAAAGGCGTATTTTTGCGTACTTCGTAGCCCGATGGCGAAAAAAAAGATATTACAATTTTATGGTCGGGAAAATGGCTAATAAATTTTTCGAGCAGTGGTTTTCCTTGTTCGTACTCGCCCAAGGAGGCAAAATGAAACCAAGCATTTTTATGTTTTTTAAAGTTTGGTGGGATTTTACTTTCCCAGTTTGCCCTGCCTGCAATCCATTTTTGTGCTTTAGGTTTAAAAAAAGAAGCTATCCAAATCAATAAAAAATAAATCCTAACACCTGTATTGTATAAAAAAAGCATTTGTAAAGTTAAAATTATTATCTTTCCCGAAGTTAAATAAAATATCTAATTTCGCTAAAAAGCAATAAAAAATTATAAAATGGCTAAAAAAATATTGGTAACAGGTGGCACAGGTTTTATAGGGTCGCATACTGTGGTAGAGTTATATAATGCAGGTTATATGCCTATTATTGTTGATAATTTATCAAATTCGAGCATCAAAATATTAGACCAAATAGAAAAAATTGTAGGCTACCGCCCCGAGTTTCATAATTTTGATTTATGTGATGATGTAAAAACAAAAGATTTTATTGCACAGCATAGCGATATTGAAGGTATTATACATTTTGCGGCTTATAAAGCTGTGGGCGAATCGGTTGAAAAACCGCTGGATTATTATAAAAACAATTTTTTTTCGTTGATTAATTTGCTCGATGCGTATAAAGGGAAGCCTATAAATTTTGTTTTTTCATCAAGCTGTACCGTGTATGGGCAGCCCGAGGTGCTACCCGTAAGTGAGGCTGCACAGGTGCAAAAAGCCGAATCGCCGTATGGCAATACCAAGCAAGTGGCCGAAGAAATACTTAGCGAAACTGCACAAGCGGCTAAAAATTATAAG
The DNA here is from genome assembly GCA_013298995.1 of Sphingobacteriales bacterium. Classification (GTDB taxonomy): domain Bacteria; phylum Bacteroidota; class Bacteroidia; order Sphingobacteriales; family Sphingobacteriaceae; genus Pseudopedobacter. Next base: position 17,568 of record JAAFJW010000006.1, on the reverse strand, counting down.
ATTATAGCTTTACGTTACTTTAACCCCGTAGGTGCGCACCATACCGCTTTAATAGGCGAATTGCCTATTGGTGTACCACAAAATTTAGTACCATTTATTACCCAAACCGCTATCGGAAAAAGAGAAAAAGTAACCGTATTTGGCAATACTTACAACACGCCCGATGGTAGCTGCATACGCGATTATATACACGTGGTTGATTTGGCAAAAGCCCATGTGGCGGCTATTAAACGTATGGAAAGCAAGCTATCGGCAAGTAACTACGAAGTTTTTAATATAGGTACAGGTAGGGGTAGCTCGGTGCTAGAAGTAATAGCGGCTTTTGAAAAATCAACGGGGGTAAAACTTAATTATACCATTGGCAATAAAAGGGCAGGGGATATAGAGCAAATATGGGGTGATGCTACAAAATCATCGGATGTATTGGGCTGGACAGCCGAGCTGGGCTTAGAAACCATGATGCAATCGGCCTGGGAATGGGAAAAATATTTAAAAACTGGAGAATTTTAGTTGGGTATATGAAACCCTTTTTTTATAATTTATAGGGCTTAATTTACGTTTAAACGCTACGCTCTTATTTGTGTATTCGATTACGTTATGTTAAGATTTCGCTTTTGTTTACTTGCTACGAATATAGGGATTTTGGTAAAAAAAAATTCGTAAATTCAAATCTCTGTCATAATTTAAGCTATTGTTGTCCGCTAAAGTAAAAAAAAGGAGGCAAATTCTTAGAAAATCCCCAACAAAGCTGGATAACGCTCATAACCGAAAGAAATTTAAAGTACCCAAACACTTTTTTTTTAGCACCTTAAATTTTAAATGAGGGCTTACTTTTGGGAAATTAGGGAAAATAACCTTTTAAAAGAGAGCGAAAGTAGTTAATTACTAAAAAGCGGGTTTTAGCGGACAATTATTATTATCAAAGCAGGCAATAACGCTTAAATTGGTTGTCTCATTGCAAGGCCTGTTATTTAAACTCGGGAATGTTGCTAAGGGTAATAATCATTAATGGCAAAAATAATAAAGCTAAAAAGGCGTAAAATTTTTTAAAAAACCCATATATAGGCATTAAAATTTAACTTACTGCGTTTCTTTTACCGTAGCATTTGCCAATTGGTAAGTAGCAGTATCGTTATCCGAATCGTTAATAAGTAACATCCCCTCAATAACTATAGGTTTGTTAGAAAACTTAATGGCGTTACTCATATAAATTTCTACCATTTCGGGTATATCGCCAGTGCCGCAAAACTGGCATTGCATAACGGGTAATACCGATAGTAAAAAAACTTTATGCGTTGCACCAACATTTATGGGCACCATATAGCCATTAAGCACAATTTTGGTTTTGTTATACGCCATTAAACTTGGTGGAAAGTAGGGCATATACTGCCCCTCGGCATTTTTTTTGATGGTACGGGTATTTAAAATTTCCCAATATTTATTACTAAGTGTTTTGTGTGGCGTTTGTGCGGATGTTTTTGTTACAAAAAATACGCTTAAAAATATAAATAAGCAAAGCCATTTAGTTTTATTTTTCATATTGCAAATTTACAAAATGCGATTAGCTAAACAAAACACGGTTTATTCAAATTTATAATGGCTTAATCTTCTTCGTAAAAATCAACCATTAGCCCTTTTTCGTGGTTAAATTTTATTTCTATTTTTTGGTCGCCAAAATTAAAAATAAGCTCCTCGTTAGCGTAAAATTGTTCAAACTGCTGGGCATCAATGCTTTTTATAGGGTTATTTTTAGCAATATTCCAAAACGCATTATTAATTTCGTTTTTTTGCGTTATTTTTATTTGGTTATTAAAAGTTGTTTCTACTTCATTAATTTCTAAAGCAATGTTGTAATTGGTTTTTAGGGTTATACCATCGTCTGTTTCGTTAATTTCTAACAAAATTGGCAATCTATTGTTAAACTCAAACTCTATTTTATCTACAAATATGTAAACATCATTAGCAACCGCTAAATTGTGCCAGCGGTAGTAATTAACGCCAACAATTGTTGTATTGGCTTTTATATCATTCAATATACTTAACTCATCAACACTAAAATATCCCATTTTTAAATTTTTTACAAATAAAACTAATTAATTGTACTAAAGTTTCGAAGCAGATAAATATTTGACAATAAGCCCAATTATGACGTGTAAAATAGTGTTTTTCAATTGCTTTAACTATTTATTTGGGCGTTTTAACACGCTTTACATTGTATCTTTTTATCCATAGCCCCCATTTGCAAACGACCCAAGATGGGGGCTATGGATAAAAAGGATGCCTGCCTGCGCAGGCAGGCCATTGCAATTGTTAACGCTCTAAAAACGTAAATAACTTCACTAATAGCAAATTATAAAAAAAAACCTTCTAACACCGCTTTATATACACCTAAACTCGAGACTATTTCTAATATTGTACTGCGAAAGTTTAGTTATTTGTACCCCTTGGAGTCTTAACCATTGCCCTAGCACATTTTATAAACTGGCATTGTTTACGCTTAACCAACCAAAAACATTTACATAAAAACGCTGTAAAACCAATATATTTACGGCTATGGTAAAAGTAAGTTCGCTTTCGCATATTTTTGGTAAAAATACCGAGTTAAGTTTTAAAGATTGGGAAGTCAAAACTGGCCAACAGTGGCTCTTGTTAGGCAAATCGGGAAGTGGTAAAACAACACTAATTCATATTTTAACAGGTTTATTAAATCCCCAAAAAGGGAAAATATATATAAACGATACGGATATTTACAGCTTAAGCCCATCAAAATTAGATAGCTTTAGAGGTAAAAATATAGGTATTGTTTTTCAGCAAGCGCACCTTATAAAAAGTTTAAATGTTTACCAAAACCTAAGTATAGCCCAAAGTTTTGCAGGCTTAAAGCCAAATAAACAACGCATAACCCAAGTTTTAAACGAACTGCAAATAGGGCATAAAATTAAAAATTACCCACACCAATTAAGCCAAGGTCAAATGCAGCGTGTAGCCATAGCTAGGGCGGTAATTAATAAGCCTGCATTGCTGGTTGCCGATGAGCCAACAGCCAGCCTTGACGATGAAAACGCCCAAATTGTATTAGAACTATTACTTAGCTTATCAAAAACAAATGGCAGCACTTTAATAGTTGCCACCCACGATGCTAGGTTAAAACCAGCCTTTACCCACCAATACATACTGTAAATGAATATTTTAAGTATAAGTTTTAAAAGTATAAAAGCCAATAAATTATCGGCTTTTTTAAATATATTGTTAATAGCCTTTGGGCTTTGCATACTTACGGTTTTGCTTTTGGCAAGCCACCAAATACAAAACAAATTAGAAAACAATGCCCAAGGTATTGATGCCGTTGTGGGTGCAAAAGGCAGCCCCCTACAATTAATTTTAAGCAGTGTTTACCATATTGATTTCCCCACGGGAAACATACCCCTTAAAACTGCCGAAGATTTGGCCAAAAACCGTATGGTAAAACTAGCTGTACCTTTGGCACTTGGCGATAATTTTAACGGATACCGAATTGTAGGCACCAATAGCAACTTTATAAAATTATACCATTTAAAATTGGCAAAAGGTAAATTTTTTAATAAAAATTTTGAAGTTACGCTTGGCGCTGATGTTGCCAAAACACAAAAACTAAAAGTAGGCGATACTTTTTTTGGCGCACACGGCCTAGCCGATAATAGCGATATACATAATAACCACGCCTATATTGTAACGGGTATTTTAACCCCAAACGCCAACGTAACCGACCAATTGGTGCTTACCAACTTAGAAAGTGTTTGGCATATGCACCAACACGAAGAAGAAATCGCAACCCAAAGCTCATTGCCCGAAAGCCCGCTGCCCGCTGCTCAAATGCCCACAGCCGAAATAACATCATTACTAATCCAATACAAATCGCCAATATCAACCATATTGTTTCCAAAATTTGTAAACCAAAGCACAAATTTACAAGCCGCATCGCCTGCCATAGAAACTACCCGTTTGTTTTCATTAATTGGGGTAGGGGTGGTTACTTTGCAGTATTTTGCGGTTTTAATTATGGCAATTTCGGTAATAAGCGTGTTTGTAAGTTTGCTAAACTCGCTTAAACAACGCAAATACGATTTATCCATTATGCGTACAATGGGAGCATCTAAAACCAAAATATTTTTAATAGTAATGTTAGAAGGTTTTATACTTTCGCTTATTGGTACAATTTTAGGCTGGTTATTTGGGCATTTACTTTTGCAATACATGGGTAGCCTACAAGATGCTGGGCAGGCAAAACTTACAGGTTTAATATTTTTACAACCAGAAAGTTATTTAATTTTGGTAGGATTAAGCATAGGTATATTTGCTGCCTTACTGCCAGCAACTGCAGCATACAGGTACCACATTTCTAAAATATTAGCTGGTAATTAAGTTTGTTTTTTAAGATTTGTGATTTTTATTGAATCAATAAATTTTCCGAAAAACCCGTTATAATTGGTTTTTCAGTTATTTTATTTTGTCTTCGGCTTTAATTTTATTGTCCTGCTCCATTATAGTTTTATGGTCGGTTTCAATTTTTTTATGGTCGGCCATTAGCGTTTCGTCATCTTCAATCATTGTTTTGTGCTCGGCAATAACTTCTTGGTCGCTAGCTTTACCTTCAGCGTGTTTTTTCTCTAGCAATTGGTGAGCTACTACCAAAGCCGTATGTTTTTGAATTAATGATGTATGCGATTGCAATATTTTTTCGTGTAAAGCTTCTATTTTATTATGTGCGCTGCTATCTACTTCATTTAAAGCGTTATGTGCTTTTGTAAACATTGCGTGTTCGGCTTCCATTGCCGTATGCGCATCTTCCAATATTTTATGGTCGGCTTCTATTTTGCTATGTTGGGCACTAAGTTCTTTTTCTAATGCTTCATTTCTAGCGTTACAAGCCGTAAATAATACCGTAGTAGTTAAACCAATTACCGCTATTGTTTTTGAAATTTCAGTTTTCATAACATTTTTTATTTCAAATCTAAGTAAATAAATTTGAGTTTAGTTGTTTTTTTAACTGGAATATTTCAATACATTTTTATAATGCAACTTTATTGCATTTGAAATATATTTATCTATTTTTACCAAAAAATTAAACAATGCAAGTTAAAAAACTCCCAGTAACGGTACTAAGTGGCTTTTTAGGTACAGGCAAAACCACACTTTTAAACCACATACTTCATAATAAACAAAACCTACGTGTTGCAGTAATTGTAAACGATATGAGCGAGGTTAATATTGATGCTCAGTTGGTTAAAAACGAAGGCACATTGTCTCGAACCGAAGAAAAACTGGTAGAAATGAGCAACGGTTGTATATGTTGCACCTTGCGTGAAGATTTAATGATTGAGGTTGAAAAACTTGCAAAAGAAAACCGATTTGATTATTTGTTGATAGAAAGTACAGGCATATCGGAACCTATACCTGTTGCCCAAACTTTCACTTTTGTGGATGATGAAAAAGGTATAGATTTATCTAGGTTTAGCTACGTAGATACGATGGTTACCGTGGTAGATTGTTTAAACTTTTTTAAGGATTTTGGTACTGATGAACGCTTACAAGACCGAAACCTTACCGAAACCTTAGAAGATACACGTACAATTGTAAACCTACTTACCGACCAAATAGAGTTTGCCAACGTTATTGTTTTAAACAAAACAGATTTGGTAAAACCTGGCGATGTAAAACTGTTGGTAGCCTTATTTAATAAGCTAAACCCCGAAGCAAAAATTATTGAAAGCCAGTTTTCTAAAATAGATTGTACTCAAATACTTAATACCGGTTTGTTCGATTTTGAAACGGCATCAAACTCGGCCGGGTGGATAAAGGAGTTAAACGAAGAGCATACGCCCGAAACTGAAGAGTACGGCATTTCCTCAATGGTGTTTAGAAACAACCGCCCTTTTCATCCCGCTAGGTTTAATAAATTTTTAAACAACGATTTTCCTAACAATATTATACGCAGTAAAGGGTTATTTTGGATGGCAAACGAACCTGATAATGCCATAAATTTTTCTCAAGCTGGAGGTTCGCTACGAATGGAAAGTGCTGGCGTATGGTGGGCTAGTATGCCTTTTGAAGAACGTATAACTTACCAAGATTTTGTGGAGAATAAAGATTATATCGAAAGCAAATGGTCGAAAGATTTTGGCGACCGCTTAAACGAATTGGTTTTTATAGCACAAGATTTGGATAAAAAAGATTTACAAAAACAATTAGAAAATTGCTTGGTAACTGATAACGAAGTTTTGCTTTACTTAAGTGGACAAAAGTTTTAAGAAGTGTAAATTTACCAACAGTTTAGTGCATTTGGTTAAAGTTTATCTATTTCTGCTTTTGATAAATTGGTGAGTATAATTATATCTTCTGTTTTTAGCCCCATTTGTTTTGCTAGTTTAGCGGTTTCAAGTTTTCCTTCAAGTTTTCCTTCAAGTTTTCCATCGTAGAATGCGGTATCAATTACACCTTTTAAATCTCTGTAAATTTTTAAACTTTGTTCATAATCGTGGCGTTCATCCTCGCTGTATTTTGCTATTTCGGCTTTTTCAAATGCTTGAATAAAAACATCGTCTTTAAAAATTTCTGGAATGCTTTGAAAATCCTCTAAATGTTTAATAAAATACAACCACTTGTCTAACCGAGTTTTAAGTTCGTGTTCTTGTTTTATGAAATGAGGCATTTCTAAATACACAAATTTTAATTTTTCATAAAATATTTGATTGTTTTGGTCTTTTAATTGTACAGTATGCACCACTTCTCCTTCACCTGATTTTAATGCGTCTTCAAATTTAAAATCTAAAATACCCACACAATACACAAATTTTAGTTCGTAGTTCCATTCGCCTTTTTCGGCTTGCTCTTGAATGGGAAAAGTAGCATAGTAAACTGTTCGGTCTTTAAAATAGTTTTGTTTTGCTTTTTGTAGTTCTACGATTATTTTTTCGCCTGCATTATTTTCACAATAAATATCATAAATAGCCGTACGGTCGTTTTCTGTTTGCCCTAGCTTATCTTTATCTTTAAAACTTAAGTTAATAATATTGGTTTCGGGTAATAAATTTTTTAAAAAATCTATCAGCATCGGTTTGCTTGCTTCTTCCCCAAATATTTTTTTGAAACCGAAATCGGTAAACGGGTTTACATATTTTGCTTTCATTTTTTTTCGAAATTAATCATCAAAAATACAGTTTTTTTTAGCAAAAGTTTTAATTAAAAACTAAGCTTTAAACGCTATCACTACAATTCAAACTTTGTAGCTTTAAACAATTTAATTTATTGTGAACCTCATAAAAAATAATAATGCATTATTTGTAGTTTTACAATATGGATGTTACACAACAGTACAAACAATTATTAACACAGCACAGCCTTAAAATAACAGTGCCTCGTTTGAGTGTTTTGGCTGTTTTACACTCGAGGGCAATGGCCACTTCGCAGCCCGATTTAGAACAGTTACTGGGTACTCAAATTGATAGAGTTACCTTGTACCGAACTCTTAGTACCTTTGAAGATTAGAACAGTTACTGGGTACTCAAATTGATAGAGTTACCTTGTACCGAACTCTTAGTACCTTTGAAGAGAAAGGGATTTTACACAAAGTGATGGGTATAAATGGCACTTCTAACTATGCACTTTGTAGTACTGCTTGTACCCAGCATCAGCATCACGACCAACACATACATTTTAATTGTACTACTTGTTTAAACGTGTACTGTTTAGATAAACTACAAATTCCACAACTGCAAATTCCCGATGGCTTTACAACAAAAAAAATAGATTTAATGGTAACGGGCGTGTGTAATAAATGTAATACTGCTGATGCTTAAATCAAAAATATATGTTAACATATATTTTTTTAAAAATATCTTATTAAATAGAAAATTTTGCAAAAAAACGTACCCTAACACGAATTTAATGTATAAGTATTAACTATTATTAACCAGTTATTTAAGCAGTTAATATCAACAATAACTTTATATAAAATCCGATTTTAAGTATAACAATTGCTAAATAAATTAGTTTAGATAGGTAAATCTATAAAATTATATGTATAAAATATTGTTAAACAGTTTATTGTATGCTTTTATTTTAATAATTACATCACTAGGTTGTAAGGCGCAAATATTAGATGAAATACAAAACCCACCAAGCATAAAATTTAAGCAAATTAATACCCAAAATTTTCAAATTATATATCCCGAAGGGCTGGAAAACGAAGCCCAAAAAGTAGCCAATACCTTAAATGCAATTATTGCCGATGTGGCTAAAAGCCTAAATAAACAGCCCCACCCTATCTCTATTATTTTACAAAATCAAGGTGTAATTTCAAATGCGTTTGTGAGTATGGCACCACGGCGGTCGGAGTTTTACACCATTCCTGGGCAGGAGTTTGATATGCAAGATTGGGTAAATAGCCTTTGTGTACACGAGCTTCGCCACGTGGTACAGTTTGATAAAATTGCAGGATATTTGGGCAAGCCATTGTTTGAAGAATTAAAGTTAGCCCTGTTTGGCATCAGCTTACCGCCATGGTATTTTGAGGGCGATGCGGTAGGCATCGAAACCGTTTTAACGCAAGCAGGCCGTGGCCGCCAGCCCGATTTCGAAATGGTTTTACGCACCAATATTTTATCAAACCAAAAGTATAGTTACGCTAAAAATTACCTCGGCTCTATCAAAAATTTTACGCCAGGTTATTACCCTTTGGGTTATTTTATGGTTACCAAAATGAGGCGAGATTTTGGTGCGCATGTTTTAGATAAAACTTTAGGTAGGATGGCAAAATTTCCTTTGCGGTTTTACAATTTTTCCAACTCGTTTAAAAAAATATCGGGCTATAATACCCATCAATTATATGCCAAAACAATGGCCGAAATGGATAGCCTTTGGCAACAGCAATATCAAAAAAATAAGCCTGTAAACTATATGCCGCTTAACCCTGTTTTGTCCCGTTCGCCTAGCAATTATTTGTTTCCCTTTTTATTGGCCAATCAAAACATGGTGTGTTTAAAAAATTCGAAAAGTATAACGCCCACCATTACGCTTATATCCCCGCAAGGGAAACAAAAAAACCTTTTACGCATAGGCTACCAAACCGAACCTAACCTGCATTATGCCCATAATTTTTTGGTATGGGACGAGTACCGAACCGATAAACGTTTTCACCAACGCTCGTTTAATGTGATTAATAGTTACAATATAGATACCAAAAAGTACAAACAGCTTACGTTTAATACCCGCTTGTTTTCACCAGCTTTATCGGCCAATGCCAAAATAATAGTAGCTGTTAAGGTAAGTACGCAAAATAAATTTGAGTTGGTAGAGCTGGATGCAACAACTGGAAAGCAAGTAAACGCCTATCCCAACCCACAAAATTGGGTGCTACAATTCCCGAGGTTTGATGATTTAACCCAGCAAATAGTGGTAACTGCAGTAAGCGATAAAGGCAAAACATTGTTATTGTATAACAGAAATGATAAAACGATGCAGCAAATTTTACCTTGGACAAGGGCATTAATAGCTCGCCCATTTTTTTATGCAGACGAAATTATTTACAAAGCGCATTACAACGGTATTGATAATTTGTACAGCGTAAATTTAGTTACCCGTAAAATAAAACAGCTTACCAATGCCCAATTTGGGGCTTTTAATGGCAGTATTAGCCAAGCACAGTTGTTGTTTAACGATTATCAGTATAACGGATATAATATTGTAGCTATGCCAATTGATAGTATTTACGCTAAGGCGGATACTGTTTTTAGTAATAATTTTGTAGCATATTTTAAACCACTTATTGCGCAAGAAAACAGCAGCAATGTGCTAGATAGCTTACCACAACTGTTTTATCCATCAAAACCATATACAGAAATAAATAACTTGTTTTACTTTCACAGCGTACGGCCTGCGCTAAATAATAATTTTTTTGATAGCAATGTATTGGGTTTTGATATTTTATCGAACAATAAACTAGGTACCATGGCTTTTAAGGTGGGATACCAATACCATCAAGCATTGCAAAAAAGCCAGTATAATGTATCGTTTACCTATGCCAAATATTACCCCATTATTTCGTTTGATTATCAAAACAGGCCCAAAATGGCTTATGCCAAAAGTAATAATGGCTTGGTACCGTTTTACTGGCGTGAAAATTATAGCCAAGTAAGCATCCAATTGCCATATACCCGCAATTGGCTTAATCAAAAATTAAGTATGAAACTGGAAGCAGGTACCAGCTATACGCAACGCTACCAAACTAGCTTAAAGGTTACTAATTTTACTAACGATATTAAGTTTCCGCTCGATTATCAGTACTCGTTTGCATTAAACCAAAGCCGTAGCCCTAGGGATTTGGCACCACGGTTTGGCCAAAATTTTAGCGTTGGCTACAGCCATCTTCCATTTCATAGCCAGCAAGGTGCCATATTATTTATGCGTAGCCAATTTTATTTCCCTGGTTTATTGGCCAACCATAGCTTGCAAGCCAGTTTTAATATGCAAAATGCTAGTGGTATTTATCGTAATAATATAGATATACCACGGGCAAGCGGCTTTGCCAATATAGATGCGATAGGCAAAATAAAAAATACTTTACTGCTCGATTACAGGTTCCCAATTGCTTACCCCGATTGGCAGCTGGGGCCACTAGCTTACATTAAACAAGTAAAAGGCGGTGTTTTTACAGATTTCGAAAACCTAGGCAATGGCAAAGCCTTACGCACTTACGGCTTAGAGTTGCGGGCCGATATGAATTTATTACGTTTTTATTTACCTAATTTTGATGTAGGAGGGAAGCTGATATTTCCTGTTAATAACCGCAGTAAAAAACCTATATTCGAATTTGGTTTTAATTATAATTTATAAAATGGGTTTTAAAACATTGTTTGTTATTTTGATTTCGGTTTTGTTAACGATGTTATTGATGCAAAACGGGGGAACTGTACCTATAAAAGTTGTATTTGTAAGTTTTACAATATCAAAAACTTGGCTAATGAGTGTGATGTTTTTGTTGGGATTTATAGCCGCTTGGCTAGTGTGTAAACAAGCTACATCAGTAGAAACACCAAAATCGGGGTATCAAAACATTCCTTTAGAAATTAACGATAGCTATGATGACCAAGAATATATATCAATGGAGCCCAAAAAAGGGTTGAGCGATGAGGATAGGGAATATATTAATTAGAAGATTATAAATAAAATAATTTTGTTACCACAGATGCACAAATACTTGATTGGTTGATATTTATTTGTGCATCTGTGGCATTTTTTTAGGCTATCTCGAATATTTCTTTACTATTTGCTACCATTAAGCTAAGGTAGAAATTTTTCTACCCACTCAAAATCACTTAGAGCCTAAATATATTTAATTGCTAGTTTTCTTTATTGTTAAACAACAATTTATTACCAAAATAACGCTCGTAAACGAATACACAAATTATCGAAGTAAGTACACTTATTATCGAACCAAAAGTAACATCAGCAAAAAAATGCTGGCCAAGATAAATTCTCGAGTATCCCACCATTATAGCCAAAAAAAGGAATAACACGCCGTACCCTTTGTTTTTGATTAAATAAGTAATATAAAATGCTAGTGCAAAAGCTGTTATTGTATGCCCCGACGGGAAACTGTTGCTATTATACACCGTTACACCATCTACAAAATGTATTAATTTGGGGTTTTTAAACCAGCTTAATGGCCTTAATGCATCATAAAAAATCAGTCTTTTAAATATCGTTGAAACTAATGATGTTGTAGCAAAAATGGCAACGCCTAAATAAAATATTTTTCGCTTTACGAAGAAAAAAACAACAATCAAAAAAATGCCAAAGCACCAGCCATCGCCTATATAAGTGGTATTGGAAAATATAAAATCAAAAAAAGTGCTATGTTTACTATTTATCCATAAAAAAAGTTGCGCTTTGCTACTTACAACCAAACATATTAAGGCAAATAATACAATTACACAGTAGGGTATAATAAAGTATTTAAAAGGTTTAAAAAACGAAAACATTGGCAATAAAATATCAGCTAATTTATGTACAAATAAATAATTAAGTTAAAATAATATTAGAAAAGGTTTTATCTACCTTAGTGCCTTTATAAAAAAATATATAGATGACTTTTGAACAGCTAAACATATCGGCTTCATTAATAAAGGGTTTAAACGAATTAAACATCATTAAACCAACCGAAATACAGGTAAAAGCAATACCAGTTTTAATAAAATACGATGGCGATTTTGTAGGGCAAGCGCAAACTGGTACAGGAAAAACAGCCGCATTTGGCTTACCTATTTTAGAAAACATTGCAGCCGAAAATCCCAAAATACAGGCCATTATACTATCGCCCACCCGCGAGCTGGCACAACAAATAGCCAAACAGTTATTTAAGTTTACCAAATACGCCAGCAAAAAAATATTTGTAGAAGCCGTATATGGTGGCGAAAAAATAGAGGTACAAATTTCGGCTTTGAAGCGTCCTACACACATATTGGTAGCCACACCAGGGCGCTTAATTGATTTATTAAACCGCAAAATGATAGATTTAAGCCATGTTACAACTGTTGTATTGGATGAAGCCGACGAAATGTTAAGTATGGGTTTTAAGCCCGATATGGACGAAATACTATCGCATACCGTAAACAGAAAAAACCTTTGGCTGTTTACGGCAACTATATCTGATGGCATACAGCAAATAATTGATACTTACATGCAAGCCGATGTACAATGTATTAAGGTGGAGAAAAAAGATGTGGTAAATACAGCTATTGCGCATCAGTATTTGGTAGCCGATATTCCTCAAAAATTAAACGTATTGCTTAAATTTTTAAAAACACAACAAGAGGCTAGGGGGATAATTTTTTGTAAAACCAAAGCCGCTGCACAAAATTTAGCTCAACAATTAATAGCTAAAAACATAGCTGCTGATGCCCTGCATGGTGATTTAGGACAACGAGACCGTGAAAAAGTAATGCGGGCATTTAAAAACGAAAAATTAAAAATTTTAATTGCCACCGATGTTGCCGCCCGAGGTATTGATGTACACGATTTGGCTTATATTGTACAATATCAATTGCCCGAACAAATAGAATATTATACCCACCGAAGCGGACGAACAGGCCGAGCAGGTAAAAAAGGAATTAGCTTAACCTTTATTTTGCCTCACGAAGGTGCTAAAATCACTAAACTCGAAAACGAATTGCATATTAACTTTGAAAAAGTTGATTTCTAACTAAAGTTTCGGCACAAATAAAAATTTGATATAAGGCCTAAACAAACAGATAAATAGCGTTTTAGAATTTTTTTTGCCTCCAATAGCAATAGCCACGAATACACGAATTTGGGCGTATAAATTTTATAGATTTATAATAATATCTGTAAATACAATATTAAATAGAATGCTTTAGATAGAAAACAAGCATTTAGAATACCGATATTCAACCCCCGAAAGTTTAGTTTTTAATAACTTACTTTAAAGGCTTTACTAGCTTAGGGTTGTACACATGCGAATCTAAAAAATAACTTTTAGAAAACTCGCCTTGGTCGATATTCATAATACTGAGGTTGTTTTTCATAAACGAAAGCTGGTATTCTTTCCCTGCAAACGAGTAAATTACTTTATCGCCTTGGATTTGCGTATCCGAAGGTTTTAAAATTTCCATGGGTTTGCCTTGCTTGTTTTTAATAATGGTAACCGATGTGGCATCATTAATAATGGTAAAATAATCGTACCCTGCGTTTGTTACCAGCGAATGGTAATTATAAGTTTGTGCATTAATTTTTGTGCAACAAAAAAGTAGTGCAATAAAAAGTAATTTTTTCATGATTTAGATTTTAACTTTTACAATATTTAATTCATATAATTAACAATTATACTTTTAAAATCTTAAAATCCAAAATGCTTTTTATTCATTTGTGTTGTATAAAATATTTATCCACTATCCAAAAAATAAAATTTTGGATAGTGCGTGTTTTTAAATTATTGTACCTTTTAAATTTATTTTGCTGTATGGCTTTGCACAATCGTTTATTTTTTCAATATTTGCACTCTCAATAAAAAAAACGGGGGATTAGCTCATTCGGCTAGAGCGCTTCGCTGGCAGTGAAGAGGTGATCGGTTCGAATCCGATATTCTCCACAAGCAACAAAAGGAAACTGTAATGGTTTCCTTTTGTTGTTTTAGTGTTTTTTTAAATAGGTTTTACCAATTGTAGCACACTCCTAAAAGCTACATATTTACCTTCAAATTTTTCTTGAAAATGCACCTGAAGCCTGGGCGAATGTTGGGTTCGGTAATCTATTAGTTTTTGCTCGTTATCGGCAATATATTGGGCGCAATAGGTAATGCCTTCGTTTTCGGGTTCGGTAAGTAAAAATAGGTTGCTGCTTGTAAAAGCACCTGTTGCCATTACTAGTGGCATGTGTTCATGCTGCATAAAAGCAAGGTATTGGGCTTGTATGCTGGGTTCGATAATGGTGGTTACGTTGTAAATAATCATGGGGCAAATATAAAATTTAGTGCTGTAAAAAAGATATTTACCAGCTATAGATGTTTTTTATAACAATTGAGGGATTTTTTTTATTATAAATGTATCATTATAAATAAACTATGGCACTTATTTTAACCATTTATTTAGAAGTAGGTGAAATGTATGATTATAAGGCATCGCCACGTAGTAGCCTAAATCTTTCGCGGGCTTGGCTAGCATAAGGGCTACCGGGGTATTGGTTTAGTAGGGTTTGGTAATTTTGCTGGGCTTGGCTGGTTAAACCTAATTTTTCTTCTTGTAGCTGGGCTAATAAAAACAGGGCATCGTCCATATACATGCCTTGGCTGTGCTGGCTAATAATGGTTTGGTATTGTAAAGCGGCGGCTTGGTTATTGTTTTGTTTTATAAATATTTTGGCTTTGGTAAGCAGTATATCATCGGCCAGTGGGCTATTGGGGTAGTAGGTGGCAATGCTATCGAGGCTAAGTAATGCTTGGGCTAAATTGTTTTTTAATAGGTTTAAATCTGCGGAAGCGTACATTTTTAAGGCTTTACCTGTGCTATCGGCAGTTAAATTATCCTGAATTAATAAGCCTAAATCGAGGGCATCGTTGGCTATTAATTGCGATGTTGATGCTTTTAAAACGTCGAGCTGGCTTTGTGCCCATTTAAAATCGGCGTTATAAAACGATAGTTTGGCGTTTCGTAGTTTGGCTTCTTGGCCTAGGGGCTGGTTGGTAAATGTTTTTTCTACTTGGCTGTATAGCAATGCGGCTTCCCATATAGTGTTGTTTATAAGGTAAATATCGGCTAGTTGTAATTTTAATTCGGCTATTTGTTGTTGCGTTAGGTTATGTAGTTGTAAGGCGTTAAGCAATAAATTTTGTGCTTCGGTGGGTTTGTGCAGGTAGTAGGCTTGTAGCTGGGCGAGGCCTGTAATGGCAAATAGGGTTTGGTAATTGCTGTGCAGGTAGTAGGCTTGTAGCTGGGCGAGGCCTGTAATGGCAAATAGGGTTTGGTAATTGCTGCCATAATCGGTTAGTAGTGTTTTATAATCGGTTTCGAGTGCTAGCATATCGGGCATTAAAAAGCTACCTTCGGTAAGCAATTGTTTTTTATTGTTTAAGTTTTGTACTAGGGCTGTTAGGTAATAGGGGTTGTTTTTTCCTTTTAGTATAAGGTATTGATAGGCTTTGCTGGCGGTTTCGTAATCTTTATTTTGGCTAAAAATTTCGGCCATATCAAATACCGAAGCTCCATCTTGCTGGGTTCTTTTATCTAAAGCGATGGTTTGGGCTAAGGCCGATTTAAAATCTTTTTGTTGTAAAAATTGCCATGTAAGTAGTTGTGCTAAAGCAATATTATCGGGTTGTTTTTGCAATTTTTTTAGCAATTCTGTTTTAAGCAGGGTAAAATCGGGGGGGCTGTTTAAGGCTTTTGCTAGATTTTTTTTGGCATACAACAAATAATCGGGGCTTGAAGCTAACAAATCCAAAAGCTGGTTTATTACCGCAGCTTTATCGTTTATGGCTATTAAGTTATTTATAATTTGCGAGGTAAAGGCGGCTTTATCGTTTAAAATTATGCGGCCTTGGTTAAGTACTTTTAAAGCGTATATAAAATTTTGCCTATCGTAAAAAAGGTCAGCCATTTCGCTAATGGTGTTTTCGTTGGGTTTTAAATTGTTTATGGCTTTATCGTAAATTTTATTGGCTTTGTTGGCTTGGTTTTTTTGCTCGTAAATGTAGCCCAAATCAATGAGGTAAATTGAGGACGAAGAGGCATCGGATTCGATATTTTTTTTTACCAATTTTTCGGCTTCGTTATAATTTTTGGTTTTAAGTAGGCTGTTAAAATAGTTGGAATAAAAAGCCGCCTCATTTATATTTTCGTTACTTAATTTTTTATACATATTAAGGGCTTGTTGGTACTCGCCATTATTATAAAATTTTTGGGCCTGTTCAATCATATTTTGTTGCGCATATAGTGCAAAACTTATAAAATTTACGAGCAGTAGTAACGCATGTTTTTTTAACATAATAACCTTATAATAAGCAATAAATATTTTTTAATCATATTTTGTTGCGCATATAGTGCAAAACTTATAAAATTTACGAGCAGTAGTAACGCATGTTTTTTTAACATAATAACCTTATAATAAGCAATAAATATTTTTTTTATTAACATTTTTTTTAACCGATGTAATGTATAACAAATATGTTACATATAATTAAGCTAAATTATAGTGTAAACACGGTGTAATACTATTATTTTGTGCTTTAAAATTAAATCTAAAATAAGTAAAATTATGATTAAGGTAACAAAATCAATAAGGTTATTGCTTTTTGTATTGCTTTTTGTGGGATGCCAAATGCCAGGGAATAATAGTATCCCAACAGCTTATTTTTTTGAGGCCAATAGTACTAATGCGTACCGTTTATCGCCCGATGGTGCTTTTGTATCGTTTATTAAAACTAAAAATAATGTGCCCAATATTTTTGTGCGCAATGTAGCCACAGGGTTTAAAACCCAAATTACATACCTAAAAAGCGGTTATGTAAAGGCGTATTTTTGGGCCAATGCAAATACCCTTTTTTATATTGCAAGTACTGCCAGTGGCGAAGTGTTATGTTATGTAAATACCCGTGGTAGGGGCAATTATCAAACATTAAAAGCAAATAAAATAGCATTTATAGATAATAAAATATGGTACAATAAATTAATATTATTGGCCATACAGCAAAACGAAGCAGGTTTACAGCATGCTTATAAGGTAAATATTAGTACTTGGAAGCCCGAAATTGCAGCACTTAACACAGGATATATTAGCCAATGGCTGCCCGATAACAATGGAAACATTAAACTAGCGGTAGCAAATTATGGTTTATCTCAAGCTGTTTTATACAGGCCTAATAATAAGCAAATATTTAAAACCATTGCCAGTAGCGATTTTACACATACGGTAAGCCCTATAAAATTTTGTAAAAACAATAGCAGTTTTTATGCTATATCTAACCTAGGGAGAGATAACACCGAGCTGGTTACCATAAATTGTAGCAATGGCCAAGAAACC
>JAAFJW010000059.1 GCA_013298995.1 Sphingobacteriales bacterium | reverse complement strand
CCCATAATTATGGTATCGAACAAAAAATCGTAATAATAAAAGCAAACACAGGTAAGCAATAATATTACCACTGCCGACCGTATCAAATGGCCTCGCAACACATCTAAATGACCAAAGAACGACATTTCGGCTTCGGTGCCTTTTTTGCCTTTGTTTTTTATAGATTGTATTAAATCCATTTCTTTTAGCTATTGAGGCAGTGTGTTTAGATATTTTTTGATGGTTTAACTTTCGGTACCTATTTCAAAAGTTTCCATAAATTTAGTGGTAAAATTTCCTGCTCTAAAGTTAGGGTCTTTCATCAACATTAAGTGAAAAGGGATAGTGGTTTTTACGCCTTCAATCACAAATTCGCTTAACGACCGCTCCATGGTACAAATAGCCTCTTCGCGGGTTTGTGCTACACATATTAGCTTAGCTATCATCGAATCGTAATTTGATGGGATTAGGTAACCTGCATAAACGTGGGTATCAACCCTTACCCCGTGGCCTCCTGGCGAGTGAAAGTGTGTGATTTTTCCTGGGCAGGGCCTAAAGTTATTAAAAGGGTCTTCGGCATTTATGCGACACTCTATTGCATGCATTTTGGGTAAGTAGTTTTTGCCCGATATGGGTATGCCCGATGCTACCTTTATTTGTTCTTTTATTAAATCAAAGTTTATTACCTCTTCGGTTACAGGGTGCTCTACCTGTATGCGGGTATTCATTTCCATAAAGTAAAAGTTACGGTGTTTATCTACCAAAAACTCTACGGTACCAGCACCTTCGTAGTTTACCGCTTGGCCGCCTATAATGGCTGCCTCGCCCATTTTTTCTCTTAATTCGGCAGTCATAAATGGCGAGGGCGATTCTTCAACCAGTTTTTGATGGCGGCGTTGTATCGAGCAATCTCGTTCGGATAAATGGCACACTTTACCAAACCTATCGCCAATAATTTGTATCTCAATATGGCGTGGGTCTTCAATATATTTTTCTAGATACAAGCCATCGTTGCCAAATGCCGCAGCCGATTCTTGCCTTGCGCTATCCCAAGCATCCTCAAAATCTTCATCTTTCCATACTTGGCGCATACCACGGCCACCACCGCCAGCAGTTGCTTTTAATATTACGGGGTAGCCTATTTGGTTGGCTAATTTTATACCTTCTTTTACATCGGTAAGTAAACCATCCGAGCCAGGTATAGTGGGTACACCTGCTGCTTTCATGGTGTTTTTTGCCGATGCTTTATCGCCCATACCGTTAATTTGATCGGCACTGGCACCTATAAATTTTATACCATACTCGTGGCAAATGGCCGAAAACTTAGCATTTTCGGATAAAAATCCGTAGCCTGGGTGTATGGCATCGGCATTGGTAACCTCGGCAGCCGAAATAATATTTGGAATACTTAGGTACGAGTCTTTACTTGCTGGTGGGCCTATACATACGGCTTCATCAGCAAATCGGACGTGTAAACTATCCCTATCGGCGGTAGAGTAAACGGCAACCGTTTTTATCCCCATTTCTTTGCAGGTACGTATAATGCGCAATGCAATTTCTCCGCGATTGGCAATTAGTATTTTTTTGAACATATTTTTATTGATCAACTTTATTGATATACAATTACTGAATAATGTTACTCGAAAAAAGGTATTAAACAGCCTCTATTAAAAACAAAGGTTGGTCGTATTCTACAGGCGTAGCATTATCTATCAAAATTTTAACAACCCTGCCCGATACCTCCGACTCTATTTCATTAAAAAGTTTCATCGCCTCAATTACGCATACTACTTGGCCCACAGACACCTCATCGCCCACGTTTATAAACGGGGGTTTATCGGGGTTTGCCGACCGATAAAAAGTACCTATCATAGGCGATTTAATAGGCGTTTGCTTGTTATCGTCAATAGCAATAGGCACTACAGCTACTGGCGATACGGGTAAGGGTTGCGGTGCATGCGCCTGTGGTAACACTTGTGGTGCAACGGTAGCGTTTACAAAGGTGGGTTCTTGATTGGTTTTTATTGTGATTTTGAAATCAGTTTCTTCAATCGAAACCTCGTTCACACCCGATTTAGCTACAAACTTAATCAGATCTTGAATTTGTTTAATATCCATTCCCATTTTTATATTGGTTTTTTTGTGTAAAATTTAAGGATAGTTTAAAGCGAATATAATAATTTATTCAAAAATAAATAGGTTTAATATGCCCATTTTAAATAAATAGAGCCCCAAGTAAAGCCTCCGCCAAAAGCGGCTAATATTAAATTGTCGCCTTTTTTAAGCTTCCCCTCAAGCTCCCATAAGCATAATGGGATAGTGCCGTTGGTGGTATTTCCGAACCGTTCAATATTTACCATTACTTTATCGGCGGTTATGCCACACCTATTTGCTGTGGCATCAATTATACGTTTATTGGCTTGATGAGGCACTAGCCAGGCAATATCATCGGCTACTAAATTATTTTTTTCCATTACTTCGGCAGCAACATTGGCCATATTGGTTACCGCAAATTTAAAAACGGCTTGCCCTTCTTGGTGTAAATAATGTTCGTTGTTATCAATGGTTTGGTGGGTGGGGGGATGTAAGGAACCGCCAGCTTTTTGGTATAAATGCGCCCCGCCCGAGCCGTCGGATTTTAATACCGAATCTATAATTCCATAGCCTTCGGTATTAGGTTCTAGCAGTGCTGCACCACAACCATCGCCAAAAATGATACAAGTGGTACGGTCGTTATAGTTGATGATTGATGACATTTTATCGCCACCTACTACCAATACTTTTTTATGTTTGCCCGATTCGATAAACTGTGCCCCTGTTTGCAAGCCAAATAAAAAGCCCGAGCAAGCCGCATTCAAATCGTAACCCCAGGCGTTTACCGCCCCTATTTTATTGGCCAATACTACGGCTGTTGCCGGAAAAAACATATCGGGCGTAGTGGTGCAAAAAATAATTAAGTCTATTTCTTCGGCACTTATACCTCGTTTTTCTAACAAACCGTTAACGGCGGGTACGGCCAAATCTGATGTTGCCAAGCCTTCGCCTTTTTGTATCCGCCGTTCTTTTATGCCTGTACGCGATAGTATCCACTCATCATTGGTATCCACCATGGTTTCGAGTTCTTGGTTGTTAAGCACATAGTCGGGTACATAACCATTAACTGCGGTAATTGCAGCATAAATTTTACTCATATTGTAAAGGTATTATTTATCGTTAAAAACGGCTTTAAACTGGTCAATCAATTTGGTTTCCACCATTTCTTTCGATAAAAGCAGCATATTTTTTATAGCCTCGGGGCTTGATATTCCGTGACCGATGATTACTGGAGCGTTTACACCTAAAATGGGGCTTCCGCCGTATTGTTCATAATTAAAGCGATCAAAAAATTCATCTTTCATCCCTTTTTTTAGTGTTAAAACATAAAAAGATTCGGCCAATTTTAACACCACGTTTCCTGTAAAACCATCACATACAATTACATCGGCTTTATCGTTAAATAAATCGCGGCCTTCGAGGTTGCCAAAAAAACTTATCGCTTCTGATTGTTGCATCAGCGTAAAAGCCGCTTGTGTTAATAGATTGCCTTTTTCCTCTTCCTCGCCAATATTCATTAACCCAACTTTGGGTTTGGCTACTTGGTAAATATGTTGGGCATAAATACTGCCTAAAATCCCAAACTGCAACAGCATTTCGGGCTTACAATCGGCGTTAGCACCCACATCTAGCAATATCCCAAAGCCTCCTTTTAATTTAGGTACAATAGATGCTATTGCAGGCCTAATTACGCCAGTAATTGCTTTTACACTAAACATGGCACCTACCAGCATGGCACCGGTATTGCCTGCCGAGGCAAAGGAATCTAATTTGCCTTCTTTTAACATTTGAAAGCCTACCGAAATACTGGAATTGGGTTTTTGTAAAATTGCCTTGGCTGGGTGTTCGCCCATACCAATAACCTCTGTGGTGTGTATATACTCGAACAACTGAGGGTTAAAACTATGTTCGGCCAAAATAGGCAAAGCAAGGTCTTTGTTTCCAATCAAAACAAGGTTTTGATTGGGTAACAATTGCTTGTGCGCTTCTATTGCTCCTAGTATAGTAGCCTTGGGGGCGTAATCTCCGCCCATAATATCTAAGCCTATTTTCATTTAAAATATGCGCTTTGGTGAAAGGCGTTTTAAACATTTGTACATTTCTTAGTGTTTAAAAGGGTGTACAAAAATTTTTGATTTTTAAAAATCAGCTTAGGCTATTTTGGTGTTTTCGATAATCAGTTTACCTTTAAAATAAAGGTTACCATCAACATTATATGCTCTGTGTGGCAAGTGTACTGCCCCTGTTTCTTTACAGGTCCATAATGATGGGGCTGTTGCTTTGTAATGCGTTCTTCTTTTGTCTCTACGCGATTTGGATATTTTTCTCTTTGGATGCGCCATAATTTCTACTGTTTAATTGTTTTTTATATTCTTTAAAATATCCCAACTGGAATTATTTGTATCAAATTCTTCTTTTTTACCTGTTGATAATGCTATTATTTTAGTTAACATTTCTTTATCGCAAGTTTCCATTTCGCCCGGCTTAGCACATATACTTACGTAAGGTACTGCTAGGTTTAACATTTCGTAAATAAAAACCGAAATATCTATTTCGCTTTCGTTTTTACTTAAAACCACTACTTCATCTGTACTATTGCTTAAATCTTCGTGAGAAAATTTAGCTATAAGCCTATCTTTTGTTTCGATTGTTTGCGGGTAATTTGCCAAGCATTTATCGCAACTTAAAAATATATTCCCCTTAATATGGAAATCAAGAATTAACATTGTTTCTTGTTTCTCTAAATTAAGTACCACATTACACGCTCCGTTTTTAACCAACGAATACTCAAATGCACTAAAAAAAGCGTCTTCAATTTCGTAAAAAAATTGATGCTTGCCTATTTTTAATCCTGTAAAGGGCAATAAAAATAACTTTAAGGGTTTCAATACCTATAATTAAGCCTGCAAAATTACGAAAAAATATGATGTGCAAAAGAGTTTTTTTTAAATCGAGATATTTGCTTTGTTTATTATATGTTACATTTGCCTGTTGCTATTGATTTTAACTTAAAAAAGGGTGGGAGGTAAACCTGCATTAAAAAGCACCAGCCTGCGTAGGCGGATGGCGGGGCTAGCTGATGTGATGAAATACTAGCCTTGGTTTTCCAAAATGATATGGAATTAATATTACCTTACTTAAAATATTTATTACCTTAAAAAGTTTAGTTCACAATAAATTTCTACTTTTATTTTTTTACAATTAGTAAATGGACTATTGTAATATATAGCCAACAATTATATTATTGTTCAAACAAAAAAGCATGAAACATAAAACGCCTAATTTGCATGCAAAAAGCCAACCCAACAAGCCTTTAGTTTGGTTTTTGCGTATGTTTATTACTTTGTATGATGTGTATCGGTTTACCTTGCGTTTTTTTAAGGAGGGCTTTTTGCCTCCTTACGAGGGAAAAGAATTAATTAAACAATGCTATAATATTGGCTTAAAAACCCTCCCACTAATATCAGTAACGGGTTTTATAACGGGGATAGTTTTTACCAAACAATCTAGGCCGTCGCTGGCCGAGTTTGGCGCACAATCGTGGTTACCATCGCTGGTGGGTATTGCTTTGTTACGCACCTTGGCACCGCTATTAACTGCGTTGATTTCGGCGGGCAAGGTAGGTTCCAGCATAGGTGCCGAGCTGGGCAGCATGCGGGTAACCGAACAAATAGATGCCATGGAGGTATCGGCAACCAACCCATTTAAGTTTTTGGTTACTACAAGGGTTTTGGCCACCACCATCACTTTACCTATTTTAACCTTTTATACCGCATTTATTGGGCTTTTGGGCGCATTGCTAAATGTTACGGTAAGCGAAAACACGAGTTATAAAATATTTTTCGAGTCGGCATTGGAGCAAATAACCTTTTTAGATATTACCGCCTCAACCATAAAAGCTGTACTTTTTGGCTTTACTATAAGCATGGTAGGCTGTTACCAAGGCTACAACTCGTTAAAAGGTACCGAGGGTGTGGGCAAGGCGGCAAATTCGGCCGTAGTAATAGGCATGTTTTTGGTATTTATCGAAGAAGTAATTACCGTACAGTTTTTTGCCTTATTTAGACCTTAAACAGCTATGGAACAAAAAAGCGAAACCCCACCAAATACCCCAACGGTAATAGAAATTAAAGATTTACGCATTGCTTTTGGCGATTTTGAGGTTTTAAAAGGTGCCAGTTTAAACCTGTATAAAGGCGAAAACTTGGTGGTGCTAGGCAAATCGGGTACAGGCAAATCGGTACTTATAAAAATAATTTCGGGCTTGTTAAAAGCCGATTCGGGCTTGGTAAAAGTATTGGGCAACACGGTAGATAATATTTCGTACAAAGAACTACTAAAACTACGCCTACGCATTGGCTTTTCGTTCCAAAACAGTGCCCTGTACGATAGCATGACGATACGCGAAAACCTCGAATTTCCGCTCGTACGCAACCGCCGAGAGCTAAAAAAACAACAAATAAACGTTGCCGTAGAAGAGGTTTTAGAGGCCGTAGGCTTAGCGCAAACCATTAACCAAATGCCCGCCGAACTATCGGGTGGGCAGCGCAAGCGCATAGGTATAGCCCGAACGCTTATTTTAAAACCCGAAATTATGCTGTACGACGAACCTACAGCCGGGCTGGACCCCATAACCTGTTTCGAGATAAATAATTTAATAAACCAAGTACAACAACAATATAAAACAAGCTCGATAATTATTACCCACGACCTTACCTGCGCCAAAGAAGTAGGTAACCGTGTTGCCATGCTGCTAGACGGAAAATTTGACCGACAAGGCACTTTCGATGCTATCTTTAGCCAGCCCGATGCGCAAATAAAACCCTTTTACGACTATAATTTTATACAATAAAGCTATGCAAGAAAATAACAAAAAAGCCATCAACGTAGGTATTTTTATATTTATAGGCCTCCTCATATTTGTAATTGGCGTGTTTACCCTCGGCAGTCAAAAAAAAGCATTCAACAAAAGCTTTTCGGTAAACGTAGTATTTAACGATATACAAGGCCTAAAAGCGGGTAACAACGTTTGGTTTTCGGGCGTAAAAATTGGTACCATAAAAAAAATACAATTTTTTGGCACCTCCCAAGTACAAGTTTTTATGAACCTCGAAGAAGAAGCCCACAAATACATACACAAAGACGCCAAAGCCCTCATTAGCTCCGATGGTTTAATAGGCAATAAAATTGTGGTTATTACTGGTGGAAACCCCAAGTTTCCCTTTGTTGAAGAAGGCGATAGGCTACAAGTAGATCCCACCTTATCTACCGATGATATTATGAAAACCCTACAAGCCAACAATAAAAACCTGATAACAATTACCAATAACCTAAAAATATTAACCAATAATATGGTACAAGGCAAAGGCACTATTGGTATGTTACTTACCGATTCGGGTATGGCCATAAAGGTAAAAAGTACGTTAAATAACCTCGAAGCCACCACCATAAACGCCAATAAACTTAGCCAGCAATTTGCCCAATTTGGTGCCAAACTAAATACCAAAGGAAGCATAGCCGATAAACTTTTAACCGATACAAGCCTTTTTCCTCGTTTAAAAAACTCGGTAGCATCAATACAAGCATCGGCCCAAAATGCCGCCACATTTACCAACAACCTTAATACCGCCAGCCAAAAACTTAACAGCAGCGATAACACTTTGGGGCTTTTACTAAACGATAAAACATCGGCACAAGATTTAAAAACAACCTTATCAAACCTTAAAACCAGCACCAAAAAACTCGACGAAAACATGGAAGCCCTACAACACAATTTTTTGTTACGGGGGTTTTTTAAGAAAAAAGCCAAAGAACAAGCCAAGCTAAAAGATAGCGTAAAGCCCTAGTTTTTTTTGAAAAATATGTTGGAAAACATAGGCTAGCATTTTATAACCCAGGCTAGCCCCGCCATCCGCTCATACGCCCGCAGGCCTTAGGCGCAAGGCCGGTATCCGCTACTGTCGGGTTTAGGTACGCAGGCCAGTGCTTTTTAATGCGGGTTTACCTTGCACCGTATTTGCCACAATTAGGTGCTTATAAAATTTACTAACGAAATCTTTGAACTAGGATATTTAACACCTAAATTCGTGTATTCGTGGCAAATAAATAAAGGCGAAGCCTTTGCTGGTTCTTTAAAAAACGTCATAATTATAGCCACGAATACACGAATATGGGCGCATAATTTAGGCGTAAAAGCTATATAAATTAATACCTCTAAACTATAAAACAAGTGTTTAAAGTTTCAAAAACAGGAGTCATCATAGCCCGAAACTTTAGTTATTTAATAAATTTTATCACAAAACGAATTAAGCGTTCGATAACATTACCTTTTCTGTTTCTCAAAAAGGCTTTAATTAAATTGTAGGCTAGCTCGTTTTCTTGGATAAGGCTGGGGAAATTTTCGATTTGTTTTTTGTTGATGCTAACAGCATACATGTTTTCGATATTAGAATGTATGCCTGTACCATCATGCCCAATATTATGTATTAAAGATTTTGCAGGGTTTAACGTTAGCCCATTTTTTAAAAAAATAGATGCGTACCAGCGTATAGCCCACGAGTTGTTTTTACCCGCTTTAAATTGTTGCATCTGTTTCCAAAAATTCATCCTACCATCTATCGAAAAATCGTTTATTTTTTGCTTATCAAATTGGGCTATTAAACTATCAATATTGGGGTTAAAATCAGCCCAAGCCCGCTGCCAAGTAGCCCATCCCCAGCTGTGTGCGGCTCGGTACAAAAAAGTTTCGGGCAGGGCATCGGCACCAGCCAATGGGTACATATAGGCACTTAGGTGCATTACTTTTTCTTCGTGTTGGTACCGTTTTAATGCCTCGTTAAAATATTGTAGCGTATATGGCGAGCTTAGTAAATCATCTTCAAAAACGATTATTTTACCGTATTCGTTTACCAATTTTGTAACGCCCGCTATAATGGAGTTGGCCAGGCCTAGATTGTATTTTTGTTCGATAATTTTTACGGTTTTAAAGCCTGTGGTGTTTTTTATAAGCTCACGCACTTCATCTACAGCATCTTGCTGGCTAGGGGTTTTTGCCGCATCCGAAAAAATGTATAGCCTACTTTCATCGGCCAGTAGGTTTTGTTGTAAAAATTTTATGGTTCGGCGGGTATGCTGAGGCCGGTTATATACGAATAGGGCTATGGGGGCAAGGTTTTGCATTATCAACTAATAAAATTTTAATTTATTTATAATTTGACGCATAAACTCGTTTATATCGGGCGATATTTTAAACACATAACACAAGCCTAAATACACGGTTGCTATCCCCACCGACCGTAGGGCAACATCCGCATAAAAATTAAAACAATAAGGTAAATTTAAACCGAAGCCTAAAGCTATTACAGCTATAAAAATTAGTTTTATATATTGATAATTAAATGGTTGCAATTTGTATTTAAGCGCAAGGTATAACCAATAAGTAAAATTAAGAGTAAACATAGTACCTGTATATGCCATTGCTGCACCCAGCATGCCTAATTTGGGTATCAATATCACATTAAGTGTGGCGCACAAAATAGCGGCTCCTACTAAAATGTACATTACCAATTTATAGTGTTTAGAAAAACTAATGATGGCACCGTTTAAGCCTCCCGTAATATCAAACAAAAAGCCCAAACCTATTACAATAAACACGCTGTAAAAATTAGCATATTGGGGTTTGTACAATAAAAACAACACATTTTGCCAATTGGCAATTAAACCAATTAACAGCAGGCAACCTATTAAAAACTGCACCAACGATGTTTTTTTATAAATTTTGTTGATTTTTTGGAGGTCGTTACTTTGCCAAGCGTTGGCAATAATGGGGTACGATGTGGTGCTTAACGCCTTTGCTGGTAGGCTTACCACCATTGCCATACCAAAAAAAGTACCATAATAACCTACGGCAGCTTCGCCCGAAAAAACTTTTAACAACAAGGTATCAATGTTTTGTATCATAGCAAAAGACCCCCCAGCCAGCATAGCATATAAGCCGTATTGTATTATTTCGGGCGATTGTGTTTTTACCATTGCCGATACCGAACTTAATTTTATGAGATTAAGTTTTGTTATATAAATTAATAAAATTATTAATATAATTCCGTTTGCTGCTACATACCAATACACAAACTGCTGATAAACAATAACCTGATAAAAAATAAGCATAATGGCACTACTGGTGAGTAGTTTTAATACAATTTCGCGTAAAAACGAAGGAAAAATATTGTGAAACGTAGCTCGGGCAAAAGTTTCGGCAAGGTTATACCACAGTGTAAAAAGTGCCACAGGAATTATAAAATAGTAGTATTTATAAAATAACGATGCACTGTTACTACCCGTTTTTTCTTTAAAAAAAAACGCTTTGCCACCAACATAAAATAAAACAATTACCAAAAACGCAATAAGCGTTACTTTAAATACATACAACGGAAAGCCGTTATGGCTTTTATCGTCGGTTTTAAAATAAGGGAAATACCTCACAATTACACTCCCAAAACCCAAACTCGCAATTTGTGTAATTAACAACGAAACGGCTATAATTAGGTTAAAAAAACCGATTTGCTCGGCGGTTAAAAACCTTTGAAAAAGTATAATAAGGTTAAAAAAACCAAGCGCAGTACCTATATATAAAATAATACTGTTGTAAAAGCCCTGTTTTTTTAGAAGGTTCATTCGGGGTGGTTAAGGTTTAATGGCTATACGGCCAGTATAATCTATACGGTTTAATAAAATTTGTAGTTTGTGCGTTTCAATGTATTCGTCAACGGCTTTGCGGGCACCTTCCCAATGGCCATAATCATCAATAATTAAAACCCCACCACTTACCAAAAGTGGGTATAAATGCTCAAGCTCGTGTTTGGTAGATTGGTACCAATCGGTATCTAGCCTCAAAATGGCAATTTTGCTAGGCATTTTTTGTGGTATAGTATCCTCCACTTTTCCTTTTATAAAATGCAGTTTTTGGGTAGGATAATTTAAGGTAGCTACATTTGCTTTTACTTCTTCGATAGATGAATAACACCACACCGAGGTAGCATCGTGTATATCGCTACTTTGTAACATTGCCTCGGCACTTGTGCCTGTAAAAACTTTATCTTCTTGGGTAGGGGCGCTCATACCTTCGTAGGTATCGTACAAATATATTTCCCTCTCAAAATCGTTTTTATGTTTTAGCGCAGCCATTGCCGCCATACTGCTACCACCTTTCCATACGCCACACTCTACAATATCGCCCCCAATTTTATTATCAACCACATAATTAACCGCATTTACCAACGATGCAATACGCTCGGGAGTAGTTAAGGTATAAGGCTTAGTTTGTTTAATAATTTGCTGGGTAAGGGCATCAAAATCAGCTGGCAAACCATTAATAACCAAACGGCTATCTGGCTTTACTATTTCGTAACCGTATTTTTTTAGGATGTTTTGGATAATGGATTTAATCATTTTTTTTGTGGGAGGATTGAGAAGTGTGCTAACGCTGTTTATATTTATTTTTTTAGAATGCTTTGTGCAATAACCGCATCTAGTTTTTGTATTTGTTTATCAATACTGTAATTTTCGATAATATGTTTTCGCCCAGCTTTGCCCATATCAATTAGTGTTTGCTGGGACGCAAGTGCAATTTTAATCATTTTATTGGCCATTTCATCAATAGCATATTCGTTTACCAAAAAGCCCGAAACATTATTAATTACCGCATCGTTTATCCCGCCGTGTTTGGTGCTTACAATAGGCAAAGCCGATGCTGCCGCTTCTAATACAGATACTGGCGTACCTTCTTTATCGCCATCTTTTGCGGTAACCGAGTGTTGTACAAAACACTTGCTGTTTTCTAGCAACTTTTTAATCTCTTGTTGATTAACAATCCCTGTTAAGGTAATTTTATCTTCTAAATTTAATGCTTTTATCAGTGCCTGCGTTTGTTTAAATAATGGGCCATTACCTACCATGCGTAGTTTACAGTCTGGCAGTTTATTAACTACTAAATTGAACGCTTTAATTACTGTAAGTGGCGATTTTTTTTCGACAAACCTACCCACCGATATAAAATTATTTTGATGCGTTAAGTTTACCGATGCAAATTTAACCACATCAACACCGCAAGAAACAAAAGAGATTTTGTGGCGTGGCGCACCTAATTTAACCAATTGTTCAACCATATCAAGCGAAACAGCTATTATAGCACTCGCATAATCGAAGGCTTTTTTGTAATAAGGCAAATAATCATTTACAGTTTTTTGATGAAAAGCATCGGCTCCGTGAAAATGTATAACCAAGGGTACATTGGCAATTTTGCAGGCATAGGTTACCATACTGCCTACGGTGCCGTATTCGGTAAAAACAACGTCTATTTTATTCGTTTTTAAGTACGCTACTAAAGCGTTTGTACGAACGGGTATATTTTTTTTGTTGAAAACTCTTTTTTGTATAAGATAGCTTAGTAAGCCAATTTTTGATTTAATTAAATAATCGTCTTTATCATCATAAACGGGAAATGCACCGCCGTATAGCACTTTTTTGTTCCCGTTAAGCCTACTAATATGCTCGTTAACAAACGTTTCAGAAAACGATGATTTATTGGGCTTTATAATACAAAGGTTGTAGCTTTCCATTGTTGTTACAAGGGTTTTTGGGCTACTACAATGTATAAAGATGCATCTCTATCTTTTTGGGCTTGCGTGTGTATTTTATCAAACAGCCTAATCAAAGTTTGAAAAACTAAAGCCACGGGCGGAATAATAAATTTGGGTAGTTTGTTTATAATAGCATCTTGAAACAATTGTAAACCACTTGCAGCTAAGCCCATTATGCCAAAAAAAGACGTAATGCCAAAGCCCGAAGCTAGGATAGTTTTTTTTAACCCAGCACTTGTCCACCGCCAATAATCGTTGGGTGTGGGGTGGTAAAACCAATAGCCATGTGTGGTAATAATGGCTGTACCTCCAGGTTTTAATATGCGTAAAGCTTCTTTTAAATAACCATCGGGCGAATCTACATGCTCTAAAACTTGGTTCGATAACACAATATCACAATAATTATCGGGCAGGGTGGTTTTGCTATCAAAATTAATATGATGCTCGGCTGCGGGGTTCATCGCCAAATCAACACCTAAATATTTACCTACCAAAGGCTCTATTACAGTACGATAAGGCATATCGCCACAGCCAAAATCAACCAATAACAACTGGCTATTTTTTTTCGTTAACGCATCAATTGTTTTGAGTGTTTGATTGCGCAGTTGGGTTAAATGCACATATCGGGTTGAAAACAAGTTGGGATGTAGCCTGCTATTTTTATTCATACAGCAAAATTATATTTTTATCTGATAAATAAGCAAAGCCGATATTTGCAAGTTTTTAATCCTCCAACACCTCCAACTGTGCCAAAATATCTTCGGGCTTTACAAAATAAGGTTTATTAAACCGTATGGCTAAAAAAACTTCGTTAAACACTTCCATATAATCGCCTTTTTTGGTGGCTACGTTTTCGTTTATCACATTACCTGCATAGTTTAAATAGGTTAAATAGCTCTGTTTATCAAGTGCTTCTATGCCATAGGCTGTATCATCTATTGCTAAGCCAGCAAGCAATTGGTTTTCTTGCACATCGGCCCGGGCTTTGGTAAATGTGCCATTGGTGCCATAAATGGTGTAGGCGGCTTGTGGTTTTAAAACCAGCATATTGGTGGTAATAAATACGTTTTTACCATCGGGGTATATTAAGTGTGCTTGGGCATAATCATCTACTTGGGTGTTTTCTCTAAACCTGCCGTAGGTTTTGGTAAAGCTGCTAGGGTGGCCAAATAGGGCAATGGCTTGGTCCAGTACATGTGCGCCCAAATCGTAAAATATGCCTGAGCCAGGTATGGCTGTTTCTTTAAATTTTTTTGGACTAATGGTGTTTTTAAACCTATCGAAGCGGAAATGGGCTTCGGTTATTTTACCCAGTTTGCCGCTTTCTACAACTTGTTTTACGCTCAAAAAATCGCTATCGTACCTGCGGTTTTGGTAAGCCATTACTTTTAAGTTTTTATCCATTCCTAAAGTAAAAAGTTGCTGGGCTTGGGCTTGGGTTACACAAAATGGTTTTTCTACCAATATGTGTTTGCCCGCATCGAGGGCTTGGCTGGCAAATTGGAAATGGGTATTGTTAGGCGTGTTTATAATTACGAGTTCGATATTGCTATCGGCTAGTAGGGTTTCTATACTTGGGTAGGTAATTATGGTGGGATAATCTTTTTGTGCTTCGTTTTTTGTTCGCTCGCACACGGCGTATAGCTCGAAATATTTATTTTTATTGATAAACGGTGCGTGAAAAACTTTACCCGACATGCCATAGGCTAACAATGCTGTTTTTATGGGGAGTTGCGGGCTTAGGGGAGTTGGGTAATTATTTTTTAGTAGCATCGTTTGTAATTTGCGTAAGCGGTGGTAGCGGCCTGCCGGCGGGTAGGCGGGCATCTTTTTTGGCTTCATCTTGCGTTGTTTCGAGCACCAATGTTGTGCCAAAAAAATACAGCGGACAACGCCGCCCCCGATTTTTCTTCGGGGGCGGCGCCCTAATATTTACACCCCTGTTTCTAAATTTCTCTCTACATAATCTATAATGCTGTGTATTACTTTTATGTGAATTTCTTGCGCCCTATCCGAAAATTCGGCGTAGGGTGCTCGTATTTCTATATCGCAAAGCGATGCCATTTTGCCGCCTGTTTTGCCCGTTAAGGCAATAATTTTCATGTTTTTTTGCTGTGCGGTAGCAATAGCATTTAATATATTTTGCGAGTTTCCGCTGGTACTTAGGGCAAACAATACATCGCCTGGCTGGCCTAATGCTTCTATATAACGGGCAAAAATTTGTTCGAAACCGTAATCGTTACCTACGCAGGTAATGTGCGAGGCATCGGAAATGGATATGGCAGGCAAAGGCCTTCTATCGTGTTTATAACGGCCCGATAGTTCTTCGGCAAAGTGCATGGCATCGCACATGGAGCCTCCGTTGCCGCAGCTAATTATTTTGTTGCCACTGTGTATGGCTGCTAAAATCATATCCCCTACTTGGGCTATTTTTATAAAGTTATCCTCATTGGATAAAAAATTATTTAAAATTTCTTGAGCTTCGGCAAAATGGGCTTTTATGGTTTGCATGGAGGGAAGTTTGGGTAATTAAGTATCATCGTTAAATGGGAGGTATAAAAACACAAAAAGCCTACTCAAAGCAACAAAGTAGGATTTTTGTGTAATTTATAAACAAAAATTAAAATGCGTATCTGATGGTTAATGCGGGTTCGATATCTATAAAGGCACCATTTAATAGTTCTAAACGGGGGTGCACATCGGCACCTACCGTAATGGGCAAGTCGGGTATTAACCATTCTAAACCTAAAATGGCATCGGCACCTAATAAAATACCGCTATTGGTATATAACCTATCTTCGCCATGGCGTCTATAGCTTTTACCTTTGCCTATACCGCCAATATGCGCACCAAAACCATAAAACCATTTTAGTGATTGTACATCAAAAGCGGTAGCATGTTTTTGATACAAGCCTGTAAGCACAAAGCCTCCTGGGCGAAAGCCCAAAATGCCTTCAATAGCGGTTTTGCTATCAATAAAATGTTTTACGGTTAAGCCGTTTTCATACCCGCCAAAGCGGATACCTACGCCTGTATTGTACTGTTGTGCTTGGCTAGTGTTTCCCAAAAAAGTAATTGCAATAGCTAAGAAAGTGATTTTTAAGAATGTTTTTTGCATCATGTTGTTTTTTTAATTTTAAGATGTTTTTATCTATAGCTTTGAACGAACAAAAATAGCTAATCTTATTAAGGTTAACTATAATTTTAAGTTTAATATTTAAAGTTGCGGAGGAAACATTTGTGCTAAAACGGGAATTGAATTTTAAAAATGTATCATTTTTTACCAAATTATAGGGTTTTTATAGCATTGGCTGGGTATAAAAACAATATACTTTGCGTAAATCTGGGTTAATGGACATTTGTGGTGCTAAAACCCTTGTAACCAATTAATGTTCATAGCTTTGTAGAAATGAAAGGTTATGAATAAAAAAACTGCTTTTATTGCAAGAGCAAAACAGTGTCAAAAGATGG
>JAAFJW010000058.1 GCA_013298995.1 Sphingobacteriales bacterium | reverse complement strand
CCCAATTTGGCCAACCTAACGATTTTGGGCAAACTAGAATTTGGTAATAAAGACCTAAACCTAACGGTAGGGTGGATTATGTTACATGGCACATTGCAAGTAGGAACAGCAGCAATACCTTATACCAAAAAAGCGGTTATAACACTTAATGCGTCTAATATCAATGAAAACGTAATGGATATGGGCACACGAGGAATTATGGTAATGGCTGGAAAACTTGAACTACACGGCGTACCGCCAGTACCTATTACCAAACTTAATGACCACGCAGCCGCTGGCGCAACAACTTTAAGTTTAAAAGACCCTGTATCATGGACTGTGGATGATGAGATTATTGTAACCCCGTCTGATTTTTATGGTGCCTCTAGTGCCGCTCCATGGGTAACTAAAATTACCGCAGTAAACAGTACTACTTCATTAAATATACAAAATGGGTTAAACGCACACCGTTGGGGGAAATTACAATATTTAACCGCAACAGGCATGAGCCTTACACCAGGAACATTACCCGCAAATATATCACCAACCACACCAACAATACTAGATGAAAGGGCCGAGGTAGCAAACCTTAGTCGAAATATCGTAATACAATCTCCTGATGATGCCTTATGGCAAAACAATGGTTTTGGTTGTCATATTATGATTATGAGAATGAATGGTGTGGTAGGCGAGGCACATTTAAACGGAATAGAAATTAGAAGAGGCGGACAAGCCGGAAAGTTGGGTCGCTATCCTTTTCACTGGCACATGCTTAGTTATGAAGGCAGTACAACCCTTCCTGATGTTACAGGTCAATATATTCGTAACTCAACAGTTAACCAATCGGCAAACAGAGGTATCGTTATACACGGGACTAATGGAGCCGAGGTAAGTAAAAATGTGGTTTATGATGTACGTGGGCATGGTGTTTTTTTCGAGGATGCTTCCGAACGACGCAATATTATTGATGGAAATTTGGTTTTAAAAGTCCGTCACCCAGCAGAGGGCAAAGCGCTAAAAGTACACGAAACAGAAATGGCAGGAGGTTCTTCGGGCTATTGGATTAGTAATCCGGATAATACGATAACTAATAATACAGCAGCAGATTGTGAAAATGTGGGTTTTTGGCTTGCATATCCTAAAAAAGCCTTTGGCGCAAGTGCTGCGGTACCTATCAAACCCGACCTACTTAAGTTTGGAGTATTCAATAGTAATCATACACACTCTAATAAAAATGAAGGAATATTTTTAGATAACGCCGAGGGCGACGATGCTGGAAATATCGAAGGAGGTAGATACACCTCTACAACAAATATGCAAGAGCCACAATGGCCTTACCTTGAAGTATTGCCCTACGAACTGGCCGATTATACAGTTTGGAAAAACAACCGAACAGGTATATGGAATAGATCAAACTCGCCTCGAAACCTTAGGGTGGTATCGGCCGATAATACCAACAAATTTTTCTCGGGAGCGAGCGATAATGTAATGACAGGAACTATTGAGAACACTTTGGTAGTAGGTAGGAGTTTAAATTTTAATATGAATGGAGTGATTGAGCCTACTACTTATGGAGGAGATGTACCACCCGTAGCATTTGCAAGTTACCACAGCACCTTTGATATAAAAAACAATGTAATTGTAAACTTCCCTGTTTCGCCTGGCAAAACAAGTGGGGCTTTTGCAGTAGATGATTATTACCTCATTCCTGTTGATAAAGGCACTATTCGTAATCCCAATAACATCGTAATCAATTCTCACCCTGGAGTACGGGTGTTTCCGAGTTTAAATCAGCATGTGTATGGCGTAGTGTGGGATCCTTATAATTATTGGGGAGGGCCACCTGCACAGGATAACTATTATTCGTTTGATAATCCATTTTTTACATACGGCTTATCTAAGCATATTGTGCCGCCGAGTTCAGCCGTTTCTGGAGGTGTTATTGTACCTGGGCCGTTTTACGGTTTTCATGGGTATCGTATCAACAATGTTGAACGTACTTACGATAAAATTAATGCCATACGAACTACAGCTGCAGGGGCAACGGTTGGAAACTGGTCGGTAGAAGCAGGAGCTTTGGGAGATATACTTGGAAATATGCGCCACTTTGCCACCCATCCTACAGGATATTATTATTTAGATTTTCCCACCATCGATGATATCAATGAGTTTAGTATGACCGTTTCCAATATGCTAACAGGCAATGATTATCAAGTATTGTCAGTAGAATATTCGGGAGCCTACAACATTACACAACTTTTTGCATCAACGGCCTATAATATGAACGACTTTGGTGGCCCTATACCTTTCCCGAATGGAGAGTCTAATACACACGCTTATGCCGAAGTGTCTAGTTTTCAGGCAGTATTAAATGCGCCAACTGGCGAAGTATATTGGCATGATAAAAGCAATAACAAAGTTTGGTTTAAGGTAAGAGGTGGTTTAAACCCTGGAGACCCTAGCTCCCCAGCCAACAATGATTATAATTTATACAAAGAATTTAAAATTAGGGCTTACGGGACTGTTAATACAAATACCAATACCCCCGAGATACTTATAACTGGCCGAAATAACGAAATAGTAAGCGGAACACAAGTAGCCAATAATTTAACAGGTACTAACTTTACCACGGTAAACGTAGGTAACAGTTTTACCCGATCTTATGTTATAAGCAATACAGGTTCATCGGTATTAAACATTGGTACAGTATCATTATCAAACAATAGATATAGCGTAACGGCAGCACCTGCAACAAGTGTAGTTGCGGGTGGCAGTACACAATTAAGTATTAGATATAGCCCAATTGCAGCAGGTACGAGCACCTGTGTTGTAACTATACCAAACAACGATGCAAACGAAAATCCATACACTTTTACCTTAACTGGCGAAGGCGTTTCTCCTGAGATACTTATAACTGGCCGAAATAACGAAATAGTAAGCGGAACACAAGTAGCCAATAATTTAACAGGCACTAACTTTACCACGGTAAACGTAGGTAACAGTTTTACCCGATCTTATGCTATAAACAATACAGGTTCATCGGTATTAAACATTGGTACAGTATCATTATCAAACAATAGATATAGCGTAACGGTAGCACCTGCAACAAGTGTAGTTGCGGGTGGCAGTACAAAATTAAGTATTAGATATAGCCCAATAGCAGCAGGCACAAGCACCTGTGTTGTAACTATACCAAACAACGATGCGAATGAAAATCCATACACTTTTACCTTAACTGGCGAAGGCGTTTCTGCTGAGGCTCCTGAGATATTGATAACTGGTCGTAGTAACGAAATAGTAAGCGGAACACAAGTAGCCAATAATTTAACAGGTACTAACTTTACCACGGTAAACGTAGGTAGCAGTTTTACCCGATCTTATGCTATAAACAATACAGGTTCATCGGTATTAAACATTGGTACAGTATCATTATCAAACAATAGATATAGCGTAACGGTAGCACCTGCAACAAGTGTAGTTGCGGGAGGCAATACACAATTGAGTATTAGATATAGCCCAATCGCAACAGGCACAAGCACCTGTGTTGTAACTATACCAAACAACGATGCGAATGAAAATCCATACACTTTTACCTTAACTGGCGTGGGTGTAACAAGTGGAGGAATTAATGCAATAGACGATAAACAAGATTTGCTAGATGCACCTGCGGCAGAAGCAACAAGTGTAGAAATTTATCCTAACCCAGCAAATGCAAGTTTCGAAGTATCTATTCCATCTGAAAGTGCTATAATTTCAATTATATCTTTAGACGGAAGATTGCTTAAAAAGGTAGCTACCACCTCAAAAACAACTACAATTGATTCAAGCAATTGGGTAGCTGGCACTTACCTTGTACATGTGCAAGCTGGCACACAAATAACTGTTAAAAAAGCTGTTATTGTAAAATAGCAAAAATTATACAACCGAATAAAAAAGCTGTACGAAAAGTAATTTCGTACAGCTTTTTTATTTTGGGAAAATTAGAACCTAGAACCAACATACTTAGATAATTAAACTTTTACGTTTATAATCATGGGATTTACGCAACTGTATCGCTTTTATAAGCAGCTTGTAAAAAAATGGTATTACGGTTTTACACTAGTTTATTTAAAATATTTATTAGCACCGAAGATTTAGTTTTTTTACCTTTTCAATTTATTTAAAAACCTCATCTTTGCCGCTATGATAACATTTTGTATTGCCCTGGTTTTATTGTTTGGTATAATGTTGCTGTATTTTAAAATTGCCAACAGGTACCATATTGTTGATAAACCCAACCAGCGAAGCTCGCACACCAAAATCACCATCAGAGGAGGGGGCATTATTTTTCCTTTGGCATTTATTGCGGGCATTGCCCTATTTGAACCACAAAACGGGTACTTGGCACTAGCTGTA
Source organism: Sphingobacteriales bacterium (assembly GCA_013298995.1). Taxonomy (GTDB): domain Bacteria; phylum Bacteroidota; class Bacteroidia; order Sphingobacteriales; family Sphingobacteriaceae; genus Pseudopedobacter. The sequence continues at coordinate 11,880 of JAAFJW010000058.1, read as the reverse complement.
TTGGCCATTTCGTTTATCAGTTTTATAGATGATGTGCTTACGCTGAGCAACAAAATCCGTATAAGTGTACATGTGCTAGCGGTAAGTTTGGCAATGTATCAATGCTTTATAAACACGCCAAGTTTACAGGCTTTTATTGGCAACAGCCCATTAATAATTTTGGTGGGATGCGCTGTGGTTACCTATATATTGTTTATAGGTATTATAAATGCCTGTAATTTTATGGATGGTATAAATGGGATAAGCGTACTTTATTTTACGGTTACGCTAGGCTCGGTGTGGTATATACAGGGCGATAAAGGCATTTTTTTATTTACAAACAATGTATGGCAAATACTGATGGCAGCATTGCTGGTATTTGGTTTTTTTAACCTTCGCCCCAAAGCCAAAACCTTTGCTGGCGATGTAGGCAGTATATCGGTAGCACTTATTTTATGTTTTTTGGTGTTGAGTTTAATGTTTGATAACCAGAATTTTAGATGGATATTGCTACTAGCTGTATATGGTTTAGATACGATTTGTACCATTATTTGTCGCCTGTTTCGTAACGAAAATATTTTTGAAGCCCACCGTTCGCACTTTTATCAATACTTGGCCAACCAACGTAAAATAGGGCATATTACAATTGCGTTAGGATATGCAGTTTTGCAATTGTGTATCAATTATTTTTTATGGTACGAAACCAGCGGCTTGTACGCATTGCTTGTTTTTTTGATAATTGCCGTAGCTTATTGTATGGTACGGCTTAGGTTAGAGGGTTATAAAGCCTTGTTTAAAAAGTATGAACTCCCCTCTCGGTCTCCCTCCCCCTTTAATTCCCCAAAAGGGTGAGTTTGGGAGATGCGCAAATGTGAAATTTTGCATTCTGATTGGGATGCAGAGGTAAATGATAAAATCTGTGTGTATCTGTATAATATATGCGCACAAAAAAGCCCCCAATAAATTGGAGGCTAAAAAAAATAAAAAAATATAATTACGCTTCTGTGGCTGCTTCTGTTTCGGCAGTATCGGCTGGTGCTTCGGTAGCTTCGGCTTCGGTAGTTTCTTCGGCTTCAGGCTCTTCAACAACTGGCGTATTTTTAGCTATAATTGCGGCTGCCATTGCTTCTTTCTTTTTGGTTTCTTCAACTAAGGCTGCGTTTTTAGCATCTTGTTTTGCTGATAATAACCCATCTTTTTTCGATTGTATTTTACCTTCTTTCCCATCAAGCCAAGCTGCAAATTTTTCGTCGGCTTGTTCTTGTGTTAAAGCACCTTTGGCAATACCGCCGTTTAAGTGGTGCTTATACATTACCCCTTTGTGCGATAATAATGTGCGGGTGGTATCGGTAGGTTGTGCACCGTTTCCAATCCATTGTACCGCTTTGTCGAAGTTTAATTCAACTGTTGCGGGGTTAGTGTTAGGGTTATACGAACCCAATCTTTCGATAAATTTACCATCACGTGGCGCTCTAGCATCGGCTACTACGATGTAGTAAAACGGCCTGCTTTTTTTACCGTGTCTTTGTAATCTAATTTTGGTTGCCATTTTTTAAATACATTTAAAGTTGCAATTTCCTCTTTATTAAGGGTTGCAAAAGTAAAAAAATATATCGGTATAATACATATTGTGTGAAAAAAAATGCTTTATGTGTATGTGTCCTAAAAGTAGCTGGGAAAAAATTGTTTATCAAGCCTTTGCTCCCATCCATTGCGGCTTTCTTCTACTTGTTTGTGTAAATCTTGTGCGGTAGCATCGCTTAATGTACCCCAAAAATCGGCCATTGTTAATTTAGGATTGTCTATTTTTTCTTTCACAACTTCATCTAAGGCATAAAATATAATTTCGATTTTTTTACCCACATAATTATTAGGTATTTTTAAATTAAAAGTATCGCTTTGCGGTGTTGCACTTGTTTTTATCATAACAAATAAGGGTTTCTTTAAAAAACATTTAACTCAAAACTACATAAAAATAGCCTATTTTACAACCCAATAAATTCTAATTTAGTTCTATTTCACCTTCGGTATTTAATTTTTTAACCCATCAATTATTCACTACTTTAGGATGATACTTTGCCAGCCTTAACACCTTTTGTTCATCACGCTCTAGCATCAATTGTTGTAGGGTTACATCGGGGTTTTCGGCCATATATTTTTTAACTATTTGCCAGCCAATAAATATGCCTAGCTTGGGTGCCGATTCGTTTTGGCTACCAATACCAGGCGTAAACGGTGCTTCGGATATATAGCGTTGTATCTTAAAATAATCGGCTTCGTACAGTAGGTTTTCTTCTAAAAAAAAGCCCCAAATATCGGGTTCGTTTTGGCTAGCCCAAGCCATTTGTTTTGTATTAAACCCTATTTTGGTGCTATCGGCTAGCATTGGGCATACCTTATCCATAAAGTACATTATTTTGCCGTTATATATCATTTTGGCAAGCAGGGTTTTATCTTTATCTAATTCGGGAAACATATCTTCCCTAGCCACCAGTTCTACCACCCGTGGGGCAATATTTTCGGGTGTAAATCTTTTCGAAATATAGCTGGGTACGCTTTCTACCAGTGCAGGATAAAACTTAGAATTAGCCCCCAAAAACATATCTAAACCTATGCCAATATAACCTACACCAATAGGATTTTGTACCTGAAAACCAGATATGTAAGTAATAAACTTTGGCACTTTGGTATTGGGGTAATAATACAAAATATGCTTGTAGGCTTGTGTTATTTCGTTTTGGATGGTTTGGGTGCTGGCGTAAATCGAATCTGTTTCGTGTTGTAAATCTAAAAATGCTTTTCCTTTAATAATTTCACGTACCGAGGCATAATAAGCGGTATCCCTAAGTGGGCCAAGGTTTAATATTTTTTCGAAGTAATCGGTATAAAATGCGCCATATTTTTTTTGAAGCATAGGTAGCTGGGTGGCTAATGTATTGGCTTTTAGGTGGGCAAAATCTTGGTCGAAACGCAATAACTGGGGGCTTACTTTTATATGGCTTACATCTATATTTTTATCATTATTACAAGCAAATAATATGGTAAGGGCTAAAAAAAAAAGAGTAATTTTGGTTTTTATTGTATTCATTATTTAATATTCTTCTTAAAAAAATCAAAATTATGAAAAAGTTAGTATTCGGTTTGTTTTTTATTTGCGCATCGGCGTTATTGTTTGCGCAAGATGGCGATACCTTTAAAGGTTTTAAATTAGGGATTGCCGCCCACCCTACTTTTGGCTACCTAAAAATTAATGGCGAAAATGCGAAAGTAAAATCTGATGGCTTGCGGGCTGGTTTTTCTTATGGCCTTTTGGGCGATTTTGCCTTTGCCGATAATTACACATTTAGTAGTGGCATATTATTAACTACCATAAATGGGCAAAGCGTACTTAGCAATATGGGTAACGATACTAAAACGATATATAAGTTACAGTACATAGAAATCCCACTTAAATTAAAATTATTTACCAACCAAAAAAACGATATGCGTTTTTATGGCGAAGTGGGCTTGGGCAATGGTATAAACATTGGTGCAAAAAACGATGTTAAATCGTCCGACAGTAGCATTCCAGAGCAAAAAAACGTAAATATTTCGAGCAGTATTGCGGCTTACCGTGGCAGTATAATTATAGGTGGCGGTGCCGAGTTTGCTATTTCGGGCAAAACAAAAGCAAGTGCTGGCCTCGCATTTAACAATGGCTTTACCAATATACAAAACACGGGTGGCGTAACCGTTAAAAACGCTTACATAGGCCTAAACCTTGCCGTATTTTTTTAAATTGCCTTAATGAAAATTGCCTTAGCACAGTTAAACTACCATATTGGTAATTTCGATTACAATACCGATAAAATTATTGAGGTACTAAACGAGCAAAAAAAACGGGGTACACATCTGGTGGTTTTTGCCGAATTGAGCGTGTGCGGTTATCCGCCCCGCGATTTTTTGGAATACCCATCGTTTATAGAAATGTGCGATAAAGCAGCGCAAAAAATTGCCGCTGCCACGCAAGGTATTGCCTGCATTATAGGCTCGCCTGCAAAAAATCCCCTGCCAAAGGGAAAAGATTTATTTAACGCCGCTTACTTTATTAACAACGGTAAAATCAGCGCAAGCGTAAAAAAAGCATTGTTGCCTACTTACGATGTTTTCGACGAGTACCGCTATTTTGAACCTGCACAAGCGTTTGACTGTGTGGATTTTATGGGTTACAAAATTGCCCTTACTGTATGCGAAGATTTGTGGAACCTGGGCGATAACCCGCTGTACACCACCTGCCCTATGGACGAGTTGATAAAACAACAACCGCATTTGATGATAAACATTGCGGCATCGCCCTTTAATTATACCCAACAAAATACCCGCAAAGCCATACTACAACAAAATTGCCAAAAATATAATTTGCCCTTATTTTACGTAAACCAAGTAGGTGCCCAAACCGAATTAATTTTTGATGGAGGCTCCATGGTGTTGGATAAAACGGGTAAAACCCTAGCCCAATTAAATTATTTTGAAGAACAAGTACAGGTTTTTGATTTTGAAGATAAGGTTTTGGCTTTCGCCGATGCTAGCGAAACACCTGCCACCGCTACTGAGCAAATTTACCACGCTTTGGTGTTGGGCATTAGAGATTATTTTAAAAAATCGGGTTTTACAAAAGCCGTATTGGGTTTATCGGGCGGGATAGATTCGGCCTTGGTATGCGCCTTAGCGGCCGATGCTTTGGGTGCCGATAATGTGCTGGCGGTGTTAATGCCTTCAAAATATTCGTCCAATCATTCGATAAAAGATGCCGAAGATTTGGTAAAAAATTTAGGCTGCAAAAGCATGATATTACCAATAGCTAGCATTGCACAAACTTTCGAGGATGTTTTAAAACCCGCTTTTAATAACCTTCCGCCCAATATTGCCGAAGAAAACCTACAAGCCCGCAGCCGTGGCGTATTATTAATGGCGTTAAGCAACAAACTGGGCTATGTGCTGCTAAATACATCAAACAAAAGCGAAACCGCAGTAGGCTACGGCACTTTATATGGCGATATGTGCGGTGCCATTGCCGTAATAGGCGATTGTTACAAAACCCAAGTTTATCAATTGTGCGATTTTATAAACCGCGATAAAGAAATTATCCCACAAAATACCATAACCAAAGCCCCATCGGCCGAGCTGCGCCCCAACCAAAAAGACAGCGATAGTCTCCCCGATTACGATTTATTGGACAAAGTACTGTTCCATTACATCGAAGAAGCCAAAAGTGCCCAAGAAATTATAGCTTTGGGTTACCCCGAGGCTACCGTTAGCCGCATTTTAAACTTGGTAAACAACGCCGAATTTAAACGCTACCAAACGCCGCCAATTTTGCGGGTATCGCCCAAGGCATTTGGCATGGGCAGGCGTATGCCCATTGTGTGTAAGTATTTGGTGTAATTGGGATTGTGAGTGAGAATTTATTTATTAAGTTCAGCTAGATTTTTAATAAAATATTTTTTAAATTTGAACTATGAGTATCATAGTAGAAACAAAGACGAAACAAGAAGAAAAAGTGCTTTTGGCATTTTTAGATAGTTTGCGTTATACCTACCAACCTAACAATAACGAAGAAATTTTTTTAGCGCAATACAACCACGAGTTAGCCTTAGCCGATGCCGAAATTGATGCAGGTAATTTTTTAAGCCAACAACAAGTGGAGCAGCTTTTTGAGAGTAGAAAAAAATAAATGGTTATTAAATGGAGTGCTTTAGCGGTAAGAAATTTTATAAGCATAATTGAGTTTTTAGAAACCGAAAACGAATTTAACTACGCTAAAAAATTACAAAAAGAAATTTTATTCCGAATAAATTCACTTACAAAAAATCCTAAAATATACCCTTTAGATAGATTTAAGATTAAAAATGATGGCAGCTATTTTGCCTTTGAAGTTGATAATTACCGAATTTCGTTTAAAAAATCAGACGATGAAATACGTGTTTTAAGCGTTAGGCATACTAAAAGAAAACCTATTATTAGTTAAAATTTAGATGCTGAAAATCTTTTAACAAGGTGTTTCAACGCCTTAGGATATACATCATGAAAAAACGAAATTAAATTTATTTTTCCTTCCTAAAATGTGATTTATTCATTCGTAAAAGTGTGTTATTTTACATTTATTCGTTCGTAAAAATGTAAATTTTCACATTTATTCATTTGAAAAAATGTAATAAAACTCATTTATTCATTTGAAAAAATGTGATTATTTTATATATTTGAAAAAAAAATAGACATTCAAACATTTAATTATGAACAGGTTATTAATTAACGAATTATCCGACTGGAAAAATGCCACAAACCGTAAACCTTTAATTATTAAAGGCGCAAGGCAAGTGGGCAAAACTTGGTTAATGCAAACCTTTGGCAAGCAACAATTTAAACAAGTAGTTTACTTAAATTTCGAAAGTAGCCAGCGTTTGCAAGAAATGTTTAAGCCCGATTTTAACATCCCACGCATTATCGAAGTAATAGAAATTGAAACCAACCAAAAAATAGATGCCGCCAACACTTTATTAATTTTTGACGAAATACAAGAAGCCGAAAAAGGCTTAACTGCATTAAAGTATTTTTACGAGCAAGCACCTCAATATTATATTGTTGCGGCAGGTTCGTTATTAGGTATTTCGTTACAAAAAAACAATTCGTTTCCAGTAGGGAAAGTCGATTTTTTGCAGCTTTACCCGCTAAGTTTTACAGAATTTTTAATCAACCTAGATTACAGCAAGCTAGCCGATAGTTTAGCCCTTAAAAACTGGGCGGTAATTGCCACCTTCCACCAAAAATTGGTGGAGTTATTGCGTTTATATTATTTTGTAGGTGGGATGCCCGAAGTGGTAGTAAACTATATAGAAAACAAAAACTTAGAAACCGTAAGGCAAATCCAACAAAAAATAATTATCGGTTACCAAAACGATTTTGCCAAACACGCCCCTAACGATATTGTACCCAAAATTAAACTGGTGTGGCAATCGCTAATAAGCCAATTGGCCAAAGAAAACCGTAAATTTATTTATGGCCAGCTAAAAAAAGGGGCAAGGGCAAAAGATTTTGAGACCGCCATAAACTGGCTAGTTGATGCTGGCTTGGTATTAAAAGTAAACAGGGTACAAAAACCTACAATGCCTTTGAACGCTTACGCCGATTTTGATGCTTTTAAACTTTTTTTGGTTGATATAGGCTTGCTAAATGCAATTGCAAATTTAGACCCCAAAATTTTGCTCGAAAAAAACAACATTTTAACCGAGTACAAAGGTGCTTTAACCGAGCAGTACGTGTGCCAGCAATTAAAAATTAAAACCGATTTGTATTATTGGACAGCCGAAAACGCCACCGCCGAAATTGATTTTATAATACAACAACAAAACCAAATTATACCCATTGAGGTAAAAGCCGAAGAAAATTTAAAATCAAAGAGTTTAACAACTTATGTACAAAAATACGCCCCAGCCACAGCAATACGTACAAGTATGAACCCATGTAGAACCGAAACTTGGTTTACAAACTGGCCTTTGTATAGTATTGGTGAGTTGGTAAATACGCAACTATAATATAAAAATTTAGCTCCAAGAATTTTTTAACCATAGCTGTTAAAATATGTTATGCCTAGCCCGCTATTGGTTTATTCAAATTATATTTACCCCCAATTATGAGAAATATTTTTTTAATTATATCCCTATTGGTGGCAACCCATACCCATGCCCAAAACAAGGTTGATGTATTGGTATTAGGTGCCAGTGCTGCGGGTACAGCCTGCGCCATACAGGCAGCCCGCAGTGCCGAAGGTGCCCCAGGTGGACTAAAAATTATGCTTATCGAAGCATCCGAAAACGTGTTATCGGGCGTAAATCCCACGTTTAACGAACCCGCATTTGATAGCGGTATTTGGAAACAATGGCAAGAAGCCTACCATCTTAGCAACGATACATTAACGTCAGGAAAAATAAAAGTGGCAAAAGTATCAGAACTACGCTTTTTTAAAAACACCGCCGTAAAAACAAATGCACAAAACACCTTACAGCAAATTGTAAAAAACCTTAAAAATTTAACTTTTCATAAAAATACGCAAGTGCTAGGTATCGTTGCCAAAAAAAATGGATGGCTAATAAAAGTGCTTTTAAATGGCGTAACACAAGAAATTAAAACCAAAATTTTGGTAGATGCTACAGCGTATCCAAATGTTTCGCCTTTAATCAAATACGGAATTATAAAGCTAAACAACGAAGGTGCAATAAATAGCCTAGCAAGCTACACCAAAACCGATAACAATAAAAACCTTTACCGTACCAGCGTAGGCGCAGGCGCCAATGGTACAGCACTTTACTATTTCCCAGCGGGTATGTTTATACCATTAGATAAGGAAAACTTAATGGTAATTACACCACAAAGTGCTACAACAGGCTTCGATAAAAATGCCTTTGATAACATCGCATTGCAGCTTAGCCTAGGCCAAGGTGCAGGTGTGCTAGCCGCTTATGCACCTTTTTTTGATATTGCCCTTAACAAAGCCAATGTACGGATGTTGCAAAGCGAAGTTTTAAACTACAAAGGGCAACTGCTCCCCATAAAAGATGTGGCCGTACAGGATTCGGCCTATAAAGCAATACAACAAGTTATTATTAGCGGGCTTTTAAAACCAAACCTCGATAAAGGCCTGTTTTACCCCGATAGCTTGGTAAGTATGAGCGAAATTAAACCAATAATGACCGAGTTATATACCCGCTCTAAAATATGGTATCTCGAAAACACAACAGCGGTACTTAACCTCGAAAACTTAATCGCATTAATTAGTTTTATAAGCGCAAGGGAGGTGATAGATATTAGCCCCGAAATTAGCACTAAATGGAATAAAAAATATGGTTTTAACACCCCATTTGATATAAAAAAACCATTGAGTAGGAAACAATTTGCGCTGGTAGTAAATGATTATTTGCAACCTTATAAAGTACGGGTAAATTTTAATGGCGATTTTTTGAAGTAACTAAATTGCCCGTTTTTAAAATTACGGTATTCGCCTAAGTTACGATGTATAGTTTTGTTTTATGATAACGATTAGGGCGTTTTAACACGCTTTACACTACCTGCTTGCCAGCAGGCCGCTACCATCGTTAACGCTCTTAAATGCTTCATATCATTGATTAACAATAAATTATACCAAAGTATAACTATCAAATTCAGGTTATTAAACCAAAAAAGCCGCTGTATAAATTACAGCGGCTTTTTTGGTTTAATAAATATATTGCATTATAAAATACTTAATTTAATGCTTTTGGCTAGGCCCACACCCGATAGGTTTAATATATATTGCCCAGTAGAAGGTTTATTTTTGATTTTTAATTGATAAACATTTTTACCTTTTTCTACCTCCACGTTTTCGGTATAAATGGTTTTGCCACTCAAATCCGAAATGTTCACTGTAACTTTTTTGCCTGTGTAGCTACCAAGGTTAACAAATACATTATCGGCACTTGGATTAGGGTAAACCGTAACATCGCTTACATTAATATCAAAGTTTAATGTTTTAACGCCTAAATCTTTAGGCGTTCCATCCATATCATATTGCCATAGTTTATAGTAATTTACACCGCTAGCAGGCTTATTATCGTAAGCAAAATACCTGTTTAAATCAGTTCCATTACCTTTGCTTGGTATTTTATCCAATTTGGTAAACAATACACCGTCCGTAGATTTTTCGATTACGAAATAACTATTATTAGTTTCGGTGGCTGTTGACCATTCTATTTTTGCTCTATTGCCATCGGCCTTAGCCCCAAAATTAACAATAGTAACAGGCAATGCTGCACCAAACTCGAATGCGCCAATATCGGGTATTCCATTAACTATTGGGTCGTCATAAGGTGCAACCGAAATACCCATATCAATAGCTGCCGTTGCGGTGGCTTTTAACTGATAATTGCCAGCGGCTGCATCTACAAATAAATCGTTTAATACCGTTCCTTGGGCATTGGTAATGTTGTTTCTCTTGTCAGAACTGGTCATGGTAATCCCAAATGGAGCGTTTACTATATTGTTATAAAGTTTTATGGTACTATGTCCAAATCCACCGCTGGCATCGCCTATCGAATTTTTGTTAGGTTCGCGAGATAGTGCTACGTTATTATATACTTGGAGGTCTCTTAATTTGTTTAGTAATATAGGCAAGGTAATATTATAAATTACATTATGGTCGATAATATAACGACCAACAAAGCCATTCCCTCCGTTTTCGAAACTGCCAAAATCCAAATAAACGCCACATTTATCGGTACCTATCATGGCATCTTGCAGGGTATTGTAAATGGTGTTATGGTCAATCCTTGCCCATCTACCTTCTTGCGCAGCCATATCAATAGCGCCACTATCGCCACTACGGCGCATACAATTGTAAATTTCGTTGTGGTGGATACGGGCAACGCCAGGTATATTGGGGTCGTTGTTTTTCCAGCTTCGTATATAAATAGCCATTATAGGCGTATTGTAAATTTTACAGTTGGCTATTTCGGTGTTTAACGAAACATAGCCATTATTTATGGCACCAGCGTTCGAGCAAAAATAATTGGCATCGGCTACTTCGCAGTTTAATACTTTATTGCCAAAGCCTTGTATGCTTATGGCCGAAGCTGCCGAGTATTGTATTTTACAATTGCGCATGGTATTATTGCGCCCAGCCAAAATAAAACCCGACCAGCCAATATGCTGTGCTTGGTAATCGCCTGCCATATCTACAAGGTGCGATACATACTTGGCATTAATGTTTTCGATTAAATTATTTTGTGCCAGTTCATAAATAATTTCTCTGTTGCTTGCAGGATTAATTAAGGCTATACCAGAATTCAACTGGTCGGTTGTGGTTATTGCACAGGCAAATAAGTTAAAGTTACGGATGGTAACATTCGAGCGTTGGTTATTAGCACCTATGGCTAAAAATGCAAATGGCCTCGTTTTATACTCAATGGTATTAACGCCTTGGTTGGTAGTGGTATTAGGTGCTGCACCATTAGGGGTTTTAACATATACGCTGGAACCATCTTTCCACCACTCGCCATTATCCAATACAGCATCTATACCACCCGCTGCGGCAACGCCTGCGGGGGTTGGGTTAAATAAAAAATATTCGGTTTGGTCGCCTACTCCCCATGGGGTGTCCGTTAATATAGGTGTACTGCCATAATCAAAAGTTATAAAACCTGCCCCTGTGGATAGTACGGTATAGGTACGCCCTTGTCCATCGGCATTTTTACGAGATAGATTTACCCATATTTTGGCACCTACCCATAGGTTGTTAGGCTGGTTAAAATCGGCATCTAGCAGTGTTACAATGTTGCCCGAAGCCGTTGCACCATTAGCTTTGGCATTGCTTGGCATAATAATATCGTCCGATGTTTGGTTAGGCCAGCGGGTTAGTTCCATCATTTTACCATCGCTAAAAATTTGGTTCGAACCAAACCTTGCATCAAGGTTAGTGCTTATCGTACTTAGGTAAGTACTGCCCGAAACCAATGTCCAACTGGTAATTAAATCGGTACCGTTAATGGTTACCTCTTCGTTTTCATAAGCCTGAAAAGTTACACCATTGGCCCCCATGTTTACACGCTCGCGGTAAACGCCTGCCCGTACATTTACCACATCGCCGGCTATGGCCACTTGCGATGCTTTTTGGATGGTTAAAAAAGGGCTACTTAGGCTTAACCCATTATTGGTATTATTACCGTCTTTGGCCACGTAATAGTTTAAAGCGAAAATGGGCGTACTGCATAATATACTTAGTACAATTAATGGGAACGATAATTTTAATACTGTTTTCATATAATTGGATTTTAAAATAGTAATGAAATATATGTTTATTATTGGTTGTAATAATTATGTTACAAACATAATAAA
>JAAFJW010000057.1 GCA_013298995.1 Sphingobacteriales bacterium | reverse complement strand
TGGATATTAAAAAATTGAAGTTTCGGAGGATTAAAATATATTTAGATAGGTTAATTTAGAGCCTATAAATGTTGTTATAATTAGCGTTTTTGTAAAATTAGCTGGGTATAAAAGCAATAGGCTTTGGGTAAATCTTTGCGTTCTTTTGCGGTGCCTAAAATTATTTTACCGCAAAGAACGCTAAGCAAAAGCGCAAAGAACACAAAGCCAGTTGTAAGCACCACCAGTAAATAAATCAGGTTAAAAAAGGCCTCTTTTTACCTCCGAAACTTTAGTTAAAAAATTGTGTTTAGAATGATAAAATTGTGTTTTTATGGACATTTTTTAGCTGGGTTGTGTGTGTTGTGAAATTATATCAATTTTATAAGCACTTTATTGTAGCAAGTACGGTGAGGGTGAACCCGCATTAAAAAGCACCGCCCTAAGTACTTAAACCCGACAGGAGCGGATACCTGCCTATCTACGGTAAGCAGGTGGCGGGGCTAGCTTTGGTGATGAAATACTGGCCTATGTTTTTCAAAATATTTTTATAAAATTGGCTTTTTTTTGTAACAAAGCGAGTAAAGGTAAGGTCTATAAATGTAATTTTTTAGCCTTGTATTTTAAAATGACTACTACAGAAAACATAAAAGTTGCGCTACAATCAATAGCTGGTAATAAAATGCGTACTTTACTTACGGCATTAATTATTGCCATAGGTTTGATGGCTTTGGTGGGTATTTTAACGTCTATTGGGGCTATCGAAAGTTCGTTGAACAATACTTTTTCGAGCATGGGTGCTAATTCGTTCACTATCCGTAACCGGGGTGTGGGCATTAGGATAGGTGGTGCTGGCAAAAAAGTTAAAAAATTTGCGGCTATTAAATTTAGTGAAGCTATTGATTTTAAAAAACGGTTTGGTGTGGCCAAAACTATTTCGGTAAACACATTTGCCTCGATGGCTGCAAGTGTAAAATATGGTAATGTGAAAAGTAACCCAAATATTACCTTGCTGGGTGCCGATGCCGAGTATATGCTTACTGGCGGTTATACACTGGCCGAGGGGCGTAATTTTTCGGTACGGGAAACCGAGTTTGGTAGCAGTGTGGTAATTATAGGCGACGAGCTAAAAAATAAGTTTTTTGGTGGTGTGAGTGCGCTGGATAAAATAATTTCGATTGGGAGTAATAGGTTTAAAATAATTGGGGTGTATGCGCCTAAGGGTTCGAGTATGGGTTTTGGTGGCGATAAGGTGTGTGTAATACCTGTACTAAAAGCCAAGCAAATAAGTACTGCGGCTATACCCACTTACACCTTGGCGGTAAAAGTGGATAATCCTTTAATAATGGATAATATGGTGGGCGAGGCTAGGGCTTTGATGCGCAATATTAGGGGCTTGGGCATACAACAGGATGATAATTTTGAGATTAGCAAAAGCGATGCCGTGGCGCAAACGCTTATAGAAAACCTAAAATATGTAAAATGGGCTGGTGTTGCTATTGGTTTTATAACGCTATTGGGTGCTGCTATTGCTTTAATGAATATTATGATGGTATCTGTTACCGAACGTATTAAAGAAATTGGGCTGCGCAAGGCTATTGGTGCTACGCCTAGCATTATCCGTAAGCAGTTTTTATACGAAGCTATTATAATATGCCTAATGGGTGGTTTTTTGGGTATTTTTTTAGGCATTGCTGCGGGCAATTTATTGGCATTGGTAATAAAAGCGGGCTTTATAGTTCCTTGGTTATGGATATTAGGGGGTGTGCTTGCTTGTGTATTTACAGGCTTATTGGCGGGTTTTATACCTGCATCAAAGGCATCAAAACTAGACCCTGTGGAGGCATTAAGGTACGAGTAAAGGGCTTATATTTTGGGGCTTTATTATATTTTTTGTGATTAAAAAAAATGTAACGGGCTTTATAATTCGTCGTTCAATAAATAACTTTCTTTTAAGGCTTCTATCACGTGTTTGCTAGTAAGAGCTTCTTTAAGTGCCGATGCGTGTTTGGTATGGTGCATATCGCTACCTAAAAAATCAATCATATTATTGTTTAATAATTCTTTGGCTACACGTTGCGAGTTTTTATCGTAATACCCTATTAATGAAATGGTATTTAATTGAAAATAGCAACCATATTCTTTTATACGGTAATAATCATCTAGCCCGTTTTTAAAATATCCGTACCTTTCGGGATGTGCCAATATAGGTTTATACCCTTTATCGTTCATTTTTTTTATAATATCTTCTATATTATTGGGTGGGTTTACAAATGAAAGCTCAAATAATAGGTAGTTATCACTAAACGAAAGGATATTGCCTGTATTGAGTTTGTTTTCAAAAGTTTCGTCGATATAATACTCGGCGGCAGCCTCAATTTCGATAGCTATAGATTGTGCTTGCAGTTCGGCCCGTACCTTATCTAAACCTGATAAAATAATATCGGGTGTGTTGCGGTAATAATCGGCCATAATGTGTGGTGTGGTAATTATTTTGGTATAGCCTAATTCTATCAGTTTTTTTATTAGGGTGATAGATTGTTCCATGGTTTGTGCGCCATCATCAATACCTGGAATAAAATGCGAGTGCATATCGGTTTTAAGGCTACTAAAATCGAGTGCGGGTAGGGTTTCTTTCTTTTTAAAAAAATCGAAAAGCATATTTTATTTTAATAATTGTAAGTTAAATAAATAACGTACTACAATTGTAGTATAATGGGCAAATATAGCGTTTTATATTTTAGGCTTTTGTGTAATAATTTGGCATTTATACACTAAAATTTTAATACTTTTTGATTGTGTTTTAAATAGTATTTTACGCCACAAAAAAAATGATATATACATGCCTCTAAAAGTGAAAAAAAAGCATAGCTTTAAATATTAAAAAATAACTTATACAATGCAACCTATCAAATTACAAGAATTAAAAAAAGAAATAGCCAAAATCGATAACCAATCTCTTGTTGATATTTGTATTAGGTTAGCCAAACACGCTAGCGAAAACAAACAACTTTTAAACTACCTGTTGTTTCACAGTTACGATAACCAAACGTATATAGACGAATTAAAACAAGATATAGCACACACATTTTCTTTTTTACAAAAATCCGAACATAGCCAAACCATTTCGTTACGAAAACTATTGCTACGCCTTAATAAACAACTTAAATTTATTGCCGACAAAAATAAAGAAGCCGAGATTTTGACCGAGTTTTGCACCATTTTTATAGAAACAATAAATATAAACAGTTATTACACATCATTAATACAAATTTTGTATCGCCAATTTATAAAGCTATGCAAAGTGGTAGAAAAGCTAGATGAAGATTTACAGTTTGATTACCAAACACACATAGAAACTATTTTTAACACCCTAAAAAAAAGCCAGTTTTATCAAAATATACAATTGGTTTAGCATAATTATTCAAAAATTTTGTAACATAAATAAAATTTAGGCTTCTAACCATAAAAACACAACCGCATTAAATGAACCCACAAGAAAAGGTTTTTAAAGATATTTTTGAGGCCAATTCTAAAAAGATATACCATTTATGCTATGGCTATACCAACGATGAAGATGCCGCCAATGATTTATTGCAAGAAACTTTTTTAAAAGTTTGGCAAAACTTAGCAAAGTTTAGAGAACAATCCCAAATATCAACTTGGATATACCGCATTGCCGTAAATACTTGCCTTACTTATTTAAAAAAAGAAAAACGGCAAAACAAAGAAGAACTTACACCCAATATTGCCGAAAGCAGGGCCGAAGAGGTTTCGGATAAGCAAGAACAAATAAGCCTATTATACACCTGCATAGCCAAACTCGAAGAAAACGAACGACTAATTATTACCATGGTAATGGATGAAATACCCTACCCTCAAATAGCCGAAATAGCAGGTATATCCGACGGAAATTTAAGGGTTAAAATACACCGAATTAAGCAAAAACTTACCGAATTATATAACCAATATGAAAAATTTTGATTCGCTAGTTGATATATGGCAGGCGCAAAAAAACGGCCCCGAAATTGATTATAAACATATTATCACACACTTTAAAAAAAGTAAAAATAAGTTTATAATCAACCTTATTTTGGGTTTAATAAGCATGGCAACTGTACTGCTAATTATACTAATTTTATGGCTTAAAACCCCATTTACATACAACACAACGCATATAAGTTTATTTATTTTTGTTTTATGCTGCCTGTATTATATCGCATTACAAGTAAAAAACTTACGCATTTTATCGGCACCATTTTGTATCGAAACACCCAAAAAACATATCCAACAATTACAAAAATTTAAACAATTAAGGCACAAGCAAAATACCCGTAATTATTACTTTTACACCATAGCCATGGGGCTAGGCTTTGCTTTGTATTTTATCGAATTTTTTGCACAAGTAAATGGCCTAGTTATTTTACTATCGCTAACCTTTACGGTTATATGGTTTACTTTATGTTATTTTTATCTCCAAAAAATATATATAAAACGTGAAGATAAAGCAATTACCCAAATGCTAGAAGACTTAGACCGTATAAAAAACCAGTTTGAATAAACCGTTTTGCCTTTTTTAATACTCAAATACAGGTTTTTTCTTTCTTTTTAATTATTTTTGACCGTTTTAAACTTTATCGAATACGCTTCAACGGATGGTGAACAATACCCACCAATAACAAAACGCATTCACAAAAAAAACACCTCGTTTTTTAATATTAAAGTCATTTTTTTATCGAATATTAAAAAAAATATGCCATCTTTAAAAAAACACAATAACACATAAAATAATATGAATTACAAAAAACCACTCAATGTATTACTATTAGAAGCCGCCGAAAGTGGCGAAACATCGTTAAAACGTACATTAACTAGCTTTAACCTAGTTGCATTAGGTATTGGTGCTATTATTGGTGCTGGCTTGTTTTCGTTAACAGGCTTGGCAGCAGCCAATAATGCTGGCCCAGCGGTTACCATATCGTTTATTATTGGCGCAGTAGGCTGTGCATTTGCAGGCTTATGCTATGCCGAATTTGCCTCCATGATACCCATTGCAGGCTCGGCCTATACCTACTCGTACGCTACCATGGGCGAGTTTATGGCTTGGATAATAGGTTGGGATTTGGTGTTAGAATACGCCTTAGGTGCCGCCACGGTATCTATCAGCTGGTCGCAATACCTTACAAAGTTTTTGCATTATTTTGATATTACTATACCGCCACAGTTTACCCTATCGCCTTGGGAAAGTGCCACCCTTGCCGATGGCACTGTTATTAGCGGTTATGGTAATTTACCAGCCGTGTTTATTATCGTTTGCCTATCGCTATTATTAATCAGAGGGATGCAAGAATCGGCCTTTATTAATAACCTATTGGTGATTTTAAAAGTTGCCGTAGTTTTAATTTTTATAGCCGTAGGATGGCAATTTATAAACCCTGCAAATCATATCCCCTACATACCCGAAAACATTGGCGAAAGCAAAATGATAAACGGCGAAATTAGTTTTTGGGCATACTTTGGCTCCGATAGTTTTGGTAAATACGGCTGGTCGGGCATATTACGAGGTGCAGGTGTAGTGTTTTTTGCCTTTATAGGTTTTGATGCCGTATCTACCGCTGCCCAAGAAGCCAAAAACCCCAAAAAAGGAATGCCTATTGGTATTATAGGCTCCTTGGTTATTTGCACTATCTTGTATATCCTTTTTTCACACGTGATGACGGGTGTAGCCAATTATAAAGAATTTGCGGGCAGTGCCGCACCTGTGGCTGTGGCCATTGCAAAAACCCCTTACGCTTGGCTACAACAAGCCATAATTGTAGCCATTTTGGCGGGTTACACTTCGGTAATGTTGGTAATGCTAATGGGGCAATCGCGGGTATTTTTTAGCATGTCCAAAGATGGTTTATTACCCAATGCGTTTTCTAATGTACACCCAAAATTTAAAACACCCTATAAATCAAATTTATTATTTGCCGTTTTTGTAAGCCTATTTGCAGCCTTTGTACCCGTAAGTATTGTGGGCGAAATGGTAAGTATAGGCACATTATTTGCCTTTATACTGGTATGTGTGGGTATATTGGTAATGCGCAAAACCGACCCCGAAACACCAAGGCCATTTAAAGCACCTTGGGTACCATTTACACCCATTGCGGGTATAGTAGTTTGCTTATCTATGATGCTTTCGTTACCAGGCGATACTTGGTTACGCTTAGGTATTTGGATGGCAATAGGAGTAGTTATCTACTTTATTTATGGCCGTAAGCACTCGCTTGTGCGTAAAAATTACGCTTTACAAAAACAATAAAATACAACACAAGCACCATTAAACATAATAAGTTTACATGCTTAATGGTGTTTTAATTACCTATTTATGCAAACATTTTTTAACCTATCGCAAATACTATCAGTTACCATGATTTTATTTGCCATTATTGATATATTAGGAGCTATCCCAATCATACTTGATTTAAGAAAAAAAGCAGGTAAAATCGAATCCGAAAAAGCATCCATCGTTGCACTTTTACTAATGATAGTTTTTTTATATCTAGGCGAAGGTTTATTAAAAATTATAGGTTTAGATATTTCTTCGTTTGCCATTGCGGGCTCTTTGGTAATATTTTTTATTGCTATGGAAATGATATTGGGCATTACATTTTTTAAAGAAGAACTCCCCACCACCCTATCCATTGTGCCATTGGCTTTCCCTTTAATTGCTGGTGCTGGCACCATGACAACCCTATTATCGCTTAAAGCCGAGTATGCTACCCAAAATATTGTAGTAGGTATTGTTATAAATACCCTATTTGTATATACGGTTTTAAAAAATTGCGAAAGGCTCGAAAAACTTTTTGGCGTTACTGGCTTACATATTTTACGAAAAGCATTTGGTATTATTTTATTGGCCATTGCCATAAAATTGTTCCGAAACAATACGGGCTTATAAGTTATTAGCCTGTGAACGCATTAAAATCAGGTTATTATTATACCAAACCTTCGTAAAAAAATATTATTCACACTTCATTTGGTAATCTAAACGTAAAAAGCACAACAAGGTAAGCTTGGCTAAAAAGGTTTTTATAAATTTGCAACATCTTAAAATAATAAAAAAAAATGTATCCAGAGTATTTAGTTGCCCCCATGCGTAGCGATTTAACCAATGCGGGTTTTGAAGATTTAAAATCGGCCGAAGCCGTAAAAAACGCTATTGAAGCTACCGGAACCACATTTGTGGTTATAAATTCGGTATGCGGTTGTGCCGCTGCTAATGCTAGGCCAGCCGCCAAAATAGCAGCCTCGGGAGCTAATAAGCCCGATAAATTAATTACCGTTTTTGCAGGTGTTGAGAAAGAAGCCGTAGATACCGCCCGTAATTATATGGTACCTTACCCCCCATCATCGCCAGCAATGGCCTTATTTAAAGATGGTAAATTAGTACACATTATCGAACGCCACCAAATAGAAGGAAGGCCAGCGCAAATGATAGCCGATAATTTGGCCAGCGCATTCGCACAATATTGTTAAATTGATTTAAAAAAATGGTTTGTAGCTTTACTCTCTCTACAAGCCATTTTTTTATAACCAACTGTTTATAAAATTTATACCATTGCATAAACCTCATTTTTTTATAAAAATATTTTGAAAAACCAAGGCTAGTATTTCATAACCAAAGGCTAGCCCCGCCACCAGCCTACCTGCCTGCGCAGGCAGGCTGTCGGGTTTAGTAACGCAGGCTGGTGCTTTTTAATGCAGGTTTACCTTGCATCGTATTTACTACAATTATTTGATTATAAAATAGATATAATTTTATCATTGTAAATACGCTTTTTAAAATACCCAAAGCAGCAACAGCTTTTGCTCCGAAACTTTGGGTATTCAAAATAAACAATTTACCTTTTTTTTGAGCAACCTAAATTTTAATTGTTTGCTAAAAGCTAAATTTAGTTTTTAATTTAGCTTTTATAATAAAGATACGATGGTGCAAAATTTACTCGAAAATTTAATAATCAATAACAATGAAGCAGAGATAAGCCGTTTATTAAATGAAAATGAGCATTTACTAACCCAGCATACCAGCTTTGGCGTATCGCCAATTATGCTATCATGCTATTATAAAAAACCACAAATAACGGCCATACTACTTCAATATGCGGCACAAATAAGCATTTTTGAAGCCGCAGCTGCGGGCAAATTTGATGTAGTAGCGCATCAAATATTTAAAAACCCTGGAATTATAAACACCTACTCTAACGATGGCTTTACCCCACTAGGCCTAGCTGCTTACTTTGGTAACGAAGAAATTGCCCGATACCTGGTTTTAAAAGGTGCCGATGTAAATTTACTAAGCAGCAATGGGTACTATATTTCGCCCTTACAATCGGCCATTGCTGGTAATTTTACAGCCATAGCCAAAATGCTGTTAGAAAACAATGCTTTGGTAAACAGCGCACAAAAAGCAGGTATTACACCACTACACATAGCCGCCGAGCATGGAAATATAGAAATTATAATTTTATTGTTAGAAAAAGGTGCCGATGTAAAAGCAATAATGGAGGGCGGTAAATTCCCTTGCGATTTGGCTTTAGAAAAAGGATTTACAGAAATAGCCGAAATACTAGCTGTTTAAAAACTAAATATTGCTAATCAAACCTTCATTTATTAAAAAAAATAATTTCTCTTATCAACACTCTAACGTATTTAGCCTGTTTTTTTATACTAATTTTAATAACGTTGTGAAATAAACACTTTGGTAAAAATGAATAAAAAACAATTTAAAGATAGCTTACATACATCTTTATCTACATGAAACTAAAAAACACCACAAATATATCCATTACACCTGTTTAATACAGCTAGTTACACATCAATTTTTGCGTATTTGGCATTTTTTTCAATAAACTCTCGGCGTGGGGCTACTTCATCGCCCATTAGTACCGAAAATATATGGTCGCACTCGGCAGCGTTATCAATGCTTACTTGTTTTAGGGTGCGGGTATCGGGGTTTAGGGTGGTTTCCCACAATTGCTCGGCATTCATCTCACCTAAACCTTTATAGCGTTGTATGTGTACGCTATCTTCTTTACCAGCACCTTTAAGGCGTTGTACGGCTAGGTCTCGTTGTTGGTCGTTCCAGCAATATTCAAATTCTTTGCCTTTTTTAACTTGGTACAGCGGTGGTGCAGCAATGTAAATGTTACCAAACTCTATCAACTGTTTCATGTATCTAAAAAAGAAAGTTAAAATTAGCGTGGTAATGTGCGAGCCATCAATGTCCGCATCCGTCATGATTATAATTTTGTGGTAGCGTAATTTTGCGGTGTTTAAGGCTTTATCATCTTCGGCGGTGCCAATGCTTACGCCCAATGCGGTAAAAATATTTTTTATCTCATCGTTTTCGTAAATTTTATGCTCCATCGCTTTTTCTACGTTCAGTATTTTTCCCTTTAGGGGGAGTATGGCTTGGAAATCGCGGTTACGCCCTTGCTTGGCTGTACCACCTGCCGAGTCGCCCTCTACCAAATACAGTTCGCACAATAATGGGTCTTTATTGGCACAATCGGCCAGCTTTCCTGGTAATCCCGAGCCACCCATTACGTTTTTACGCTGCACCATTTCTCTAGCCTTACGGGCTGCTGCCCTGGCTTGTGCGGCTATAATTACTTTGTTTACAATTAGTTTCGCTTCACGCGGATTTTCTTCTAAATAATTGCCCAAAGCCTCTCCTACTGCAATATCTACCGCACCAGTAACCTCGTTGTTGCCTAGTTTGGTTTTGGTTTGCCCTTCAAACTGTGGCTCTTGTACTTTTACCGATACTACGGCGGTTAGGCCTTCTCTAAAATCGTCGCCAGTGATTTCAATCTTCATGTTTTTTAACAATCCCGATTTATCGGCATACGATTTTAAGGTACGGGTTAATCCCCTACGGAAACCTGCAATATGGGTACCGCCCTCAATGGTATTAATATTGTTTACGTACGAGTGTACGTTTTCGCTGTACGAGTTGTTGTAAGTAAAAGCCAGTTCAACTGGGATGCCGTTTTTTTCGCCCTCAATATAAATGGCTTCGGGTATTAATGATGTACGGGTTTCGTCCAAGTATTTAACAAACTCGCGTAAGCCACCTTCGCTGTAAAAATGCTCGTGTAAAAAATTACCTTCATCGTCTGTCTCTCGCTCATCAACCAAATCTAAATGTATGCCTTTGTTTAAGTAAGCCAGCTCACGTAGGCGGCCAGCAATGGTGGCAAAAATGTATTCGGTAGTTTGGGTAAAAATAGAGGCATCGGGTATAAAGGTTACAATAGTGCCTGTAACATCGGTAGTACCTACTTCTTTAACATCAAATTGTGGTTTACCACAACTGTATTCTTGTACAAAAATTTTGCCTTCGCGGTGTACTTCGGCTTTTAAAAATATCGAAAGTGCATTTACACAACTTACACCCACACCGTGTAAACCGCCCGATACCTTGTAGGTATCTTTATCAAATTTACCTCCAGCGTGTAAAACTGTCATTACTACCTCTAGGGCACTGCGTTTTTCTTTGGTATGCATTGCCGTAGGTATGCCACGGCCGTTATCTTTTACAGTTATAGAGTTATCAGGATGTATGGTAACAAAAATATCACTACAATGGCCTGCCAAAGCCTCATCAATAGAGTTATCTACAACTTCGTAAACCAAATGGTGTAAACCTTTAACGCCTGTATCGCCAATGTACATTGCTGGGCGTTTACGTACCGCTTCTAAACCTTCTAAAACCTGTATATTATCTGCCGAGTAATTCGATTTGTCTTCTGTTTCTTCGCTCATTTTTATTTTTTGTGAATAGATGTAAAAATAGGGCTTTTTTAGCGAAATCCGAAATGATGGGAGCGAAAATTTTAGGCTAAACAATAATTTTATTTTACGCTTTGCGCTGATTTTTTATGCTTAATTATATGCTTTCTTTTTATTAAATTAATTATCTGTTTAACCATCAAAATATTTGTAAATTTGAATTATGAAATTTGTAGATGTAACCAACGATGTTGCTTTTAAAAAAATTTTCGGCAACGAGAATAAAAAAATCTCTTTGATTTCTTTTTTAAACGCCGTTTTAGACCTTAAAAATAACGATATTATTACTGATGTAAGCATTAAAACACCTTATCAATTACCTAAATATCAGGGTGGAAAAACTACCATTGTTGATGTAAAAGCTACCGACCTACAAGGCAATACTTTTATTGTAGAAATGCAAGTTGCCGAAGTAAAAGATTTTGATAAACGAGTTTTATATTACGCATCGCAAAGTTATACCGACCAAATTGAACGTGGCGACTTATATCCCAACCTTAGGCCTACTTTTTTTATTGGGATATTAAACTTCGAGGCCACGCAAAATCCACATTATTTAAGTAGGCATAAAATATTAGATAACGAAACTGGCGAAAATGTGATTAAAAATATGGAGTTTACTTTTATCGAACTCAGTAAATTTAACAACCAAATTAACCAACTAAATACCGTTATAGAGCAATGGATTTATTTTATAAAAAATGCCGAAAACCTAACTTTTGTTCCCGAAGTAATTACCGATAAAGGACTTATTACCGCCTTTGATGTTGCCGACAAACATAACTGGACAAAGCAAGAACTGGAAGATTACAACAAAATTTTTATTAGAGAACAAGACGAAAGAGGCCGTTTTGAGTTAGGTATGGAACGAGCCGAAAAGCGGGGAATGGAAATTGGCGAAGCAAGAGGCGAAGCAAGAGGCGAAGTAAAAGGCGAGCGTAAAAATAGCATTAAAATAGCTTCGAAACTCAAAGCAGCAGGTATGGATTTTAGCTTTATTGCCGAAACAACAGGGCTTAGTATCCAGGAAATCGAAAAACTATAAGCCTGTTAATCAACTCATGCTTTTAGAAATACTTTACCAAGATGCGTACTTGGTTGCTATAAATAAACCGCATAATTTATTGGTGCATCAATCACCAATAGCCCGTGATGCTACCGAATTTGCGCTTCAAATTTTACGAGACCAGCTAGGCAAATGGGTTTCGCCCGTACACCGTTTGGATAGAAAAACAGCTGGTGTTTTATTATTTGCCCTCGATAAAGAAACCGAAAAACTAATGAACCAACAGTTTTCCGATGGCTTAGTAAGTAAAAAATACCTTGCTATAGTGCGTGGTTTTACCCCCGATGAACAAACTATTGACTATCCCTTACGGAAAGAAAATGGAACATTGCAAAATGCTTTTACAAGCTATAAAACCTTAGCCCGCAATGAAATAGACTTAGCTTTTGGTAAAAACCCAAGCTCTCGCTATTCATGGGTTGAGGCAAAGCCTACTACTGGGCGTATGCACCAATTGCGCAAGCATTTTGCACATATACACCACCCTATTATAGGCGATAGGCCGCATGGGTGCAATAAGCAAAACAAACTTTTTAAAACCAAATGGGAAATGGATACCATGATGCTACATGCCGCCGAGGTAATTTTTAAGCACCCTATTACACAGCAAAACCTAGTAATTACAGCATCTTTGAGTGATGAGTTTAAAAGGGTATTGGGTTTTTTAGGGTTTGAAAAAGGATTTAACCAAAGCTAACACCTCAAAAAAGTTCTAAAACCAAGTATGGCTTTACGAAAACCCTTAGCATCCTTATATCTAAAACTATCCCCCTACTCCATTAAGTTTTTCGACCAAAAACTTGCTGGTTTCGTAAAAATAACGCTTGCGGTTAAAGCCCATTACCCATTGTATGCCACGCGAGGCATTGGTTAAAAACACCTCATCGGCTTGGTTTAATATTTCAGGGTTAATTTGTGCTTCTACTACTTCGATACCGTTTTTAAGGCCTAAATCTATAATAACTTGGCGCATTACACCACCAATGCAACCTTCGCTTAATGCGGGGGTATAGATTTTGTTTTCGTAAACCAAAAACAAGTTGGCACTTATACTTTCGCACAAAAAACCATTTTGGTTAAGCACAAATGCCTCATCTAATTTTTGTTGTTGTTTAAAAATACCTGCCATTACATATAACAAAGCATTACAGGTTTTATAATTAGATAATTGATTGATTGCCTTAGGTATATCGGTATATATATCCATTATCAGGCCTTTGGTATTAAGTTCGTAAAACGGAGTGTTTAGGGTTGTTGTTTCTAAAACGTAGGCGAATGTATTTTCGGTAGGCGCATACAGACCTTCCCCATCCCGGTAAACGGTAAGGCGCAATCGGGCATTTTGGGGGCATTTATTACGGCGGCATATTTCATCGGCTTTATCTTGCAAAAAATAGGCATCAATTTGCGAGTAACCTTCCATTTTTAAAGCTTTCATACCTGCCTGAAGCCTTTGTGCGTGTAGGTGGGCAAATTTTATTTTCCCTTTGCTTAGCCGCATCGATTCAAATAAGCCATCGGCATATTTAAACCCTCGGTTGCTGGCTGTAAGTATGTTATCATCAGCATTAAAAAAAATACCGTTAAAATTTATTACCTGTTTAATCATCAAAAAAATACAAAAAATTAAATACTGGTATCAATATATGCTACATAATTTCGCCACTTATCTATTACTGCCAAAAAATCGTTGGGTAAATTGGTTTCAAAGTAAATATTTTGCTTGCTTGTAGGATGTGTAAAGCCTAAAGATTTTGCGTGTAGGGCTTGCCTTGGCATTAAATCGAAACAGTTTTCTACAAAAGTTTTGTATTTGGCAAATACTGTTCCTTTTCTGATTTTATCGCCACCATAAGCAGTATCAGCAAATAAAGGATGCCCAATATGTTTTAAATGTGCCCTAATCTGGTGCGTACGACCAGTTTCGAGTTCGCAAGCTATTAAAGTAACGTAATTAAAACGCTCCAATACGGTATAATGTGTAAGGCTCCATTTTCCTTTTTCTGCATCGTTATACACATCCATTACCCGCCTATCTTTTGCACTGCGGCCTATGTAGCCACTTACGCTACCATCGGTTTTTACATCGCCCCATACTAAGGCAATGTATTTGCGGGTAATGGTATGGTTATAAAACTGCTTGGCAAGGTAGGTCATTGCTCTTTCGTTTTTACTGATGAGCAATAAGCCCGATGTGTCTTTATCAATCCTATGTACCAAGCCTGGGCGGTTTACATTGCCAGGTAACTGTGGCAAGTTTCCGTTAACATGGTAAGCCAAAGCATTTACTAGCGTACCACTCCAATTGCCAAAACCTGGGTGTACTACCATGCCTGCGGCTTTATTTACCAGCAGCACATCTTCATCTTCGTAAACAATATCTAAAGCAATATTTTCAGGATAAACGGTAACATCTCGAGGTGGCTGAGGCAATACTATACTGATTTCGTCGGCTGGTTTTACACGGTAGCTAGCTTTTATAATATTGTTATTTACCAATACATTACCTGCATCAATGGCGTTTTGTATGCGGTTACGCGAGGCATGCATTACCCGTAACATTAAAAACTTATCAATGCGCAATAAACCCTGCCCTTTATCAACTTTTATGTTGTAATGCTCAAAAAGGTCGGCTTCTTCTTGCTCGTCTAATAAATCGCTTTCATCCATATTGCAAAAATAGGTTTTAAAGCCGAAAACTTAAATCTATTTGTTTAATACTGATTAACAATAAATTACACCAAAAATAATAAAATTGCTTATGCTATAAAAAAAAATAACTCAGCTATTGTAGCGTTTTAATATTCTTTCTCGTTTTTGGGTTTAAAAAAGTTAATGGCCATTAACAAATTGTTTAACGTATTAAAAAAAACGATTATGAAAATTTTAACCAATTTAAAACTAGTAGCCACACCTGTACTAATTTTGCTATGCTTAGCAACAATATTTACTTCGTGTTTAAAAAGAAACGAAGAAACTCCAATTCCCAGTATTTCGGGTTTAAGCATCATACACGCATCGCCCACTATCGAAAAATTAGATGTTTATATTAGCCAAACAAAAGCAAACAGCAGCGATTTTTCGTTTACCAACAAGATAGATTATTTAAACGCTTACTCGGGCAGTAGGCAAATTTCGATAAAAAAAAAGGATGCTAGCGCAATCCTAAAATCCGAAAACTTTGTACTAAAACCACAAACAGGTTATTCGCTATTTGTGATAGAAAAACTGGATAATATTGGGTTTTTATTTTTAACCGATACCTTAACCAATCCGCCAGCAGGCAAAGCTAAAATAAGGTTTGTAAATTTAAGCCCCGATGCAGGGGCATTAAATTTGGCTATCGATGGTATTAGTGGCGATTTGGTAAGCGATAAATTATTTAAAGAAAATAGTGCTTTTAAAACCATAAACCCTGCCGATAGGGTTACGTTTTTGATTAAAAACAAGGCTACAGGTACTGTGGAAGCCACCTTAGCAAATGTTAAAATAGAAAAAGGTAATATATATACTTTATGGGCCAAAGGGCTTAAAAGTGCTAGCGGTGATTTTGCTTTTGGCGCAAGTATTTTTACGCATAAATAAAAGAAAAAATTAACATAACCATTTATTATAAATTATCATGATGATGATGAAAAATCGAATTGTATTGATGGCATTATTGGGCATCGTATGTGCTTGCACTAAAAGTGATAGTAGCCCTGTAAAATCAACTTTGGTAGGTAGCTGGAAACTAAGCGAAATACTGGCCGACCCTGGCAACGGCAGCGGAACATTTAGAGCAGTTACCAGCAACAAAACAATTACATTTGATAACAAGGGTAATGTAGGCTGTAATGGCGTTATATGTGATATGTTTAACGATGCAAGTACCAAAGCCTCAATAGGTACTTACTCGGTAATAGATGCTACCATAACATCGGCCGATTGTGCCAATACCAAGATAAATTATGTGCTAAAAAATGATACCGTAATTTTGATTTATCCTTGTATAGAGGCTTGTAAAGCAAAATATATTAGATTAAGATGAGATAAAAAACGGCAGCTAAAAATTGCTGGGTATATTACAGTTTTACGGCTGTGATAATTGTTTACAAAACATAAAAGCCTAACATTAAACGGAAATGTGAGAGAAAAAATACCCATTATTAATGATGTATTAACAGGTTGCTTAAATAACAAGAGTAGCAGTAAAGAGGTAATTTACAAATCGTATTATGGGTATTTATTGGCCGTAATTTTACGCTATGTAAACGATATAAACGATGTAGAAGAGCTTGTAAACGATAGTTTTATTAAAATTTTTGGAGGGATAAATAAGTTTGTTCCGCCACTAAACGCAATCGAAATTGAACCAGCGTTTAAAGGCTGGATGGCTAAAATTGCATCGCATAGTGCGATAGATTTTTTAAGAAGCAAACG
>JAAFJW010000056.1 GCA_013298995.1 Sphingobacteriales bacterium | reverse complement strand
ACTGTTCAAACTCAGATAGAAGAAAACAAAAAGGGGAAAATCCTGCCTGACAGCATTGATATTATCATGCTAAGATGCGGCTATGTTTACCCTTTTCGGTGTTGTATTAAATTATACCAAAATTGTAATTTTTTTGATAGGGTAAAGATATGAGGTGGCGGGGGCTAGCTGATGTGATGAAATGCTAGCCTAGGTTTTTCAAAATATTTTTTTTGCCCAAAAAATGAAAGCGGTTATTTAGCGTTAAACATATTAAAACGATTATGTTATATTTGCCATTATTTATATTAAAAGATGACACAAGGCCTATTGCTATTTCTTAACTTAGGAACCGAAGAGGTGATACTGATTGGTTTTGTAGTTTTGCTATTGTTTGGTGGAAAAAAATTGCCCGAGCTGGCCCGGGGTTTAGGCAAAGGGATTAGGGAATTTAAAGACGCATCGGATAGTGTTAAAAGAGAAATACACAAAAACATTAACCAACTTACCGCCGAAGAGGAATTAAAAAAAGAGGATATGTTGCTAGATGCCGAGAAAAAACGATTGAGAGAGCGTAATTTGACGCTAAGCGAAGAAGAAAAAACAATAGCCGATATGGAACGGGAAGCTATTTTAAAAGATGCCGAGCGGCAAAGAAATAAAGATTACAGTCCTTCGGCATTTACTGAAGAAACAACCGAGAATAATATTAATAAAACAATTTAAAAAACAAATACTATGGGTTTAGGTGCTCCAGAAATTATTTTAATTATTGTAGCTATTTTGCTACTATTTGGCGGAAAAAAAATCCCCGAACTTATGCGTGGCTTAGGTAAAGGTGTAAAGGAGTTTAAAGATGCTTCGAATACGCCATCAAGCGAAGAAAAAAAAGACGAAAAAATAGTTTAATATTTCTTTTTATTTCTAATTTATTGCCATTCTTGTAACCTTAAATTTAAAATTGATAATTTAACCCAATTTTAAATTTAAGGTTTTTATATTTTATTGATGATTGCACAAAAGGTATTTTCGTACAACAAGCTGATAGATATTCAGCAGGATTTAAAAACCAATAAATTGGTATTGGCCGATTTGGTGAATTATTATTTAGATAGGATAAAAACGTATAGCCACTTAAACGCTTTTTTAGAGGTTTTTGAGGATGAGCTTGCCGAAAAAACAGCCCTTATACAGCAAAAAATAAATAATGGAACGGCAGGTAAACTTGCTGGCATGGTGCTAGGTATTAAAGATAATATTTCGTACCAGGGCCATAAATTATCGGCATCGTCCAAAATATTGGATGGCTACGTTTCTATTTATGATGCTACCGTTATAAGTAAAGTATTGGCCGAAGATGCACTAATTATTGGCAGGTTAAATTGTGATGAATTTGCTATGGGAGCCTCAAACGAAACATCGTACTTTGGCCCTGTTAAAAACTTTGCTGATGAGCGCAAGGTTTCGGGAGGTTCGTCGGGCGGATGCGCTGTGGCGGTGCAGGCCGATTTGTGCTTGGCCACCTTAGGCTCAGATACTGGCGGCTCTATTCGTCAGCCATCGGCCTTTTGTGGGGTGGTGGGATTAAAGCCTACTTACGCAAGGGTATCAAGGTATGGTGTGGTGGCTTATGCTTCTTCGTTCGACCAAGTGGGGCCTATTGCCCAATCGGTAGAAGATGCTGCATTATTGCTCGAAGTTATTGCTGGGTCAGATGATGGAGATAGCACTGTTTCACATTTACCTGTTGATGCTTACTCGCAAATGTTGCAATTAAAAGGTAAAAAACGCATTGCTTACATCGAAGAAACGCTACACTCCGAAGGTTTAAACCCTCAAATCCGTAACAACGTAATGGCGCAAATAGAAAAACTGCGGGCCGATGGGCACACGGTAGAGCCTGTTTCGTTCGAGTTATTAGATTTTGTGGTGCCTACGTATTATATACTTACTACGGCCGAGGCTTCATCTAACCTTGCCCGATACGATGGGGTGCATTACGGTTACCGCAGCCCGCTGGCTACCGATTTAACCAGTACCTATAAAAAATCTCGTTCCGAAGGTTTTGGCAACGAAGTAAAACGACGTATTATGCTGGGTACTTTTGTATTAAGTGCTAGCTATTACGATGCTTATTATGCCAAAGCCCAAAAAGCCCGCCGACTTATTAAAGAAAAAACCGAGCATATTTTAAAAAATTACGATTTTATTATTACCCCCACCACACCCAATACTGCTTTTACTATTGGCGAACAAAGCACCGACCCTTTAGAAATGTATTTGGCCGATATTTTTACTGTTCAGGCATCGTTGGCGGGTTTACCGGCCATATCCTTACCATCGGGCAAAGATGCAGCTGGCTTACCAATAGGCATACAAATTATTGGTCAAAAATTTAACGAAGTACATTTACTCGCTTTTTCGGCATACTTTATGGGCATGGGTACACGTTTGTAAAATATGCGAATGATAAAATGTAACCATGGGTAATAAATTAAGCATTTTTTTATTTGTACTTAATGGCTTTGTTTTAATATCCGCGAAAGCGCAAACCCCTATTGCAGCCGATAGTGTTGCCTTACAAACAGACAGTACGGCAAAGGTACAAGGCTTAACGTTATGGCAAACGGATAGTTGCTTATATGCCCAAAGGCTAGATTCGTTACAAAGCGAAATATGCTTGGTATATAACACACAGGTACAAAAATATATACGCATTTACACTGGTTACCGTAAAAATGAAATGTGCAACATGCTGGAAAAGGGGCAATATTATTTCCCTATTTTCGAAAAAGCATTAAAAGCATACCATATCCCTGCGGCGTTTAAATATTTACCCGTTATCGAGTCGGCATTAAATGTGCATGCGGTATCGCCATCAGGGGCAACGGGTTTATGGCAATTTATGTACGCCACAGGCAAAAGCTATCATTTGCTTATAAACGAATACCTCGACGAACGAAAAGACCCTATACAAGCCAGTTATGCCGCTGCCAAATACATACGCGATGCGTACAACGAACTAGGCGACTGGCTGCTAGCACTTGCGGCTTATAGTAGCGGTACAGGGGCAATAAAAAGAGCCATTGTAAAAGCTGGTACTAAAAATTATTGGCAACTACAACCCCACCTATCGGCGCAAACGCAAAAATATATCCCCGCATTTATAGCCGCCACATATATAATGGAGTACCCGCACAGGCATCAAATTACGGCCAATAAACAAGCAACGATTACCCAAGTAGATACCGTATATGTAACCCAAAATATACATTTAAAAATGCTAAGCAATAGCCTTAATTTACCACAGCATCGGTTGCTTTTGCTTAACCCCAGCTATAAAAAAGGAATTATTAGGGCTAGCCCACAAAGCCCCCAACGCTTGGTTATTCCGCAAGTTACTTGTAGCAATTATGCCAATTTATACGATGCCCTTAGCGGGGATAGCTTTGTGGAAAGCAGTGATAGCACCGCCCAAATAAATAATATACCTATAATAAAACCCGAAGTGGCTACGGCCTCGACCATAACCTTACAAGTCCCAAAATAACGTTTGCTCAAAAGTGGTTTGGTAACAATTATTTTTTTATCAAAAAGTGGGAAAAAGATACAGCCCTTCCTTTGTCAGGGTAAAACTCCAAGCGTGTTACCTGCCTGCGCAGGCAGGAAACGCCCTAATCATCACGAAAACAATATTTATTAATCGAACTTTAGGTTAATAGATATTTTCATTTTTTTGAGAATGGCTTATGATGCTTTTATAACGCAGCTATCATTAATTTATCCCTCCTTAATAAACTGTATATGGTTACTTACCGCCTTTAAATCCGAATAGCTTACGGTTTCGCCTAGTGCTGTTTTTCTTTCTAAATTAGCCATATCGGGAAACTGCTGGTAATGGGCCATAATTGTTTTAAATTTTTCAATCTCCATTATTTCGCTAATAAGTACTTTACCCTCGAGTATATAATGCGCCAAGTGGCCTTCTATTGTTGATGTGGCTAGGCTTCGTTCGGTGGCTATTTCTGCAATTGTTTTGCCAGCTTTAAATAAATCGAACGATACCAGCTTGGTATCTATTTTTATTTTGGCTGTGGGGATTATAAATTCGCTTCGTTCTATTTTATTTTCGGTACAATAGGTGTTTACCATTTCTAAAATTATTTTTCCATAACGGTCGGCAGTGCTTTTGCCTATGCCTTTGGTATGTTCGAGCTCTTTTATGGTAGCGGGTAAAAGTTCAATAATGGATAAGATAGATTTTTGCGAAAGCACAATATAAATGGGTAGTTTTTTTTCTGTTGCTTCTTTATTACGCCATAGTGTAAGTGTTTTATACAAGCCACCATGTGCAATATTACTTACGTCAATGGCTTGTGTACTGGCTAGTGTTTTGCTGTTTAAAGCTATATAATCAAGTTCGGCATTGGTAATACTTTGTAAATATGCTAGGCTACTAAAACCGTTTATACAATTTTTTAAGGCGGCTATTTTTACAAAAATTTCTTTCTTTAAGTGCGCAATTGCCTCGCTTAGCGATTTTTTTATGGTGGTATTATCGGTACTAATATTTATTTTTTCGATGGGTTGTGCTACTATTTCGTCTAGTTTTTGCGAAAAATAGGTGCTGGCTTTTTGTACCCTTAGTTGTAAATTTTCGTCCTCCTCGGGTTGTACACTGTGGTTAAATAATTGTTGTAATTGGTTTTTAAACGTACCAGCAACGGCGTAAATATGTTTATCGATAGCTGTTTTCATTGCAGCAATATCGCTGGGCAAGGCGGGCAAAAATATGCTAAAATTTTCTTCTACCAGTTTCCCTACGCCAAATAGGCGGTGTTTTATCTTACTAAAATCTATTAAATCTAACAATAAACTTTGCTGATAAGCAATTTTTGATAGTGTTAAATGGTTTTCGCTGGGCGGATTTTGCTCGCTATTTTTGGTATAATCGCTTACGGTTGTGCTTGTTTTTACACTATCCGATATTATGGGCGAGCGTAACACCATGCCTTCGAAACTTTTGCATCGGCTTAAAGCCACATATACCTGCCCAAATGCAAAGGCTAAATTGGCATCAATAATTGCTTTTTCGAAGGTTAAACCTTGGCTTTTGTGTATGGTAATGGCCCAAGCCAGTTTTAAGGGAAATTGTGTAAACGAGCCTATTATTTGCTCTTCAACCTGCTTGCTACTAGCATTTAAGGTAAATTTTATATTTGTCCAATCCAAGGCTGTTACCACAATTTCTTTATCCTCGTGAGGGCATTTTACATAAATAAAATCATCGTTTAATCGGGTAATTTTACCAATTTTTCCGTTATAAAATAGCTTGCTTGCAGATGGGTCGTTTTTAACAAACATTACTTGCGCTCCTAGTTTTAATTCTAAATTTAGCAATGTTGGGTAGGTTTTTTCGTCGAAATCGCCCTTAACTATTGCTGTATAAACTTTGGATGCTTGCTTTAATTCGGCAAGTTTTGTATCGTTAATATTTTGTGCGGTATAATTGTGTGTGGTAAGGGTAATGTATCCTTCATCGTCGCTTGGCGAAAAATTGGGGATATACCTTTCGTTCACCTTATTTAACACCGTTTCGGATAATTGGTTATTGCGTATGCTATTTAATAAATCAATAAAAATGGTATCCGTTTGCCTATAAATATGTTTTAGTTCGATGCTTACTGGCGCAGTTTTATTTAAGGCTAAGCTGCTAAAAAAGTAAATATTAGGGTAATATGGTTGCAATATTTGCCATTCATCGTCTTTTATAACGGGCGATAGCTGGTGCAAATCGCCTATCATCAATAATTGTAAACCGCCAAAGGGCTGGTTGGGGTTTTTGTAGCGGCGCAGTACTTCATCAATACTATCCAAAGTATCGGCCCGCACCATACTTATCTCATCAATAACCAATAAATCGAGGCTGCGTATTAAATTAATTTTATCGCTACTAAATTGCCTTTGTAACGATGATGGGCGATTGCTACCCGCAGTTTGCGGTATATACGGGCCAAAGGGCAACTGAAAAAACGAGTGTATGGTAACACCGCCAGCATTTATAGCCGCCACACCCGTAGGCGCAACAATGGCCATGCGCTTGGGCGTAGTTTTTTTAAGATTATGTAAAAAAGTAGTTTTGCCTGTACCTGCTTTGCCTGTTAAAAAAATATTTTTATTGGTATGTGCTACATAGTTGTACGCAAGTGCTAGTTGTTGGTTATCAATCATCGGTTTCAATATTAGCCAATTATTTTGGTTCGCAATAAAATTAAGTACAAAACACTATTTATTTAAACACAAAACAATAATCCACCCAAAAAAATGATTCTATTAATTACAAATTTAGGGCGCAAATAAAGTTTTGATATAGGATACCCAGAGATAAACTTTAGGGCTTTATACTAAAAAGTATAAATACAATAAATAAGCAGAATGCTTTAAATAGAAAAAAAGACTAATTAAGATTTCTTAAATAAGAGATGTTTTGCTTAAAATTTTTACAATTAAATAGATGTGCTGGGTATTATTAGAATAAAAAATCAATTTTTAGGCTTAAAATTTCAATAAAATTTTAGATTTATGCCAAAAAAAAGAGGGTTTAAAGAAAAAAATGAGCTTCATTTTAAAAAAATTAAAAAAAAATGACTTTTTAAAATTTCCCTTAAGTGTTAAATATAACGAGTGCTAATCCAAAGCCGAAATCCGTTTTATTTCTGGGAAATATTTTTCACTCCATAAAACAATGCCTTCTATGTGGGGCACCAGCTCCTTGCCACAATCAGAGAGGCTGTATTTCACATACTTAGGCGGTTTAGATACAAACTCCTCTTTTATAATTAACCCTTCATTCTCCAAAATTCGAAGCTGATCTACAAGAACTTTTCTAGAAATAAAAACTAATTTTTTTTCTAAATTAGAAAATCGTTGTGGTTGTTGGTTTAGATAATAAATGATAAGAAACTTCCATTTACCACCAAATACCTTTAAAAAATGAGCAATTATACTATTTTGCGTGACATTTTTATTCATAAATTAAAGTTACAAAAATGTAACATATTGTTTATATTATTACCGAAATATAAATTTACTTTTTTTAACACACACTTAAAATATAAAAATTTATGAATGATAATTTTAAAATTGCAGCGGTTCAGTTAGAATACGAATTTTTAGACCTCGAAAAAAGTTGTTTGAAAGCAGTAGATATAATAAAGGAAGCTGGTGCCAATGGCGCAGATTTAATCGGCTTTCCTGAATTGTATTTACCAGGGTTCCCTTTTTATATACTTATGGGGCCTGTGGGATATACTATACCTTTCTTCCCTAAATTTTACGACAACTCAATTGAAATTGGGGATAAATACACCCAAATGCTTCAACTTGCCGCTAAAAAAGCTAACATTAACGTGGTTATGGGATATAGCCAAAGAATTGGTCATAGTTTGTATATCTCACAAATGACAATCGATCGCTCGGGGAACATAGTTGCAAACCGCTCAAAATTAAAACCTACACATGTAGAGCGAACTATTTTTGGCCAAGGCAATGGCTCTGATATAGTTACTGTTGATTTACCTGGCATAGGAAAAACTGGCGCACTTTGTTGCTGGGAACATCTTTTACCTCTTTTAAGAGCATCTATGCAAAATAAAGGCGAAATTGTACATGTTGCCAGCTGGCCAGCTTTTTGTACACACGAAGAAAGTGCATACTCTTTAGGCCCAACGGTATGTGTAGGACAATCAAGAAGTTATTCAGTTGAATCGCAGTGCTTTACAATTGTATCAACAGGTATTTTAAAGGAAAGTGATTTAGAAATAATGCAATTGCCACCAGAGCAACCTTTTTTATCGGCAGGCGGTGGGTACGCAACAATATTTGGGCCCGACGGTAAGCAACTTACAGAAAAACTAGATCCTAAAACAGAGGGCATTTTGTATGTAGATGCTAACATCGATTACCTAAAAATAGCCAAACATTTTATAGATCCCGTTGGTCATTATTCGCGTCCCGACATATTCAAGTTGTTGATTAACGATACTGATACAACGCTTTTTGACAAAATGGAAGTAAATTATAAATAACTGTTTAATAGTTATTTGTGCCGTTTTTTTTAATACGGCGTTGGTTTCATGTAGATAAAAATAGTGCTGTATTTTTAGCAAGGCTTTGTTACGTTAAAAATTATAACAACTTTTATAAAATCAAGCGAAACAGAAACCACCTCTTCTGCTAAAGAACAAAATTTAGGGATAGCTTAGATAACCTCTAAAAATATCAATGAAAGATAAAGCAATTACTCATTGATATTTTTAGAGGTTTTTTTTGCCTAAAAAAACATACATTAAAACCTTGAAAATATAAAAATTAACTTTGCCAAAAATGGAATTATACAATTTTACGCAACTCCTAAAAGTTATTATGTATTAACAATACCCAATATGGTATTTAACACCCACGTTTTTTCTGAGAGAGTATCAAAAAAACGTGGGTGTATTTTTTTTAAAGCCTAATTGGATTTTGGCTATGTTGTTTTTTAAACATAAATAAGGTAAATAAACCTACTGCAAGTATAAGTACCCATATATGGGTATCTAATGGTACATCTATTTCACAACCAGCATCGCCAGGATTACAAGGATCTGATGCATAAGTTACCGCACTTAATAGTACAAAAGCAATAATAAGCAGGTATTGTTTTAGGGTATTGTTTATGTTTTTAAGTTTCATTGCTATATATTGTATTTTTTTCAAATCTACTAATTATATTTTATTCTTTCACAAATTTGCTTACAGCAATAGTGTTATTACTTTTTTTGCTTTCTAGTTTAATAATATAGCTACCTGTACTCAAATTGCTTAGGTTGGCTTTGTAATTGTTTGTTTTTACGTTACCTATATTTTGTACTTCTTTCCCTGTCATATCATATATCTTTATCCCTACGGCTTCGCTGGTTTTCCAGCTTAGGTTTATCTCGTTTTTAGCTGGGTTAGGGTATAGGCTTAAAGCTGATTCGGCTTGTAAGCCGTAGTTTACGCTTACTGTTTCTTTGCTATATGCTTCTTTTCCATTGCTATCTATGCTGCGTAAGCGGTAATATAAAGTACCATTCTCGGGGTTCTTATCCAAATAGCTGTATGTATGCACTGTATTGCTTGTGCCTGCACCTGCTTGGCTGCCTATTGCATTAAATGTTTTTCCATCTTGCGAGCGTTCTACTACTATTGTTTTGCTATCGGTTTCGCTTATCGTTTGCCACGTTATTAATACGCCATTGTTTTGTATTACGGCGTTTAGTTTTTCTTCGCTTATGGATAAGGATAATTTTTTGGCTAATAACAATACCAACCTATCTTTACCAAAACTGGCGGCTTTGCCTCTATCTATCCCTAATATGTAGCTGTTGTTTTCGCTAGTAATAGGGGTTTTGGTGTTGGTATATTTATCTAACAATATAAGGTCTTTATCGTCTGCACCTGTAATATCGCTAAAACTTAATTTTAAAGCGGGGTTGCTACTGCCTGTAATATATAGTTTTATGCTATCTACTTCGCTAGCGGGGGGCATAAAGTTAATAGCGGTATTTATGCCATCGCTGGTGGTGCTGGCTATAGCAACCGAACTATTGCCTAGGTAGGGAGCATCGTAGCCTTCGTATTTAGTGGCATTGCCTGGTTCTAATACTATGGTGGCATCATCACGGTTATCGGCATCTTTTAGGCTAATGCGTATGAGCTTGCGTGGAGCTGGGGCTTGGCTTAATTGCCTTTTACCGTTTAGTCCTCGCTCGGGGCTGCTTAATTGCCTTGTGGCATTGGGGCTATTGGCTGCACTGGCTTTGTGGCTCTCTTGAAACGTGATGTTGGCGGCTCCTACCGCTGTTTTTCGTACAAAAAAGCCTTGGCCTGGTTGTATGTAAGCCAGTATGCCTGCTACGACTGTACCTCCCGAGCCTAGGGTGGTTTCGTTAATGCCGTTGGCTACGCCTCCACTTGATGTAAAAAAGCCTGTTCTATCGCTCTTCATCATACTGATATAGTTATCTATTATACCACTATTACCTGATTGAAATGCAGCAAAATCCAAAGTAGCGGGGTAAGGGTTACCTACTAGGTTTATGCCATTAAAGGGATCGCCAGCATTACTGGAACGAACGGTAGAAAAAGGTATATTACCCGAATTTATAGTGCCAATATAGGTGGCTGTCCAATCTTCGGGGGCGGTAAAGGGTGCATTAATTTTACCTGCGGTAAATTGGTTTAAGCTGCTGCGGTTTCCTCTAAAAAAGAAATAATACCCTCGGCCTATTTCCATGGTGCTGTTATGATTTATTGCGCCAAAACTGCCTGCTGTAGGTGTGCCAGGTTCTAAATAGCTTTGTAGCGTTTGGGCTAGGGGTTGTTGTACAGGTGGAAAATCGCAACCTACGCCTGTACCGCCTACGCAGGTAACAATAAAACGGTTTTTTATTTGTTGGAAAAATGATGCTGTACTATTGATAGGGCTAGTTATCATTCTAAAGCCTCGGTTGCTATTTACTGAACCGCCTTTAAAAAAACTTTGCACTACTACATCGCCTGTAATAGCTCCGCCTACTGCCAATATGCTGGAGGTGGTGGAAGCCGTACTTAGCATTACCAAGTTGCCGCCACTAGCTAGGGTGCCTGCGGTGGGGGTAAGGGTATTGGTTACTTGTATCTCGTTAGATAGCGTTAATGTACCGCCTGTTCTGTTAAGTGTTACATTGTTAAACCTGTTGCTAGTTCCTGGAATTAGTGCGGTAAGGTCATTGGCTGCGCCTGTGCCTCGGCTTACGCCGGGGGTACTTTGGTCGATACGCAGTGGACCTGCGATAGCACCAGTACCTAGTACATTTAGGTTGGCTGTACCGCCTCCACGCAAAGTGCCTGTACCGCTATTGGCTATATCGCCTACTATACTTAGTGTGCGCCCTGTAATATCAAATATACCTGCTGTACCTGTATAAGTACCGTTTACTGTAAAGTTTTGCGAGGCTGTTACGCCAGCTGCATTATTTATGGTTAGGCTGTTAACAGTTAAAGCGGTAGGAGCGGTAGTAAATACACCTGTAACTTCTGCGGTAGTACCATTATATACATAGTTGGCCGTACTCGAAAAATACCGATTAGTTGTTTGCACACTGCCTAGCGCACCTGTAGAGTAAAAACCATCAGCATTGGCGGTACGTACGGTACCACCACCTGTAAGTGTAAACCAAGCACCTGCTGTAACTATTCGGGTGTTAAAATCTAGTGTTCCGCCACTATTAACCTGTATCGACGAGGCACCGCTACCAGTACTTAAGTCGAAATTATTGGTTAAAGTACTCACACTAGGCGATACCACGTAATAATTAACCTCGGTAGCAGTACTGCCCGCCGTGGTATTATAAAGATTTTGGGCATTACCATTAAAGTTAATTTTGCCATACTTACCATCGGCAGATGAGGTTTGAAAAGTACCTCCAGTTTTAGAAAAATTACCTCCTATGTTTAGCACAACAGATTCATTATCGGCCATGTTTGCGGTCGAAAAATCTATTGTACCATCAATAATAGTTACATTACCTGTTATATTGTGTACATGGGTGGCACCGCTGCCTAAAGCGGTATTATTTAAAATAAGGGTACCGTTAGCTACCCCAACACCAGGTGTATAAGCTTTGGCAGGTAATGGTGTGCCTGGGGCTTCTTTACCCATGGTTAAAGTGCCTGCAGTAATGCTTATTCCAGGATTAAACGAAAACAATCCTGCGGCAACTGCATTTCCATCAATTGGATTCCAAACATATAAATCGCTAACATTTAAGTTATCGGTAAAAGTTCCTAAATTGGAGTCTTTATCTAAACATACAAAACCCGAAGTATTAATTTTACCTATACTTACATTGCCATTACCACTTATATGTATTCTGGAACCTGCCACACCTCCCAATTGGCCTCCGCCCGAGGTGATTAAATTTTTAAATAAATCTATACGGCAACCATTGTTTATATTTACCCTACCTGTACCCGTAATTTCTAAATCACAAAACATTTTACATTGTGGGGTGCTCCAAGTACCATTAGGAGCGGGTAAAGCACTGGTTTGTGAGGGAATAACATCGTCAATATTTACAGTTGCACCATCGGCAACCCTAATGGTATTAGGGTTTGAACCACCACCCCCGTAGTTATCTATGCGAAACGAGTAACCCAATGCCGAACGGGTACGGGGCGAATTAAAGTTTCTGTACTCTAATACAGCCGCAGCGGCATAATCGAGTGAGCCTATATTATCAGCATCGCCTTGTATAGAAAAAATACCATTTACCCTAGGGCTACCTAGTATGTTTTTAACACCCGCATTAGATATGGTTAAATTACTGTATTGAAACGGAACCGCAGGTATGTTTACATTACCTGATCCATTATAATTTACCACATTAGCTGCATTTATACTATAAGTGGGGCTACCTGTTGCTGTAATGCTAAGGGTAGATGAAATACCAATTTGCCCTGCTGGGAGCGTAATGGTTCTGCCCGTTCTGTTACCCGAAATAATTAAAT
Organism: Sphingobacteriales bacterium; assembly: GCA_013298995.1. Lineage (GTDB taxonomy): Bacteria > Bacteroidota > Bacteroidia > Sphingobacteriales > Sphingobacteriaceae > Pseudopedobacter. Next base: position 3,852 of record JAAFJW010000056.1, on the reverse strand, counting down.
CGCCATAATTATTGATGGGTACAGTAAGGTCGGCAGCAGCAGCAAACTCTACTGAGCTTTGCTTGTTTAACAGCGTACCTAATGTACCCAATGTAGGTATACTTGTACCCGTAATTACTAATTTATTTAAACGTGGCGCATTGTTGGGACTATTGGCTACGTTTACAGTTGCACCAGTAATACTACCACCCACCAATATGCGAAGGGTTGCAATCCAAAAAATGGGGTTAGGGTCGCCTATTGTTAAAGTAGAGCCAGCACCTAATGCCCAAGCTGTACTTAAATCTATCACCATATCGTTAACGGTATTTACCATAATGTAGGTATGCGCTTGCGCTGTAAACTCGGTAACTGTTGGATTTGTTCCTCCTCCATTAGTAGCTGTACCCCAGTTAGTGTTAGTTGTAATTGCATTTGTGCCCGCTGCTCCATTATAGTAAAAAGTTGTAGCAAACGAATTAGAAAAAACAATCAATAAAAACAATGTTAGTATATTTTTTTTCATATCCTATAAAATTTATTTTGGGTTAAAAATTGGTTTAATTATTGCCTACTATTTTGGTGTGTAGCATAATTGTTACAAACATAATAATTAGAAACAATTTTTAGTTGAAAAGGGAATGAGAAACATTGCCTATATCGTATAAAACCATCAAACCAATGTTAAAACAATGTTTTTTATTAAAAAAAGTTTTCAACAAAATGTTTAAAACTCATATTACAGGCATTTTAATAGCTTTTTTACCTAAAAAAATGGTTTGTTTTTGCTTGAAAAGAAAATATAAATTATTAAAAAAAATGTTTTTTTTATACAATTAGCGCACAGTGCATCAATTTTTTTTGCTCATTTACACGTTGGTTTGTCATCTATAAACGTAAGTACTGGCTCGTTTTCTCCCGAAAGGGAAACCTAAAAAAATACAATAATTTTAAATTGTAAAAACTATTTTTGGCACATGAATATTTTATTAATAGGTGCCGGCGGAAGAGAGAACGCCTTTAGTTTAAAAATAAGCCAAAGTAAACATTGTACTAAACTTTTTATTGCCCCAGGCAATGGGGGCACAACCCAATTTGGCGAAAACTTAGCTATCGATGTGCTGGATTTTGAGGCTGTAAAATCTGCGGTGATAAGCCATCAAATTACTTTTGTAATTATAGGCCCCGAAGAACCATTGGTGCGTGGCATACATGATTTCTTTTTGGCCGACCCCGCCTTGGCACACATACCTGTAATAGGACCAAAAAAAGATGGTGCACAACTGGAGGGAAGCAAAGATTTTTCGAAAAAGTTTATGCACAAATACGGCATCCCTACGGCCAGTTCGCATACTTTTACCATCGAAACATTACCACAAGGAATTGCCTATTTACAAAACCATAGCCTGCCTATTGTATTAAAAGCCGATGGCCTTGCAGCGGGTAAAGGTGTTTTAATATGCAATACCGTTGCCCAAGCGCAAGCCGAATTAACGCTTATGCTGGCCGAAGCAAAATTTGGTAAGGCAAGTGCAAAAGTAGTGGTTGAGGAATTTTTAAACGGTATCGAACTTTCGGTTTTTGTACTTAGCGATGGGCAAAACTATGTAATATTACCCGAAGCCAAAGATTATAAACGTATAGGCGAAGGCGATACTGGGTTAAATACAGGTGGTATGGGTGCTATATCGCCCGTACATTTTGCCGACGCTGCTTTTATGAAAAAAGTAGAAGAAAACGTAATTATACCCACCATTGAGGGTTTAAAGCAAGAGGGAATACATTACAAGGGGTTTATTTTTATTGGTTTGATGAATAATAATGGCGAACCATCGGTAGTAGAGTATAATTGCCGCATGGGCGACCCCGAAACCGAAAGCGTATTGCCCCGTATAGAAAGCGATTTTTTAGAACTTTTGATGGCTGTTGCCGATGAAAAATTAGCGAGCTATCATTTAATCATCTCACCAAAAACAGCAGCTACCATTATGCTGGTTTCGGCAGGTTACCCAGGCCAATATATTACAGGTAAAACCATTACAGGACTGGAAAACCTGAAAAATTCTACCGCTTTTCATGCAGGCACCACCCTCGATAATGGCCTAGTAAAAACCAATGGAGGTCGTGTACTAGCCATCACAAGTTTACAGCCCGATTTATTTACCGCCTTACAGCAAGCCACCGCCGATGCCGGCCGAGTGTATTACGATGGCGTTTACTTTAGGGGAGATATTGGATTTGATTTGTTGTAAAGCAATTTGACGCTTTAGCCCCTACATAGTTGGTGGCATACCAAACATAAAAAGCATTTGGTGTGCCACCAACCACGGGAGAGGTTTTAATTAAAAAGAATAAATCATGGCTAAAATAAAAATAGAAAGTGCCGAAATAACGCTTATAACCTTAAATGGAAATGATTATATTTCATTGACAGATATGGCAAAAAGCCAGTATCAAGAAATTTTAATTTTTAAATGGTTAAGTTTAAAAAGCACCATAGAATATATTGGCGAATGGGAAACATTATACAACCCCATTTTTAATTATACCGAATTCGGTATAATTAAAAATGAAGCAGGAAGCAATAATTTCGTGTTATCTACTAAAAATTGGTGTGAAAAAACGAATGCAACAGGCATTGTAGCTAAAACAGGAAGATACGGAGGAACTTATGCGCATAAGGACATTGCTTTTCATTTTGGAATGTGGATTAGTGCTAAATTTCAACTTTTATTAGTTAGAGAATTTCAACGACTTAAAGAAGTTGAAAACAACAAAGAACAACTTGAGTGGAACTTTCAACGCTATTTATCCAAAGTAAATTATAGTATTCACACTGATGCGATTAAGGAAAATATCATTCCCAATTTATTAGACAAAACCAAAACCAATTTTGTGTATGCCTCCGAAGCCGATGTACTAAACATGGCGCTTTTTGGCAAAACTGCCAAAGAATGGCGAGATGAAAACCTAAATACAAAAGGTAACATTAGAGATGAAGCTACCATAGAGCAATTAGTGGTTTTAAGTAATTTAGAAAGTTTGAACGCTGTATTTATCAATCAAAATTTACCGCAAAACGAACGATTGATAAAATTGAACGAAATAGCCATAAGCCAAATAAAATCGTTGGTAAACATTAAAAATGTTAAGCAACCACAAAATAAAATTATAAATAAATAATTCGCACCCGTGGTTGGTGGCACACCAACCATTAAAAGCGTAAAGCAACCACGGGAGAAGGTTATAAAAAAAATAAATAATTTTTTTTATTCCATCGCATATCGTAATATTGCAATATATAAATATGGGAGCAAGTAAAACCGAACATTTCAGCCAACGTCAAAATACCATTGCCCAACTGGCAAAAGCATTGGCACACCCAGCAAGGGTAGCAATTATTGATTATTTACTTGGCGTAGATGCCTGTATATGCAGCGATATTGTAAATGAGTTGCCTTTGGCGCAACCCACCGTATCGCAGCATTTAAAAGAATTAAAAACGGCAGGCCTTATCAAAGGAAGTATAGAGGGCAATGCTATTTGTTATTGTATTAATACGGATGTTGTAGAAATTTTACAAAATTATTTTGCCCAAATCACACAAAAAATAAACCTCAAAAAAACAACCTGTTGTTAAATAAAATAAACATTTTTAAAAACATGACACCTTCTACATCTCAATTATTTACAGCTTTAAACAAAACAATAAGCCTTTTAAATCCAGATAATATACCTCCCGAGCGTAAAGCAATATTACAACCATTGGTTAATTATATTCAAAACAAGGTTACAAGCAAGCAACACATTAGGCTTAACTTTATATGCACCCATAACTCGCGAAGAAGCCATTTGGCGCAAATATGGGCACAA
>JAAFJW010000055.1 GCA_013298995.1 Sphingobacteriales bacterium | reverse complement strand
AAAATATTTTTGGTTGTTAAAATTTATGGTTAGGCCAGTATTAAGGAACACATAATTCCAAATCATACTTTCTATAAATTCGGGTATGTATTTAAAATTACGGAAAATGGTATCGTCGGGTATAAAGGTTATGGCTGTACCATTGCGTTGGGTGGTATCGGTTTCGGGCATATCGTTTACCAATACTCCACGCTCAAACTCGGCCCGTTTGGTGCGGTTATCTCGGTACGATTGTACGGTAAAACTCCCCGAAAGGGCATTGGTAGCCTTTGTACCTACGCCATTTAAGCCTACCGATTTTTGGAAAGCGCTAGAATCGTACTTGCCACCTGTATTTATTTTTGATACACAATCAATCACTTTTCCTAGCGGGATGCCTCGGCCATAATCGCGTATAGATACTTTATGGTCGCTTACGCTGATATCAATTGTACGGCCTGCACCCATCACAAACTCGTCGATAGAGTTATCAATAATTTCTTTTAGCAGCACATAAATGCCATCATCGTAAGCGGTACCATCGCCTAGTTTGCCTATGTACATGCCAGGGCGCAGGCGTATGTGTTCTTTCCAATCTAGGGATTTTATGCTATCGTCGGTGTAGTTTACGGGTGTGGCCATAGGTGCGTAGAAAATTTTTATAAGCGAATTTTTTACTTGATCAATGTAAAAGGGTTTAAAATGGTAAGTGTTTTAAATATAATTTGTTTGCTATTCATATCTTCTGAATATAAAATAGAACAATTAGCTTCAATAGCAGCAGCAATAATAAGGCTGTCGTAAAAAGAAAACCCGTACCGCTCTGCAATTTCGCAAGCTTTTAAAATGGTTTGGCTACCATTGGTATGCAAACTATTGTTATTGCAACATTCATTAATAGCTAAAACTGCACTTGCAAAGCTAAATTTAAATTTTTTTGTGAGCGTATTGCTAAGTTCTTGCAAAACTTGGGTGCTTATAATAGAGTTTGGTTTAGAAATTAAATCTCTGGCTATGTTTCGCTTAGTAATTTGATCAACAGAGTAGCTATAAACCAAAATGTTGGTGTCTAAAAAAAAATTATCGTTCATTAGCTTCGTTTCTATCAAACTTGTAACCAGTAGTATTTAAAGATAAAGCATTAAAAGAAACCAGTTTTTTTAGGTTGTTATTTGTATAATCTGATTTAGCAAAAGCAATTATTTCTATTTCTTTACCTACGTAATCTTTCGGAATTTCAAATAAAACTGTTTGATTATCGGGTGTTATAATTGTTCGTATCATTTAAACAAGAATTAATCTGCAAGTAAAATTTTTATAAAAAACGGTTTATTTTTGATTGTAAAAATATATAAAAAATTCTACTTCCCGCTTCTAAACTTTAATCCTATCGAAACATCCAAACGCCCCAAACCTATATACGTATTTTTATCAAAAGTTTGCCTAACTGTTTTAATACCGTCGTTTACATCTAGGTAACTTAAAGTAGATGCCAAGTAAGATAATTGAAAGTTTAAAGCGGTAGTTTTTGATAAGCCAACATCGTAACCAAAATCTAGCATAGCACCAAACGAGCTGCTGGTGATAGTGTATTTATCAACTAATATTGCATTGTTTTGATAACCAATGTAACCTAAGGCAAGGTTCATTATTAAGGCGTTTTTTGCATTGGCAGACAAAGCCCTAACACTAAAATATGGAGCAATAAAATTAATACCAATATCATCGGCCATATTGCCGTATTTAGTTGGATCACCGTTTTTGGGTGTTAGCGTTATATTATTTAAACTGTTGGATGTGTTAAACCTATTGTATTTTAAACCAATGCCATAAGTTTCTTTTAAAAAATAGGTAATATCGGCACCAAAACTAAAGCCCGACCGTAATCCATCGCTATAATCTATTAAAAACTGTGGAACATTTGCTGCTGATTTTGCCGTTTGGTACCCATAAGCAATATTAAAACCGTAACGCCAATGCGAGTATTTTTGGTTGTTATAAACTTTATTTACTGGCAGTAAAGTTGTTTTGTAAAAATTAAATTTATACTCTTTTACTTCTGTTGTATTTATAAGTGTATTAAGTATTTGGTTGTTTTTATTAAAGGTAAAGTAAAGGTTTTGAGGTTCTACTTTTGTTATTTTACAGTTTATAGAGTCGCCTTTGCTGGTAAGTATTAAATCTTGGGCATTTACCCAAGCATAGCAAATGGTAAGCACAGTAATTAGTAGTATTTTTTTCATATTATTTTGGTCTTATTATTTCTTTTATTTCTGATTTATTAATTTGAGTTTGGATGTTGGTGCCGTTTTTAACCAATGTAAAGTAAATTATTCCGTCGGTATCGTTTTTAATGTAACCTTTTAAAACTCTTCCATCGTTTAATGTTATTTGGGTTAATGGGTTGGCATTGTTGGAGTTAAAATCTTCGTTATCAAGGTTTTCTATAATATTTAAGTTATTAAAATTATCTATTTTTAGGATGTTAGCTTTTATGCGGTGGCAACTACTCAACAAATCAGGAAAAGAATGGTCTGTAATTTTTATGGCATTACCACCAATTTTACGGGCTTCTATTTTAGCGTTTTCTAGCACTGTTTGGTAGTTGCAGTTTAAAGTAAAGCCTGTATCTCCAATTTTTATGCTGCCAATTACTTCGATATTTGATGGTATAACAGTTTTTAAGCCAAAAACTTTTACTTCTTCGTTGTAACTTAAAGTAGGGTACGTTTTGGTAATTTGGGTATTTACTTTTGGCGAACAAGCCGAAAATAAAAACAGAAAAAGTAAGATTGGTATTGGTATTTTCATAGATTTTGTTGGGTTTAAAAATAAATACAATTAAGGAAAATTTAATGTTTGCAATTTAAAAATTTTACCAAAAAAATCATATTGTTTTTTATAAATCAGTTATTTTTTTTGCAAATTATTTCAGGTTTTTTTGCTTAAAAATCATACCCAAAAAAATGGTTTATTACCCAAACAACACTTCGTACTGCTGCTCAATATTACGCTTAAAACTTTCGGGTAACCTTGCCCAGTCTCTTAGTTCAACCAAAATAGGGATGTTGCTATTTTCTATTTTTTCGCAAAGGTTTGTATAATTTGCAAAAGGCAAAGCTTGTAAATTCTGGGTGCGCAATACTAAATCTAAATCGCTACCATTGTGTGCTTTACCGTTTACACGGCTGCCGTAAGCCCACACTTGTATGGGCGTTTTTTCGGTTTCAAAAATAGCTATTAATGCTTGTTTATCTTTTTCGCGAAGTAACATAATTAATTAAGGTTAGTATTTTTTATCACTTCAATCAATGCATTTGCATCTACAATAAATTGTGGTAAAATTTCAAGTGCTTCTTCGGCAAAGTTTTCTCCATAATCATGAGCAGTATTATTGCGGTTATCCCTGTAATGCAACCATCGCTCGCATTGTTCAGTACTTAATAAATCTCTAAGTACAGCATTTCTAAAAACTTGTTTAAACGTTAATTTATCTACTTCTTTTGAGGTATGAAAATAAGAATTTAAAACTTTTCGAAGTAATTTTCCGCTTTGTTCTAATATTATTTCAAATTCTTTAATACAAGCAGAACGATACATATCGTATTCTATATTATCTGGGTCTGACTTTTTCATTAAAAACAGCGCATTCTCTAAAGTTAATACACATCTTTCTAAGTAAGTAATATCTATTTTCATCTTGGTATGATTTTTAAATTTAAAACTTCACGTTCAATATTTACAAATTGAGTATAATATATCAATCAATTAGTTTGTTATTTTATTGTGATGTTAAATGTTCTAGATTTTTACAATTTTTGGTTAATAAATTTCATATATAAAATACATCATTTTACTCCTTTTCTACCCACATTCCATCTTCTTTTATAATCCCAATTAAATCGTCTAAGGCATTAGCAGCGTTTACACTTTTTTTAACCACTTGCTTGCCACGGTAAAGGGTTATTTTACCTGGGCCTGTGCCTACATAGCCGTAATCGGCATCGGCCATTTCGCCTGGGCCGTTTACAATACAGCCCATAATGCCAATTTTTAAGCCTTTTAAATGGTCGGTACGGCTGCGTATCATTTGGGTAGTTTCTTGCAAATCAAACAAAGTACGCCCGCATGATGGGCATGATATGTATTCGGTTTTGGATATACGTGAGCGGGTAGCCTGCAATATGCCAAAGGCGGTTGATACTATGTTTTGGATAGGCATGTGTTGCGCTTCTATCCATACGCCATCGCCCAAGCCATCAATTAGCAATGAACCTATATCAGTACCGGCATACAATTGCAGTAACGAAACAGGGTCATTTTCGTCCATTTTATTGGCTACGGGTGGCGGTGCAGGTAGGTAGTTATAACTGCGTTTAATAATAATGGGTGTATTAATCCCAGCATTCATCATATTAAAAAAGAAAGCCCGCTGCTGTGCCATGCCATGCAAAGCATTGGTTTCGAGTATCAAAACTAAGGTATTATCCAAAGTTAGCTGGGTAAAAGTTTCGCTTTCGAAATCACTATCGTTTACTGTTACCAAATTTAATTTAGCATCTTTAGCATCATCGGCGCAAGCCAAATACTGGCTTAATGTAAACAATGGGTGGCAGTTATTTTTATTGCTTAATGTTTTCCAGGTAGGGTAGTTGTACAACTGTTTTAGGTTGCCAGGGAAGTTAAATGAGGGCAAATTATCGCCAAGGTAAGCAAAATCTATCGACTGCTCGCCCATGTTATATTTATCTAATAAAGCGGAATATAAGTAACCAGTAGCATCCAGTACGGCTGGGTTTTTTAGGTTTTGATGCGATATATCTACAATTACCCTTGGCACTTGGTGCCCGCCAATAAAAGTATTGCGTTCGGCACTGTGGCGTTTATTAAAGGCAAAAGGCGAAAAATTTTCGGGTATTTTAATGGTTTGAAGTAACTCGCTTGGGGTATTTTGTATTTGTTTCGCTCGGTTAATATACCTGTTTACCAAAGCCTTGGCTACTGGTATTTCAAATTCGGGGTCTTCGGTTAATGATACCCTAATGGTATCGCCTAGGCCATCTTCGAGTAGGGTACCTATGCCTACGGCCGATTTTATGCGCCCATCTTCGCCATCGCCTGCCTCGGTTACGCCTAGGTGTAGGGGGTAATTCATCCCTTCGGCCACCATTGTTTTAACCAATAAGCGGTAGGCTTGTACCATTACTTGTGGGTTGCTGGATTTCATGGAAACTACCAACTGGTGATAATCCATACTATGGCAAATACGGATAAATTCCATAGCCGATTCTACCATTCCCTTTGGCGTATCGCCGTACCAGCTCATAATACGGTCGGATAGCGAGCCGTGGTTGGTACCTATGCGCATGGCCGTACCATTTTGTTTACAGATGTTTACAAGTGGGGCAAATTTTATTTTTATGCGTTCGAGTTCTTTTTGGTAGGCTTCGGGGGTAAATTCGAGGTCTTCAAATTTTTTTTTATCGGCGTAATTGCCTGGGTTTATCCTTACTTTATCAACTATTTTTGCGGCTAGTTCGGCTGCATTGGGGGTAAAGTGTATATCGGCAATTAGGGGTACTTGGTAGCCTTTGTTTTTTAGTTCGGATTTAATGAGGGCTAGGTTTTGTGCTTCTTTTATTGATGGTGCGGTAAGCCTAATATACTCGCAGCCAGCTTGTATCATTTTAATACTTTGGTTTACACAGCCTTGTGTATCTAGGGTGTCGGTGGTAGTCATAGATTGTACTCGGATGGCGAAATCCCCGCCAAGGGCTACGCCACCAATATTTACTTCCTGTGTTAAAAACCGCGAATAATGGCTTAGCGAATTACAATATATCCCTTTAAGTATTGGCTTAGTTTCGGTATTCATTCAATTAAAAATTTTGTAACGAAAATAAGTAAAATATTTTCAGCAATAGTCTTAATGTTTTTAAGTAGTTTATTACTATGTAATTATAAATTAAATGAGTGAATGGGAATAATTGTAAATACTCGTACTTCGATTTTTTTTAACATTAGTTTAATTTGCTGATAACGTTGGTTTTACAAATTTAGAGCGTTAACGACGGTAGCGGCCTGCCTGCGCAGGCAGGCATCCTTTTTTTATGCCGAATCTCCCCCTTTGGGGTCGGGGGGATAGACAAATAAAAAAAGATACAGCGGACGGCGTGTTAAAACGCCCAAATTATATTTAAAAAAATATAAAAATCGTTGTTTCCTGTAATAATATTTTTTCAAAAATAATTTATTGATTTTGAATTTGATATTTAGAAAAACAAGCCTATATTTGCAATCCTGTTTTAAAAGATAGAATTTATTATATTGTTATGAAAAGAACGTTTCAACCTTCGCAAAGAAAGAGAAGAAATAAACACGGTTTTAGAGAAAGAATGTCTACCGCTAATGGCAGAAGAGTGTTGGCATCGAGAAGAGCCAAAGGCCGTAAAAGACTTACCGTATCGGACGAAGGTAGCCACAAAGCTTAGGTTTAAACTGTAACCTTAGGGTTTTTTGCCGATAAATTATTTTGTAAATATCGGTATATGGTAATAAAAAAAACATTTTGTAAAGAAGAACGCTTGTGTAGTAAAGTGCTTTTAGAAGCCCTTTTTACTAAGGGTTCTTCTTTTTTAGTTTACCCTTATCGGGTAAGTTGGTTGCGCAGTAGCCAGCCACAATTATTTCCAGCACAGGTAGTGATTGGGGTTTCCAAAAAAAAGTTTAAACGCAGTGTGGACCGTAACCTTATTAAACGAAAAATAAGGGAAGTGTATAGGTTAAATAAGCAAGCGTTTTTGTATAATCATTTATCTATCAATAAGTTGGGCATACTTTTATCCATAAATTATATTGGTAAAGATATGGTACCACAGCAACTATTAGATGCTAAACTTAAAATAGTGTTTTCAAATTTACTCACTCAAATACTATCAGCCCATGCTTAATGCTGTGTTTAAATTGTTTTTTTTAGCACTTATTAAAATATATCAATATTTTTTTTCGGCATTATTGGGCGCATCGTGTAGGTTTACGCCTACGTGTAGCGAGTACGGCATACAAGCAATACAAAAATACGGAGCATTTAAAGGTGGCTGGCTCACGCTAAAACGAATAGTACGGTGTAATCCTTGGGGTGCACATGGGCATAATCCTGTACCTTAATTAATTAAAATTTAATGGCTATAATTTTACATATAGAAACCGCTACCCAATGTTGCTCGGTAGCTATTGCGCAAGATGGGTTGTTGCTGTACCACAAAGAAATTAACGAACAAAATGTACATGCTGGGCTTATTACTTTATTTATTGATGAAGTAATTGCCAATAGTGTAAAAGATTATGCTAAGATTGATGCCCTTGCCATAAGCCGTGGCCCAGGTTCATATACAGGTTTACGTATTGGTGTTTCTACCGCCAAGGGCTTGTGTTACGCCTTAGATAAACCGCTTATTGCTATTGATACTTTGCAGGCTATGGCCCATGGTTTTAAAGCGAAGTACAAAATAAATGGCAATAAAACGCTACTATGCCCCATGGTAGATGCCCGCCGAATGGAGGTATATTGTGCCCTGTATGATTATAATGGCGATTTGGTGTTGCCCACCGAAGCAAAAATTATGGATGAACATTCGTTTGCAAACGAGCTTAGCCAGCACCCAATTTATTTTTTTGGCGATGGTGCCGCTAAATGTAGCAATGCCTTATCGGCGCAAAGCAATGCAATAATTGTTGATGGTTTTATAAATTCGGCTGCGGATATGTGCGCCATAGCTTACCATAAGTTTATGGCTAAAAAGTTTGAAGATGTGGCTTATTTTGAGCCTTTGTATTTAAAAGAGTTTATGGTATTGCAAAAAAATTAAGATTTTTTATCCCGCCTTTTATCAACTTCTTTTTTGGTTTTATTTTTTTTCTTTAAAAAACCGAACCAATTTATTGCATTTAAGTTTCGTACGCCTTTGCCTTGGTCGCCATTGGTAATGCCTGGTATTTCATCGGCATTGCTAAAGTTTTGCATCGGTTTACCAAATTTAAGGCTAAAACCCATGTAAAAATCGGCTCGGGTGGGGTTGCCGCCTATGCTTGGGTTCGAACTTAAAAAACCATTTGCGTAGCGTAAAGAAGGAAACAGGCTTTCGCTACCTATATAAAACTCTACATTAGGTGCTTTAACCATAAACTGGCTACCAAAATTAAAACCTTGCCTTAAATCGTAAATACCGTTAAAAGAGGCATTCCAAATATCGTAATTAAAATTATTGATAAACGCCACAGCACCGTCTCTTTGAAATACGTTTTTTGAAACTATTAAATTGGGTTTATAAAAATCAAAAGTTTTGGAAGCCAATACTTCTACCTTGGCATTGGTAGGTGTATAAAAACCTTCGGACCTAGCATTATTGGCTAGCATGATACTAAATTTGTCGTAATAGCGTACACCTAAATCATTGGCATCAGCTTTAAAAACTTTTACCTCATCGTTAAAATCAAATTTAGTACTGCTTTTACCCCATTTTATAAAACCTAAATCTTTTATATGACCACTTAAATATATACCATTGGGCGATGTATATGATAAACCTAAATTTACAGATAAGCCTGGGTTTTTAAACGTTGGGTATAATAAACTTGCCGTTGGTACACCTGTACCAAAGCTTGATTTAGCAGTGCCTACAACCGTTTGAGTTAAAATATTATTTTCTCTATCAATAGAGAACGAGTTTTCACGCAAATCGCCTTGGGCATATAAAATTCCGTTTAGTACGCTAAACTTAGCACCCCAAGCCCAGTTTTTATCATAATTTTGGCGATATGTAAAACCCAATTGGCTGTATGATTGGCTGTAACCATTTCCATTAAAAATATTGGTATAAGTATCATTTGGGAAAAGGCCGTAGTTATCTAAAATAGCAAAAGTTTCGTTGCTAATGTTTAAGTTATTTTCGCTACGTAGTTGCAATGCAATACCCAATTCGCGTTTATATTTTACCGATTTATACATCTTGAACATAAATAAATAATTATTACTGAATGATAACAGCGAATTCATATTTACTAGGCCAACATTATTAATTTGTTTTGCATCAGTTTTTCCTTTAAATATCAAGGTTTTAAAAGATTGATTTGCCTCTCCATCAAAATAAATATTGTTACTTATTGATGGGATAAAAAAATTAGAAGCGTATTTACGGCTAAGGTCTTTGGTTGAGGTGGTTTGTACTGGGTTTTCGAACGAATCGTATAATGTGCCCGAGTTATTGAGCGAAAAATCTTGTGCGTAACAAAATTTACCTATACATAACAAGGGAAGAAGAGCGGCTATTTTTGTTGTCATTTTTAATCGCATATTAAATAATTTAAAACTCACTAAACTAGTTTTTATTTTGTTGTGTGAGCGAATCGAGGTATAACGAATCGCTTAAATTGGCTGCTTTAGCCTGTTGAGGTAGTTTATTGAGGTATAAATTGGTATAAAATTTATTTTTATCGGCACTAAATTGTATTGATAATCCGTAGATGTTATCGAATTTAAAATTCTCGCTTTTAAAGTTGCGGTATGCGTTTTTACTTAAAAAATCTTTAAAAATGGCTTTCGAGTTTTTGTTGTGTAAAAAATAAAATATGTTTCCTTTATTGGATAGGTATTGTTGTAAATGGTTATAATTAGGGCTTAGGCTTATCATTTGTTGTTGTTGGTAATGGGCTAAAAAATTTTTTAAGGCTGTTGCCGAATTGGCCACTACCAAATAATTACTTACTGTGGTAAAATACGGCCTGCCAAAAAATTTAAAAGGCTCGCCAAAAAAATAATACACAAAATTAGTATCATCAAACCTAGCTATTTTGGCCGATAGGGGAGTGCTAATGGTGGATAGTAAAAAGGATAACCGTTGCGAGTTATTGGTGCTTATAAATCCTATTTTATCGCCCGATGCCAATTGTGCTTGGCCAAACTCTTTACCTAAAACGTTTAAAAACTCTTGCTCAATAGGTACCGAATGTTTTTTGGCTATGCTATTAATTTGTGTTTTTAACTTTTGTAAAACCCCCATTTGGCCAAACATACGCTGCAAATGCAACTGAAACAAGCGCATATCTGATACATAAAAACTTAAATAAGATGCAGCATCTAAGGGTATAATGTTACTAAGCGTTAGGTTGCCAGGCTGTTGGTGTAAAAAAATATTGGCATATTGTAATTGTGTGGTATCGGGTGTGGTAATGCCGCTAAACATAAAAGCATCCGACTGGTAATTTATATTTAAACTGGAGTATGCTTTAAAGTTTTTTAAATAAGCGGTATATTCGGGGTTTTTATATTTCGAAAAATTGTTTAAAAAATCGGGTAGTTTAGCAAAGCTAAGGTAAAGGTTGGCAATAGCATTTTTGTTTCGGTCGGTTTCGGCGTTAAACTCGTTTGTTTTAAGTTTATTGGCAATAGTTTGCTGTAAAATTGTTTTTTCTACCAAATTAAGGTTAAAACTTCCAACAATTATTGATTGCAAAAGCGAAAAATAAAAAAGCTTATTGCCTGGGAGTTTAACCGTATAAATTTCATAACTATTAAAATTATTTACGTTAACCGTGTATTTGGTTTTAATTAATGATAAAAATTTGGCGGTTGAATATTGGTTTAAAAACGATTGTGCCAAAGGGGCAAGTACCAAAAAATCAGCTTTATCGTTTGCCGTTTTATGTAACGAAAAAAACAAATCACTTTTATCTACACTTGCGTAGAGTTGGGCATCATCAATCAAAATATTTTTTAATTGCGCTAATTGTTCAAAAGTTGCCACCCCTAATACATCTTTAAAAAGGGTAAATTTTTTAAAAATATCATAAAAATAAGCCTCGTTTTTATATTGAAACACCAAGGCAGCATTACTAGGTACGGTATTTAAAATTTTAGTAGCATTATTGGTGGTAGCCGTTAAATTATTGAAATACAACCACGAGGAAGCACCAGCGGCAATAAATAGGATAATAATAAGGGCAATAATTTTTCTCATGCAAGTTTGTTCTCTCCACAAAAATAGAATTTTAAAACCAATTGAATTTATGTAGCCTTAATTAAAACAATAAGTGCAACTACACAACCATACAATTACCCAAAAACATCTTCCATACATAGGCTTTCATCAATAAGGTATTGGTGCATTCCTAGCTTTAATTTGTGCGTGGTAATAAGGGTGCTTACTATTCTTTTTTTTGTTTTGCTAAGTATTTGAAAATAAGCTACTTTTTTTTGTAATGCTTCGGCATCTTTTTTTGTGAGTACATAGCCCGAGGCATAGTATTTCATTTCGCAAAGGTTAATTACGCCATCATTACGGTCTATAAGTAAATCTATTTGGAAAGCTGGGATATCATCATTACCCGCAAAAAAAAAGGAGGAACTTTTTGTAAAAACACCAGCAATACCGAGTGCTATTTTTATTTTATCAATATGCTTTAGGCATAAAGTTTCGTAAGTAAAGCCACACCATGCTTTGTATGATGCTGTACCTATTTGATTAAGCCAATAACCAGTAGATAATTCATTACCAAGTATATACTGTAGGTAAAAAAAAGAGTATTCATCCGTTAATCGGTAAAGGCTATCTCTTTCTGTTTTGCCATAAGGGCTGTAAAAACTTATAAAAGAAGAAGCCTCTAGTTCTTTAAGCGCAGCAGTAAAAGTACCTCCGCTATTTAATTTAGATACTTTTAAAAGTTGGTTACGTGTAAGCCCTTTCCTTTTTTTTGCCAATGCTTTTATAATGCTTAAATGGGTTTCGTATTTACTAAAAAGTGCTTTATACAAGTTTTCAAATTCGCCATATAAAGGGGCATTTTTTCCAAAACATATCCTGTCTATTTCTTTTGGTACTGATTTTCCGCCTTTTACTTCTCTAAGATAAAACGGAATCCCGCCCAAGGCCATATACAATTGCGTTATTTCATATTTGGTAAAATTAATGTTTCTACTTTTAAAATATTGTTCGGTTTCGCCCAAGCTAAAGGGTTGAAGATGTATTTTTTTGGTTACCCTATTGTGCAGCCCGCCAGTATCGTTTATTACGTTTTCGATAATCCACGAAGCCGCCGAGCCACATATTACCACAATTACGTTTTGATTTACAGCCCACGAGTTCCAAAAATAATCGAAAGCAGCCAAAAAACCCGAGTTTTTGGAAGCCAGCCAAGGTAATTCGTCAAATACAATTACTTTTTTAAATGTAGCACTATGTAGTTCTATGTATTTTTTTAAAATAGCAAAAGCATCTCGCCACTCCGATGGTTTATTATAAGCAATAGGGGGCTTCATCAATTGATTAATTAAATCAATAAAATTTTTTAAATTTTCGTCTTTAGTATCTTCTTTGGTACCCGTAAACGAAAATATAGTATTGGCCTCTAAGGCTTGTTTTATTAAAAATGATTTACCTACCCTTCGTCTGCCATATATTGCCAATAACTCGGCTTCCTTACTGTTAAGCAGGCCGTGTAAGGTATTTACTTCATCTGTTCTACCTATAAGTGGCTGTTTTACTGCGTTTTTTGTTTTATATTTTGCCATTTTAAACGTATCTTTTTGCAAAGTACTGGCACAAATATATGTAAACATTTTTTAAGTTTTAGCCATAAGTATATAAAAAAGTATAGTTATGGCTGAAAACTATTTTTAAGTTTTAGCCATAAGTGTACAAAAAAGTATAGTTATGGCTGAAAACTGTTTTTAAGTTTTGGCCATAAGTGTATAAAAAAATACAATTATGGCTATAATACACGCAGGTTTATCAGATAATAATTTCCTTTAACTTTATAATTGGTAAATTTATAAAGCCTTAAAACAAAACTTTGGGCTTGGTAAAAAACTTAAATCAACGCTTCCAATTAAAATCCTTTTTAAAACCCATCAAGCTTTTATTACCTTAGCCTTATCATCATCAATATAAAATGAAAAAAACAATAACAGTTTGGGCAGCAATATTTGGTTTAATAGCCGTTATTTTGGGTGCATTTGGTGCACATAGTTTAAAAAAAATAGTTTCGCCCGATATGCTAAGCGCATGGCAAACAGGCATACAGTACCAGTTTTACCATACTTTTGCTTTGCTTTTTTTATCCGCTTTAAGCGATATTAAAACTCAATACCTTAAACTAAGTTTTTATGGTTTTGTGCTGGGCATATTGCTATTTTCGGGTTCTTTATATGTATTGGCTTTAAAAGATTTTTTAGGCGCACCTTGGTTAAAATACTTAGGGCCTATAACACCCATTGGCGGTTTATTTTTTATGGTAGGATGGATAGGCATTTTATTGGGGGCATTAAAAACCGATAAATGATAGATTTTGAACAAACTTTAGCCCGAAAAACCCTATTTGTAGAAGTAATTTTACCTTTAGCGGTAGCCAATACGTTTACTTACCGTGTACCTTTCGAGCTAAATAACAAGGTTGAAATTGGTAAACGAACCGTGGTACAGTTTGGAAAAAGTAAAATTTATACCGCCATTATTTTATCAATAAGCCAAAATCCGCCCGAGCGTTACGAAGCCAAATACTTGTTAGATATTATTGACGACCAACCAATTGTAAACCAAAATCAGCTAAGTCTTTGGCATTGGATGGCCAATTATTATATGTGCCATTTGGGCGAAGTAATGCAAGCCGCCCTACCATCGGCATTAAAACTAGCCAGCGAAACCCGCATTGTTTTAAACAGCGAAGGAGATTACGATAAATCGGATTTAAGCGATAAAGAATTTGTGGTGCTCGAGGCTTTAGAAATTCAAAAAGAATTGCTTATAAGCGATATTAATAAAATATTGGGCCAAAAAAATGTTTTTTCTATCCTTCGCAGTTTATTCGATAAAAAAGCAATATTTATTTTTGAGGAGATAAACCAAAAATACAAACCCAAAACCATTGTTTTAATACAGCTAAACGATGCTTATAAAAATCCCGATGCTTTAAAACAGTTATTTGCTTTATTAGAAAAAGCACCCAAACAGTTAGATGTATTACTGGCCTATTTGCAGCTATCAAAGCAAAATCCAGAAATTACAAAATCCCAATTAACCGAAGCCAGCGGTGCCACATCAGCCACTATAAAAACCTTAATTGATAAAGCTATTTTTATTGCCGATTATAAAATTGTAAGTCGCTTAACCAAATACGACGACGAACTTAGCGATACTTTTACCCTAAATGCCTACCAAGATGTAGCCTTAAAAGCCATAAAACATTATTTTACCACCCTGCCCGTTACTTTATTATACGGCGTAACGGCATCGGGCAAAACCCAAATTTATATTCGCTTAATTGAGGAGGCTATTACACAAGGCCAGCAAGTGCTGTACCTACTGCCCGAAATAGCCCTCACCACCCAAATTATTGAACGTTTAAAAAAATATTTTGCCGATAAAATTGTGGTTTATCATAGCAAATTTAACGATAACGAACGGGCCGAGGTTTGGCAAAAAGTACTTAAAAACGAGTGCAAAGTAGTTTTAGGCGCAAGGTCGGCAGTGTTTTTACCTTTCGTAAACTTAGGTTTAATAATTGTTGACGAAGAACACGAAGCCAGTTATAAACAGTACGACCCAGCCCCACGCTACAATGCTCGCGATACCGCAATTGTGCTAGCAGGTACACACAAAGCCCATATTTTACTAGGCTCGGCCACGCCATCTATCGAAACTTATTTTAATGCCTCAACAGGTAAATACGGCCTTGTAAAATTATTAAAACGCTATGGCGGAGTGCAAATGCCCAAAATAGAAGTGGCCAGCATTGGTGAAGAAACACAAAAAAAACTCATCAAAGACAACTTTACCACCCTATTGCTTACCGAAATGGAGCAGGCCTTAGCCAAAAAAGAACAAGTAATACTGTTCCAAAACCGTCGAGGTTATGTACCTATTTTAATATGCAAAACCTGCGGCAATAGCCCCAAGTGCATTAACTGCGATGTTAGCCTAACTTACCACAAAACAAGCAATAAAATGCACTGCCATTACTGTGGTTACCAAGAAGATAACATTGTAAAATGCCTAGCCTGCGGAAGCACCCATATCATACAAAAAGGCTACGGTACCGAAAAAATAGAAGACGATATAAAAGTACTTTTACCCAACTTTAATGTAGGTAGGATGGATTACGATACCACCCGAAACAAAAACGGGCACCAACATATTTTAAGCACTTTTGAAGAAGGAAAAATAGATATTTTGGTAGGTACACAAATGGTTGCCAAAGGTTTAGATTTTGGTAACGTAAGCACCATTGGTATCATAAATGCCGATAGTATGCTAAAATTTCCAGATTTTAGGGCTTACGAGCGCACCTATCAAATGCTTGCCCAAGTAGCGGGAAGGGCAGGTCGCCGTGATAAACAAGGCAAAGTAATTATACAAGCCTACGATGTTAAAAACCGCATTATACAGCAAGTAGTTGATAATGATTTTGATGGGATGTTTAGCGATGAACTAGCCGAACGCCGCCAATTTGCCTACCCACCATACACCCGCATTATACAAATTGATGTAAAGCACAAAGATTTTTTAAAGCTACAAGCCATTGCCGACTATTTTGCCATAGAACTACGTAAAATTTTGGGCGATAAAGTTTTAGGCCCACAAATACCCTTGGTAGGCCGCATACGCACCTATTATATACAAACCATTATGATAAAGGTAGATAGGCAAACACAATCCATAGTTAAAGTAAAAGATTTATTAAAGCTAAAAATTGCCGCTTTTTACGAAAACAAACTAAATAAAGGTGCTTTTTTAAGTGTTGATGTGGACCCGTATTAGGGATTTTAATTACGGTGAGATGCTTGTATTAGCATTAAAAAATCTATTAAGCATAACACCCAATACTATCTCATGCGAAAGCCCCAATTGTAGGGTTTGTAGCCCGTAAAAAAAATGTCTAATAAAATTTGCGTGTTTTAATTATTTTAGCAATATTTATTTTCTGATTCAAAATCCTATGATATGGATAATTACACCGAGGACATAAAAAATACAAACATTTACAATTACCAATACGATAAAATAGGCAACCTTGTTAAAGATGCCTCTGCCGATATTAGTAACATAGATTGGACAGTTTATGGTAAGATTAAAAAAATACAAAAAACGGGTAATTCTATCAATTACACCTACGACCCAGCAGGCAACCGCCAAAGCAAGCAAATAGTAAATAGTGCAGGCAGCAACACTACCTATTACGTACGCGATGCACAGGGAAATACCCTAGCAAATTATACGATATATAATGGCAGTACCATAGTATGGGACGAACAATATTTATACGGCAGCAACCGTTTGGGGATGTGGAAACCTAATATAGCCATTACCGAAAGTGGGGGAGGTACTGGCACAGGAGCATGGAAATTAGCAGGGCTAAAACAATACGAACTTACTAACCACCTAGGCAATGTAATGGTCACCATAAGCGATAAACGCAAGCTGGTTGGGGGATTTTATGAGCCAGAAATGCTATCCGTTCAAGTTTCCCCCAATAGGGCCGCATTTTCCCTATAAAAAGTTTTAGAACAACTGCCCTACAAACCTACCTAAATTTTATAAAAGCATTGTTTGTTATTACTTTGCATCGTCTTTAGAACAAAACCGTTTG
>JAAFJW010000054.1 GCA_013298995.1 Sphingobacteriales bacterium | reverse complement strand
GTAGCCCGTAGGGGAATCGAACCCCTGTTTCTAGAATGAAAATCTAACGTCCTAACCCCTAGACGAACGGGCCATTTTGTTAAATTAAAAAAGTGTCGTTTCAACTTTTTTGGTAGCGGGGACCAGACTCGAACTGATGACCTTCGGGTTATGAGCCCGACGAGCTACCAACTGCTCCACCCCGCACTATATTTTGTTTTACAATTTAATAGCAACAGTTTAATTTGTTCCCTTAAATTGGACTGCAAAGATATAATTCGTTTCTTTGTAATCAAATATTTTTTAAAAAAAACTTTAGATGGAGCATAAAGCTGGTTTTGTAAGTATCATAGGGAAACCAAACGCAGGAAAATCAACCCTCATGAATGCCCTTGTGGGTGAAAAAATGGCTATTATTACCCCCAAAGCGCAAACCACACGCCACCGTATTATAGGTATTGTTAACGAGCCCGATTACCAAATTGTGTTTTCGGATACGCCTGGAGTTATAAAACCCGCCTACCGATTGCAAGAAAACATGATGCACACGGTAGATGAATCGCTGGTGGATGCCGATATTTTGATTTTTGTTACCGATATAAACGAAAAACAAGATGAAGAAGAAGTGATAGAAAAACTTAAAAAATCCGACGCTAAAATATTGGTAGTTATCAATAAAATAGACCAATCAACCAACGAAAAAATAGAAGAAAAAATTACCTACTGGAAAGATAAACTAAACCCCAACGGGATTGTAGGTATAGCAGCACTGCATACCTATAATGTTGAAACCGTAAAAAACTTTATTATCCAAAACCTACCCATACACCCACCGTATTACGAAAAAGACGAACTTACCGACCGCTCCGAACGTTTTTTTGTTTCGGAGATGATACGCGAAAAAATATTTAAGTTTTACAAAAAAGAAATCCCTTACAGTTCCGAAGTGATTATAACATCTTTTAAAGAATCGCCCGAAATTGTAAAAATTAGTGCCGAAATTGTGGTAGAACGCGATTCGCAAAAAAATATTTTGATAGGTACAAATGGTGCTATGCTAAAAAAAGTAGGGATATACGCTAGGCAGGATATGGAAGAATTTTTACAAAAAAAGGTTTTTTTGGAAATGTTTGTAAAAGTACTGCCCGACTGGCGACATAAAAGCAATTACTTAAAAACTTTTGGTTACGAAGAATAATAAAGCCATAAATTTACAGCCGTTTAAACCGCTATAAACCCATTAGCTATGCTTAAAATTTTAACCGCAGCACAAACCCAACTGGCCGATAAATATACCATCGAAAACCAGCCTGTACGCTCGTCCGAATTAATGGAAAGAGCCTGTAATGCCTTTGTGATTGCTTTTTTAAACAAAATCACCGACCGTAAAAAAAACATCATTGTTGTTTGTGGTAAAGGCAATAATGGTGGCGATGGCCTAGCCATAGCCCGTATGCTATTAAGCGAAGGATTTGGCCAATTAAAGGTTTTTATTGCCGATTTTGGCCAAAATGCTACCGAAGATTTTAACCTTAACCTAGAAAAATTACAAATCTTAGATGCCAATATTTTTTACCTCAGCCAAGCCTCCGACTTGCAAATTACAACTTGCGATATTGTTATCGATGCGCTTTTGGGCATTGGTCTTAATAGGGCTTTAAATGATGAATGGGCTGCCTTAATACAAAAAATAAATAATTTAAAAGCATACACTATTTCGGTGGATATACCCAGCGGCTTACCTGCCGAGGGCGATCCTTATAGCAATGCTATTATTTGTGCCGATTGGGTAATCTCGTTTCAGCGGCCTAAGCTTAATTTTTTATTACCCTTATCCAATGCCTATATTAAAAAGTGGAAAGTGGTAGATATTGGGCTTGATGAAAACTATATACAAAGCATTGCTTCGCCTTACCACTGGTTTTGGAAAGGCGATGTACAACAATGGCTTACACCACGCCAGCAGTTTACACACAAAGGCTTATTGGGCCATGCCCTTATTATCGCTGGCGATACCCATACCCTTGGTGCAGCTTTAATATGCACCGAAGCTTGCCATAAAACAGGTACTGGCTTAACCACAGCCATGCTGCCCAAGCTGGGTTTAAATGCCCTAAATACCCGCATACCCGAAGCTATGTATATTGCCCCTGATGCCACAAATATTGCGTTCGAAAAATACAACGTAATTGCCATTGGCCCAGGCTTGGGCACAAGTAATGAGGCTTTATCGTTATTAAAAACCACCTTACAATTACCCAATAAACAATTGGTAATAGATGCCGATGCCCTTAATTTATTAGGCCAAAACCCACAATTACTAAACAGCATACCCCAAAACGCTGTATTAACGCCACATATCAAAGAGTTTGATAGGTTATTTGGCACACACCAATCTTGCTGGCAACGTATAGAAACGGCTTTTAAGCAAGCCGTAAAATTAAAGGTATATATTGTACTTAAAAACAGATACACCATGGTTTTTAATCCCGATGGGGATTGCTATTTTAATTCGTCGGGCTCGCCAGCAATGGCAAGTGCAGGCATGGGCGATACCCTTACGGGGATGATAACTAGCTTAATAGCACAAGGATACCCGCTCGAAAAAGCAATTTTAGCTGCTGTTTTTATCCATGGTTATATTGGCGAACAATTGGCCAAAAAAATGTTTAGTACATCGGCAACAGCCATTATAAAGCAAATACCTTATGCCATGAAGGATTTATGTGCCGAGTTTTAAAAACCTAAAAACCAGTTTTACGCTACAAAGTTTTAATGTTTGGTGAGCCACCAACCATGGGGAGTTGTGCGTGAGCCTAGAAAACCAAAACCTGAAAAAACAGATAAAATATTGTTGCAATATTTGGAAACTTTTATTATTTTTGACACGTTAACCATTACGACAAAAGAAACAGTAAATGCAATATTTTGAGACACGATTTTTGGAAGAAGCTGACAAGTTTATTGCTGAATTGGATTTGAAAACTGCTCGAAAAGTGTTTTATAATATTGACCTAGCTGAACAAACAAACGACCCAAGATTATTCAAAAAACTTAAACAAGACATTTGGGAATTTAGAACTCTTTATGCAGGATTACAAATTAGACTTCTTGCATTTTGGGACAAAACAGGCGAAAAAGAAACTTTAGTAATGGCGACACACGGTTTTATCAAAAAAGTGGACAAAGTACCAGCAAACGAAATTGATAGAGCTGTAAAAATAAGAGAAAAGTATTTTGACAATAAACCAAAAAAATAACAATATGGCAAAGACAGAAAATATATCGTACTCACTTGCCGAAATGAAAGACAAGTACATTGGCAAAACGGGAACAACTAACAGGGACGACTACGAATATGAACTTCGTATGGATGTTTTAGGCAGAATGATTAAAACAGCTAGACAAGAACGAAATTTAACACAAGAGCAACTTGGAGAATTGGTTGGTGTTCAGAAATCACAAATTTCAAAACTAGAAAGTAGTACTAACAGTGCAACAATTGATACGATTTTAAAAGTATTTAAAGCCTTAAAAGCAGAAATAAATTTCAACGTGAAACTTGAAAAACAACCAATAAAACTAGCATAAACAAAGGCCGAACGCACAACATGGGTTTGGCAAAAGTGGGGCTTTCGCACCAGGCTGAACATTTGTACTTTCTATTAGCTTTTGTACTAAATTTGAACTTTAGTACTTTCTAATCCCCACTTTCGCCAACCCCAAGACCGTTTTACGCTACAAAGTTTTAATGTTTGGTGTGCCACTAACCATGGGAAACTTTAGGTTAGCTAGCCTGTTGCACAATTTGGCCTTGGTGTATAACCAGTATTTTATCGGCATTTTGGATGGTTGATAAACGGTGCGCTATTACAATAGCGGTGCGGCCTTTCATTAGTTTTTCGATGGCAGCTTGTATTAATTGTTCGGTTTCGGTATCTACGGATGCAGTGGCTTCGTCCAACACTAAAATTTTAGGCTGATATACCATTGCCCTAATAAACGATAGCAACTGTGCCTGCCCTGTCGATAGGGTTGCGCCACGCTCTTGTACTTGGTATTGGTAAGTACCTGGCAGGCGCATAATAAAATCGTGTGCACCTACTTCTTTGGCTGCGGCTATTATTTGGGTTAGCGTAATTTCGGGGTTATTAAGGCTAATATTATTGGCTACACTATCCGAAAACAAAAAAACATCTTGCAATACAGTAGCAATTTGCGACCGCAAATAATTAAGGTCAAAATCTTTTATCGGAATATTATCAATAGTAATTTCGCCACTATTTATTTCGTAAAAACGATTTAAAAGGTTAATAATAGATGATTTGCCCGCACCCGTAGCGCCTATTATCGCCAAGGTTTCGCCTTCTTTAATCTCAAAGCTAATGTCTTTTAACACGTAACTATCATCGGCGTAAGCGAAAAAAACGTTTTTAAATTTAATATCTCCCTTTAATGTTGCGGGTTTTAATGTGCCTGTATTTATTGTTTTTTCGTTGGTATCTAGTACTTTAAAAATCCGATCGGCACCTACCATACCCATTTGTAGGGTGTTAAATTTATCGGCAAGCTCGCGTATGGGCCTAAAAAGCATGTTGATATACATGATAAAAGCCACTACCACACCAGGCGAAATTTGGTTATTAATAATACTTTTGGAACCATACCACACCAGTAAACCTATGGATAATGCCGAAATAATTTCTACCACTGGAAAAAATATCGAGTAATACCAATTAGAACGAATATGCGCATCGCAATGTTCTTTATTAATGGCTTCAAATTTTTTATACTCTTGCTGCTCTCGGGCAAAATATTGGATTACCCGTATGCCACTAATATGTTCTTGCAAAAAATTATTTAGCAAGCCTACTTGTGTACGCACTTCCTGAAACGCTGTTTTTATCGCCTCTTTAAAAATATAGGTTGCCAAAACCAAAAAAGGCATCGGAATTAAAACCACTAAAGTAAGCCGCCAATCTTGATAAAACATTACGGCCATAATGGTAATAATTTGTAAAATACTACCAATAATTACAATAATACCTTCCGAAAAAATATCGGCAATGGTTTCTAAATCCGATACCGTTCGGGTAATAAGTTGGCCTATGGGTGTTTTATCAAAATAGCCAAGTTTGAGTTTGGTAATATGATTAAACACATCGCTACGCAAATCTTTTATTACACTTTGCCCCAGCGTATTGGTTAAATAAGTATGGTAATATTGTATAGCTGTTTGCACAAATAGCAGTACCACCATTAGGCTTATCATCCAGGCTAGGCCGTTGGTATTGTTTTTTAAAATAAAATCATCAACGGTAATTTGGGTTATTAAGGGCCTTAGCGGCGATACTAGCGCAACACCAATGGTAAGCCATACCGACCAGTAAAACACCGTTTTGTAAGGTTTGGTATAGGCAAGTATGCGTTTAAGCAAGTGCCAATCGTAGGTTTTACCCGCTATTTCGTTGCCCATCAATAATATAGTTATAATTTATTTTGGTAAGATATAAACCACAAGCAGGTACTGATGTGCCTGCATTACATCGGTTTTCGCTTTCGATAATGTTGCGTAACTGGCTGGCTTGTAACTTACCTAGGCCTACATCTACCAAAGTACCTACAATAGCCCGCACCATATTGCGCAAGAAACGATTAGCTGTAATATAAAAAATTAAGCCATTGCTGGTTTGGTGCCACTCGCAGCACAATAATTTACAAATATTGGTATGGTTATCGGCTTTTGATTTACAAAAAGAAGCAAAATTTTCATATTCTAAAATAATGGCTGCGGCTTGGTTCATGGCTGTAACATCCAAATCATGGTATTTTAACAGCCAGCTTTCTTCGGTTTTAAAGGGGTCTTTTGTAAAATGTATATGGTATTGATACGAGCGCAATGTTGCATCAAACCTTGCGTGGGCGGTGTTATTTACTTTTATAATTTGCTTTGCAACAATATCAACAGGTAAAATGGCATTGATACTTTTAAGCGTATGAGGTTGTAAAACAAGGTTATCATCAGTGTTTTGAATATCGAAATGTGCATAAAACTGGGTGGCGTGTACGCCTGCATCGGTGCGGCCACAGCCCAAGCTTTGTATTTGCTGCCTAAATACGGTGCTAAGTTTTTGGTCCAGCACTTCTTGTACAGTTAAGGCATTGGGCTGCGTTTGCCAGCCGTGGTAAGCAGTACCTTTGTAAGCTATTTCGATAAAAAAACGTTGGCTGTGCGACACAGGGCTAAAGTACTAAAATTCAAAAATAAAAATTCAAAAAAAAACCTGTAAACGGTTTTACCTGGCAATAGGCATTAAGTGTTCATTATAGCCATTGATAGCTAGGCACTACATTAATTGTAAAATTGTTTTTTTGTATTACTTCTGTTTGATTTAGCGTTACAATGGTGCCTTGTTTTAAATTAAAAAAGGTTAATGCGGCCATTAATCCGTTTACTTCACGGTCTATATTATCTTGGTTTAGTTGGTAGCAAACCTGTATGGCTTCGCTGATATTTCCTTTGCTAAAAACCACAAAATCACACTCGCCTTTATCGGCAAAATAATATATTTCGGTGTAGTTTCTTCGCAATTTTAAATAAATTAAGTTTTCGAATTTTCGGCCATCATCGTCGCTAAATGATGCCGAATTTACCTGTACCATACCTGTATCAATGGCATATACTTTGCGTGGATTTACCAATTGTTTACGCAGCGAATAGCTAAATTTAGGTACAAACTGAAACAAATACGCATACTCCAAATGCGATAAATACTCCATTATGGTACTGGTAGAGGCTATATTGAATAAAGTTTTTAACCGATTGCCTGTGATAGGTTTTGCTACGTTCGATACCAAATATAAAGCCAAGCGTTGCAGGCTTTTAACATCCCGTACGCTATACCTTACGGCAATATCCCGTATCAAAATATCCTCGAAAAGGTGGTGTAAAATTTCATCAGTTCCGTATTTTACGTACTCGGGGAAGCCACCCGTTTTTAGGTATTTTAGTAGCGATGTTTCATTGGCATCGGTTTTTAAAAACGCATTAAACTCTTGGTATGAAAACGGAAACAACTCTTTGGTAATGTGCCTTCCTGTAAGTTTTGTGCCTAGCTCGCGGCTTAGCAACGCTGCGTTAGAGCCTGTAACCACCATTTTGTAGCCTTCATCTAGTTTTTGGCGTACATATTTTTCCCATTCGGGGATAATTTGCACCTCATCAAATAATAAAATCCTTACGCCCAACTGTTTAATAACTTCATCTAAACGTAAAAAATCCTTGGGTTCAAAATCGTATAAACGAGGGTCGTCAAAGTTAAGGTACAACGCATCTTTGTATTTATTTTGCAAAAGCTGAAAAAGCAAAGTGCTTTTACCACACCTGCGTATCCCCGAAACGATAAGTATATGGGCGTTTAAATCGGGCAATTTCTGTAGCGCATCTCTGTGTAACCCTATTTTTTGAAGGTTAAGACTTTCTTTTTGTGCTGCAATAACCTGTAAAAAAGTGGCTTGTACTAACATTTCAATATTGTTTGATACAAATGTACAACTTTGTTTGTTTGCAAACAACAACATTGTTTTTTAGCAACAAATAAAATGTAACGTTGTACTAAATTAATTATTAGCTTATTTAAGCGTTCTGTAATTATAGATAGCATAAGCTTTTTGGCCAGTTTAGCTATTGGTTAAATCTGAAATTTTGTTGTTAATTATAAATTAGTTTTACTATTTTTGATGTATAGTATAATTTTAGTTATGAATTTTTATAATCGCAATATATATAGTACTCTTCTAGATCATCTTAGTCAAAAGCAAATTACTGTTTTAACAGGAATGAGACGTACGGGCAAAACAACTTTGGTAAAACAATTGATGCAGGATTCTACCATCAGTCAGAAATTCTATTTTGATTTGGAACGTATGGATAACCGAACCTTATTCTCAGAACCTAATTATGAAACCATAATTTTTGCATTAAAGCAACAGGGAGCTGATTTCAGTAGCAAAGTATTGATTGCAATTGATGAGATTCAACTGATAACTAATTTACCCAGCGTATTGAAATATTTATACGATACCTACGACATCAAGTTTATCGTAACCGGTTCCAGTGCGTATTATATGAAAAACAAATTTTCAGAATCTTTGGCCGGCAGAAAAAAGCTGTTTGAAGTCTATCCCCTTAGCTTCAACGAACTACTCTCATTCAATGGTGTGTCAACCTTTTCCCTCTCGTTAGAAAATTCAGGGGTATTCGTAAAATCAGAATACGAGCGTTTAAAGGACTATTACGAATCTTACATCAATTATGGAGGTTTTCCAGAGGTAGTACTTTCTTCATCTATAGCAAACAAGAGGGATATGATCCAAGATATCATCAGTTCTTACATAAATTTCGATATTGCGCTACTGTCCGATATCAGAAACCCCACCAATCTATATAAATTAATGAGATTATTGGCCGTACGTATTGGAACCAAATTGGATGTTTCTAAACTTACCAGTGTTACCCAAATTTCCCGCCCAACCGTAGAAAATTATCTCGATCTTTTAGAGCAAAGCTACCTTATCCGTACCATTCCAGTATTATCATACAGCCCTGATAGAGAAATTACAAAAGCTAGAAAAGTTTACTTTTTGGATAATGGAATTGCAGCCATGTCTGCACAGGCAGGCAGCGGCTCTTTGTTCGAAAATGCCGTGTTCAACCAATTGCTACATTTTGGGGATATTGCTTATTATCAATTAAAAACAGGAAAAGAAATAGATTTTATACTTAATAAAAGTAAGTGTTTTGAAGTAAAGGAAACCGCTACAACAGCAGATTTAAAAAACTTAAATACCATTTCTAAAAACATTGATATTAGTGATAATTATGTGATAGGGAGGCACCCCTTAAAATTGTTTGATGGTTTTATTTGGGGTGGGTTTATACAAAACTGATAGGCTGAAATTTTTGATATGTTTTGGGAGATTGTATATTCTTAAAGAATGTAGCTTGTACTAACATTTTAATATTGTTTGATAGCAACAAACAAAATTGTTGTTTGGAGAGAAACAATTAATCGGTTTAAAACAAAATTATTAATACCCCTTAATACTTTGTATTGGGGTGCTTTAACGCCTCGCTTATAATAAAACTATGCCATTTGGTAATTGCTACAATTCTATTTATTTTTGAAAAAAAGCAACGATGACAACCTTAGAAATAAAAGCAGATATATTTAAAAGTATCGACACCTTAGGTAGAAATAAATTATACGAAATTAAAGGATATTTAAAAAACTTAAACCAGAAAGAAATCGAGCTTGATGACTGGAAAACACTCTCTAACGAACAAAAAACTCGTTTAAACGAAAGTATTGCACAATTAGATGCTGGTGATTTTTTTAGCCATAAAAACGTAATAGACGAATTGCGAAGCAAGATTAACCATGCTTAAACCAATTGTTTGGTCTAATAATGCTAAGCATGATATACTACAATTGGTAGATTATCTTATATCAAATTGGGGAAATAAAATTGCGAATGATTATATGGATAGCATTGAAAATTTGGTAAATCAAATTTCAATTTTCCCTAAACTATACCCCATAATTCATACCAAATTGAAGATTAGAAAATGTGTAATTTCTAAGCACAATACCCTTTATTATCGTGAAAAAAAGGAATTTATTGAGATAATTAATGTGTTTGATACACGGCAACATCCCGAAAAAACGAAAATTAAGAAGTAAAAATTTTTTTTATTGAAGCTATCACTTTTAGGGTTGGCCTCAATTTACCCAAGAACTTTGCAACACTTCTTTAGGTTGCCAGCCAAATGCTTTGCGGGCTTTGGTATCATCAAAGGTGAGGGGGGCTTTAATTTTGGAAAGTTTGTAACTATTAAACGGTGCTTTTTTACCTAATATATCTCCTACTTTTGCTAAAAATGTGGCTAGCCAGTTGGGGATATTGGCAGGTTTTTTTTTGTTGAGCTGTGTGGCAATATGTGTACTTAGCTGCTTAAAGTTTGGGTTAAAGCCATCAGTTAGGTTATAAATACCACCAATGGGTGCAACTTTTTCTATTGCTTTTGCAACACAACTAGCCATTACCATACTTTTTTGGGCAAGCCCTCCTGCTATGTTAAAGTAATAACCTTTTTTTATTGCTTTAATCATTGCTCCTAAATTGCCTGGCGGGTTTGTGCCCACTAAAAGTGGTAAACGTAAAATGGTACATATTACGTTGTTTTTTTTGCACCAAATGGTTATTAATTCTTCGGCTTGTATTTTGCTAATGCCGTAAGGGTCTTGGGCGTTTAGTGGTGCATTTTCGTTTATTAAAACTCCTTGGTTTAAGCCATAAACCGCAACAGAGCTTATAAAAACAAATGCTTTGGGTGGGTTATTTTCTAATGCGGCTAATAGGTTTTGTGTGCCTGTTACGTTTACATCAAAAAAATCTTGTTTTTGGGCTTGGTTTTTGGGTACTATGTGGGCTTTGCCTGCGGCGTGGATGACTACATCTGTTTTGGGGAGTACGGGTATTTGTGTGGCTAAATTAGCTATAATATTGGCATTTGTACGCCCAAGTGTGGTAATGGTGTGGTTTTTAATGGTCTTTAATATAGTTTGACCAAGAAAGCCTGTGGCGCCGGTGAGGAGGAGGTTATACATTGGCGTTAAAAAGTTGGGTGAAGGTTTCTTTATTGATTTTTTTTCTTTCTTTATCAAAAAACCAACCCCATTTATTAAAATAATAAACTGCCGACTTTATCCCAATCCAAGTTAAACGTAATGATTTATGAGATCCTTTTTCGAATACGTGATATATTTGAGCGGAAGGGAAAAAAAAGGTTTTATAGCCAGCACTTATAAAACGCCTACACAAATCCGTTTCTTCGCCATACATAAAAATATTTTCATCGTATAAACCAACTTTTTGTAAACAACTGTTTCTTAAAAACATAAAACAACCAGAAAGGTAAGGTACTTGCATTGTTTGGTTATAATTAGTAAACCTTAACTCAAATAACTGGTTTCTTTTATCTACTAAAGATTTAAAAGGATTAAAACGTCTGCCTATCCAATCGTAAGGCGTGGGGAGTAATTTGCAAACGTATTGTATGGTATTATCTGGGTATAAAACTAATGGCATTACATTGGCGGTTTGTGGGTTTAAGTCCATAAAATCAACCAATTTATCTATGGTTTCGGGTATAAAATAAACATCGGGGTTTAAAACCAAGTGGTATTTAGCACCTAAAGCCATTGATTTTTTTATAGCAACATTATGACCTGCACCAAAACCTATATTTGCAGGTATGTGTGTGTATTCTACCTTTTCGCTATCTACAATGTTTTTTAGCGCATTTGTGGGGCTATTATCTATAAGGTATAGTTTTGAACATAAAGGAGAACTAAGGATGCTATTGATTGCATTTAATAAAACTATGGTGTTGTTTTTGTAAAGTACGATGGAGCAGGTAAGTGTAGGCATACGGTTAATTAATGTTATTAACTAAATAATTATAAAACCTCCATAAGTTTTAAAGCTGATTTTTCCCATGTCATGTCCTGTGTTTTAATTTTTGAATTTGCAACTAATCTATTTCTTAAATTATTATCGTTTATTAGTAGTATTAGTTTTTGTTCTAATTGTTTTCTATCTGTAGGTTCATAAAACAATGCATTAAATTCATTTATTGCGTACTCACTCACTCCTCCAGAGTTACTAGTTATTACTGCAACCCCGCAATTTAAAGCTTCTAGAGGAGGAAGACTGAACCCCTCCCATAACGAGGTTGATACAAAAATATCACATTTTCTAAAAATCTCCGCTATCTCTTGGTCGTTTATGGGTCTTATAACCGTAAAATCATCTAAATTAAATTTATTTAATTTATCGGTCGAAATAAAAAACACTTCTTGAACTTTGCTTTTTATTTTGAAATTCAAATTTGACCAAACTGCAATAAAATCTTCTGTTCTTTTTAAAGGGTGATCTCTAGCGACTAAGCATATAGACACCTTGTGATTTAAGGAATTAGAATCCGTAATTTTTCTGTCAAAAAAAATTTTTTTGTCAACTGATGGATGAATAATTACCTCAATAACATCTTTTCTTTTACTGACCCCAATAAATTTTTTATAGGAAAAATGAGAATTAAACACATATTTAACGTTTAATTTATAACTTAAGCGTGTTAATGTTTTGAAAGAAAAAAGGAAAAACCTATTCTTCAGAACAAATAAATCATTAAATAAATTATAGTCGTCCGCTTGAATATATCTAATTATATTTTTATAAAATTTACTAGGTATAGCCCATAACAAACTACATAAAATAGGTTCTGAAATTATAATTATAGAATTATTGACTTTAATTTCTTTAGTAATATAACTAAATAACAGAAAACAATTAAATAACTTAGCCGTAAGTTTTGAAGCATTCTTTCCAATAGCTTTAATTTGTACTTTATCTTCAACCTTATAATGATTTAATTCTTTAGAATTATTAGGATAAGCTATTTCCAAATTAAAATCCGAAAATCGTGATATCGAATTAGCTAATTCAACAAAAACTCGGTTACCGCCACCATTTTTAAACTGAGGAGTTATAAATATTATTTTTTTTGTATGTATTGACACCTATATTTAATAAAAAAACAGATAAAGAAATAACTAACATTCCAAATGGAAATTGATGAATGGGTGCAAATAGAGCCATTTGTACAAATGTAAAAAAAACAATAAAACTATACTTAATATAATCATTTTTATACAAGAAATAATTATAAAGAATCTTAATAAGATAATACACGATAAAAGAAAAAAAGAGCAAACCGCCAAGTAATCCAAATATGTTGGATACCATTAGTAAAATGTTAAACGACTTAGAGCCAAGTGCTGAACCGCTTGAAGTTACATTAGTACTATCCCAATAATACCCATTTCCTAACAACCCGCCGTCCAAAATACCTTTAATTGAAAGATGATATGCTTCAATTCTGCCTTGTGCTGACTCATCTTCACCTGTAAACTTACCCGCAAGTACAGGGATTGTTTCTGATAATTGTTGTGCGAATAAAAAAAAAGAAACAATTATTAAACACATTGTAACACCAACAAAACGGGATTTAGCAATTTTTATAATAATTTTTTTTTCAATAAAAAACGTTAAAAAAAAGGTAGTAACAAGGTATAAAAAAAAAGATAGAAATGTATTCCTAGTAACTGAAATCAAAAAACCTACTATAAACAATGGAACTAACCACATTAATTTCATCATATTTGGAATGGTTAAAATTTTTAAAAAAACAAGTATTAATCCGAAAAAAATATATTCACTATACCATGTGGTTTCTGAAAAAAAAGCGCTTGGCCTAATATTAAAATAATCTAACTGAAAGTTTGGATAAAAAGAAAAATTAGTGATAAACTGGAGTATGCCCCAAACCATTACAAAAACTGTTATAGAAATAATATAATTAATAATTTGGTTGTAAATAGCTAAGTTTTTTTTGAAAAACCGATTTAAAACTAATATTAGCCCAATATAAAATATCCAATATTTTATATTGTTAATTTTAGAAATGAAATCTTCAATAATTAAAAAATATATTGACCATATGAAAAAAATGAATAAGATAAAAAAATCAAATAAAAGGCTTTTTTTAAACTTAAAAACAGGTTTATTAAAATAATCAACGCTCGAAATAACATACACAATTACCAAATAAAAATACCAAACCCTAATATTAAAGTCTGAAAAATAGAAAACCTCATTATCAAATGCCAACAAATAGATTATTGCAAGCACTAATGAACTTTTAAATCCAATTTTCCTATAATTATAGATAACAATAAATAAAGAAAATGATATTGATAAAGGAAATGCAGCTTGAAAATCAAATATAGAAAGAAATAGAAAATACGAAATAAAATTTATTAAAAAAAATAGAATTGGTTTATCAAGCATATAAATAAATTTTTAAATCATCTGACCATTAAAACAAAAAACCAAAAAAGCTTTCTATAAAAGGGTAATGTTAGTGATACTTGACAAAAAGTTAACAAGTAATAAAATCCAAACTTTTAAAACCACAGATATTTAATTAGCTAATACTTTACTAAGTAAGTTTTTTATTTAATATTATTTTATTTTTAAGATTGTGTATAAAAACAATTTTTAAATATCTTAATAAATAAACAAAATAGTCTAACGGTAGCATATAGATTTGGTTATTAATTATCCTAAAATCTGTACGAACTCTCATTTCGTCTTTAAGTGAACCAAAAAAGTTGGAGGATAGGTTATTTCCATCTAACCTAAAGTCTGTAATGTGTTCGTTTATTACTAGAGGATTTCCGTATTTTACCCATAATCTTAAAAAATAATTGTAATCCATAGCATATTTATACTTATTCATAAAACCAATATCAACTGACGGTTTAAGTCTTACAAGAGTTGTTTGATGCCTAATTACATTTCTTACCATCATTCTTTTCCATGAAATTTCATAAAATAAATCCTCTTTAAAAACCTGACCATTACTGTCCTGAAACCGCAGATAACCCGTTATCCAATTAGCTAGAGGATTCTCTATGGTTTTATTAATTAACTTTTGTAATGACATATTGTCTGTAAACGTGTCATCAGCATGAAGGTATAGTATCCAATCTCCCGTAGCCAACTTAGAAGCTTTATTCATTGCATCAGAAAGTCCTCTATCTTTTTCAGAAACCATTATATCAATATATGATTGATATTTCTTTAGAATATCTAATGTTGCATCTTGTGACTTACCGTCTATTACGATATATTCGATATTATTATACGTTTGATTTATTATACTTAAAATAGTTTTTTCTAAATATTTTTCTCCATTATAAACTACTGTAACTATCGAAATTTTTGACATATATAATATTTATGTGTGGGTAAAGTATTTGTAATCTTCAAAAGCTATAATTATAACGTTATTTGATGTTGGAATAAAAATATTTTGAATACTCAAAAAAACCGTTATGAACATTTACTTTTTGTAACTTGACAAATAATATTATCATATTATTAACTTTTTATCAGATTTTTACAATTAAATACTAATTTATTTAACAATAGTTTCATGTCTACATCTTTAAGAAAAATCGAATATAAAAAAAGAATACTTAAGCCAATACTCAAAAAAACGTACAAAATTATAGGCATAATATTAACGTTATAAATTAATAGGATACCAAGAAATAAATAAAATAATATATTAAAAAAAATCCAACACCCTTCTTTGTTTTGATTTAATAAATCCCAAGCATTATAGTTGTATATTTTGTGATAATAAATTATTGTAATAAAAGAACTTATTACAAATGAAATGCTATAGCCTATAATAACACCCATACTGCCATAAAATTGTCCTAAAACAAACCCTAAAATTCCATTTAAAATTAAAAATGTAGTGTGACATGCTAAAATACCTTTGAGTTTACCCACACCCATACTAGAGAAATATGCTGGCGTACTCAATAAATTTAGGGTAGTTGCTATACTTATTATAATTAAAGAAGTAATAAACACATTATTTAAACTACCTATCCATAATACAGATATTATAGGCGATAAAATGATTAACAAAACCATTAAATAAACGGATACATACATTACTAGTTTAAAAAGTAATGGATAAGTGTTATCAATTTTGTGGTTATTTAGTGATGTATTTTTAGCAACATAGGGTACCATAATTTGGTTTGCAGAAATAATTAAGGCCCTAATTTGACCCACAAGCCTATTGGCCATTTCATAAAAACCCACGAATGATAATCCACCAAACCTAGATATCATAAATTTTACAACTGGCTCTACTAATAACACACAAATAGTTATGTATTGAAAACTAACACTGTAGCTAAATATTTCTTTAAATATTTGCTTGTCGAAAACTAAAGGAAAAAAAGATAGTTTTTTGAAAATTAATTTTAAAAACAATATAGACAAAAACATAAGCAAGAAAGCTTGTATTATTTGGGCAATGGCTATTCCCATAAGGCCATATTGGTTTATTAATAAAAATGCTACAATTGTAAAAACAACTGTGGATAGTATATAGCTTATACTCCTAAAACTACTATGGTGTAAGCCCTCTAACGTTGAAAGAAAAACCCCTGTGATACTATTTAAAAACAGTGATAATAAAGATAGGGGTAAAAGATTGATTGCTTCTTGTACATTATTTAAAGGCATCACTTTTGGTAAAAAAAACTTTCCCAAAATATACACTATAAGTATAATTGCGCCTGTTAATAGGCTAATTATAAACAAACCAGTTTTTATGTATTTATTGATTTTAATATGATCTATATCGGCATTATACATGGCAATATACTTTACTAAACTTAAAGCTAAACCTGTGGTTGCAACGTTAGCTACCGAGGTAGTTGAAAGAATTAGCGACCAAATACCCAGTTTCTCAGGCCCTAACTTATGTAACAATAATGTGTATATTATAAAATAAGTTAACCCAACAAAAATAATTTGAGCAACAGAGAGTAGGGCATTACAAACCAATCGATTGTTTTTGTAATATGCGTTAATGTTTAGTTTCATTATCCGACTTTCAAAAATTTTCTAAAAGATAAGCCCATAACCACCAATACCCCTCCCAGCATACCCCCCACAATTAACCCAATCAATTTCCCCACCCTATCACTCTCCAGCGGCAACACAGGCTCGTCTATAATTTGTATCAAGGGTTTATCTTTTCTAAACGTAATTTTGGCCATTTCTAAGTTTTTAATAATTTCTTGG
>JAAFJW010000053.1 GCA_013298995.1 Sphingobacteriales bacterium | reverse complement strand
CCGTATTGCCCCACCGTACGGTGAACAATTTTTACATTAGCCCCATAGCTTAAACCTCTATCATCGCTTATACGTTGTTGGGTTTTACGGGCATAACTAAATATGGCGGCATAATCGGCCGCCGAAAACGATTTTACACGGCTATAGTTAATATTGCCATCAGCGTCTATTAATTCGGATGTATCGGGTATATCATCCACCCCGAAGCGTATAAGCGATGCACTTACTACCGCCGTGTTATCGGCTACAAAGGTGGCAAAGCCTCCGTAATCATACTTGGCTACGCCAGCAAAATAAGCCGAGTGCATTAAACTTACTTGGCGTTGGGTTTCCATATTTACTAGGCCTGCGGGGTTCCAATAGGCTGCATGTACATCATTGGCCGATGCCACCACCGAGCCCCCCATACCAAAGGCCCTAGCACCTACGCCTATTTGCAAAAACTCGTTACTATACTTTCGTACTTGTGCAAAAGCAATAATGGGTATAAAAAAAATGAAGGTTATTGTTCGTTTAATCATGTTAAAGCTTGGCTGCAATGTGCTCAAAGATAAATATAAAATCTTGTGATAGTTTAATTTTGTACGTATCCAGTATTTCGGTAAGTTCTATTTCTTGGGTTTGGTTTATTGGGCTTTCCCATATTCTCATACAAATACGTTTTAATGCGTAAGATATTTTATCGGTATGGGCATAAGTAGCTAAATATTTTTCGGTTTTAAAGGTGTTATAAAAATTTTGAAACTTAGCCACATCCTGTATTTGGTTAAGCCTAAGAAAATGTATGAGTTCGCTATCCTCAATTTTATTTAATAGCATGTATAAATTTTCTACATTAACCTTATTTTGGGTTATTAAAAGGCTATCTAGCAATAGCTCGATACTAATATGGGCTAAAAAAAAAGGTTTTATTGCCGTTCCTTTTAGCAAGCCTAGTAAGGGTTGTTTTATTTGATGCAAGTGATGTGCAAAAAATGCCGACGAATGAAACAGTTTATCTACCTGTAAGTGCCTGTTCCAGCCTTTAAGTATGTGTACCTGATGGGGATTATCAAACAAGCTAATAGGTAACTTTTCGGGGTGTATGTTCCAACTTTTATCGGCATTTTTTACCAAATCGGGCAACAGCCCACCTAGTATTTGGTAGGGTTGCCGGCTAAGGCTATCGAAGTAAAAATGGGATAAAAAATTCATCTTAAATAATGATTGTACCCGAAACTTATATATTTGCTACAATTTACAAGATAGTATTTTTTATTTGATAACATGGATTTTGTTGAAGAATTACGTTGGCGAGGCTTACTGCATGATATAATGCCCGGCACACAAGAGAAATTAGCCCAAGGCATTACGGCGGGTTATATTGGGTTCGACCCTACTGCCGATTCCTTACATGTAGGTAGCTTATTGCAAATTTTAACCCTGCTAAGGTTCCAAAAAGCGGGGCATAAACCCTTTGCACTGGTAGGCGGTGCAACAGGTATGGTGGGCGATCCATCGGGCAAATCGGCCGAGCGAAACCTACTTTCCGAAGATATTTTAGCCCACAACCTGGCAGGTATAAAAAAGCAATTGGAGCAGTTTTTGGATTTTGATTGCGGTGCCAACAGTGCCGAAATCGTAAATAACTACGATTGGTTTAAAAATTTTACCTTCTTAGATTTTATTCGCGATGCCGGCAAACATATTACCGTTAACTATATGATGGCCAAAGATTCGGTAAAAAAACGCCTCGAAAGCGAAGTAGGCATGAGCTTTACCGAATTTAGCTACCAATTGGTACAAGGCTACGATTTTTATTATCTGTGGAAACATAAAAACTGTGTGCTACAAATGGGCGGCAGCGACCAATGGGGAAACATTGTTACCGGTACCGAATTTATTAGGCGTAAAGATGGTGGCGAAGCCTTTGCCATTACATCGCCTTTGATAAAAAAAGCCGATGGCACCAAGTTTGGCAAAACCGAAGGGGGTAATATTTGGCTTAGCGCCGATAAAACCAGCCCTTACCAATTTTACCAATTTTGGTTAAATGCCAGCGATGCCGATGCCGAAAATTATATTAAAATATTTACTTTTTTTACGCAAAGCGAGATAAGCAATTTGGCAAGCCAGCACCAAGCGGCACCACATTTACGCATTTTACAAAAAGCCCTAGCTGCCGATATTACCACCCGTGTACACGGAGCCGAGCAGCTAGAAACGGCTTTAAAAACCACCGATTTTTTGTTTGGCAACGGAAGTTTAGATTTTTTGAAGCAATTAAACACCGCCCAAGTTTTACAAATTTTTGAAGGTATACCACAATTTACTGTTAATAAAAACGAACTCGAAACAGGTATTGATATACTTACTTTACTTGCCGAACGTACCAAAATATTTACATCAAAAGGCGAAAGCAAAAAAATGATTGATGGCGGTGGCGTATCAATAAACCGAGAAAAAATTACCGATAATAGCAAAGTTTTTACCCTTTCGGATTTAATTAACCAGCAGTTTTTGGTAGTGCAAAAAGGGAAAAAGAATTATTTTTTGATAAAAGTAGCGTAAAAATAAAAAGTACTAAAAACCCGAATTTTGATGATTAAATTATAACTTAATACGCTATAAATCAATATTATAAAATGTTTAACTATGGAAATATTGTTAAACATTGGTATCCTTATACTTAGCGTGGTGGCAATGGAAGCGTTTTCGTGGGTTATACATAAATATTTGTTTCA
Source organism: Sphingobacteriales bacterium (assembly GCA_013298995.1). Lineage (GTDB taxonomy): Bacteria > Bacteroidota > Bacteroidia > Sphingobacteriales > Sphingobacteriaceae > Pseudopedobacter. Next base: position 14,085 of record JAAFJW010000053.1, on the reverse strand, counting down.
TGGGCCACTGTGGTTTATACATAAAACGCACCATTTGCCACACAAGGGTTATTTTGAGTTAAACGATATTTTTAGCATCGGTTTTGGCTTGGGGGCAATGTGGCTTATGTGGCTTGGGCACTCCGATTTAAGTATTGGTTTTTGGGTGGGTGCGGGCATATCTGTTTACGGTATTATTTATTTTGTTTTTCACGATTGTTTTATACATAACCGAGTTAAGGCCTTTAAAAGCAATAGCTTGTATTTATGGGCTATAAAAAGAGCGCACAAAATCCACCATAAATCTTTACAAAAAAAACCTGCTACTTTTTTTGGCTTGTTATGGGTTGATACAAAAAAATTAAATTCGCTTAAAAACTAACCATGCTACACATACAACACAATGTTTCGCTTAAAAATTACAACAGTTTTGGTATAAATGCTAGGGCAAAGTATTTTGTTGAAATAAATTACCAAAGCGAGCTAACCGAATTGTTTAAAAACCCCGAAATAGCAGATAGACCCATTTTGATATTGGGCGGTGGTAGCAATATACTATTTACGCAAAACTTTGAGGGCTTACTTATCAAAATTAACCTTAAAGGCATTAATTATACCATTGATAATAATGCCGTTAAACTTGTTGCTGGCGCAGGCGAGGTGTGGAACGATGTGGTACAATATGCCGTAGCACACAATTTTGCTGGCTTAGAAAACCTTTCGCTTATACCTGGCTCGGTAGGGGCATCGCCTATTCAAAATATAGGGGCTTACGGTACCGAGCTAAAAGATGTATTTGAAAGTTGCACCGCTTTTGAAATTAAAACAGGCGAAATTAAAACCTTTTTTAAAGCCGATTGTGCCTTTGCTTATCGCGAAAGCATATTTAAACAAGCCTTAAAGGGGCAGTACATTATTACATCGGTAACGTTTAATTTATCAACAAACGCTACCGTAAATACCCATTACGGGGCAATATTGCAACAATTACAAGCACTAAATATACACCAGCCTACAATAAAAGAGGTGGCCGATGTGGTGGCGCATATTAGGGTATCTAAACTGCCCAACCCTAGCACTATAGGCAATGCGGGTTCTTTTTTTAAAAATCCCATCGTAGCAAAATCAATAGCGCAAAATTTACTTTTACAATTTCCTGATGCTGTACATTTTGATGCTGGTGCTACACATACCAAACTGGCGGCTGGCTGGCTAATCGAGCAATGTGGTTGGAAAGGTAAAGTAGTAGGCAATACAGGTACCTGGAAAAACCAAGCCCTGGTACTGGTAAATTATGGTAATGCCAGTGGCAAAGAAATTTACGATTTTTCGACGCTTATCATCCAATCGGTACAGCAAAAATTTGGCATTATGCTTGAACGAGAGGTTAATATCATCTAACTAGCGGCTAATTTTATTTATTTTATAATTTAAGTTTTTGATAATCAGAGCGTTTATAGATAAACTTTTTTGTTTAACTTTTTTTAAAAAAAGTTAAACAAAAATTTGTTTCCATCAATTTTGCGCATTACTTTTGTTTAAGTTATTTATACATAAGTTAAACAAAATGACAAATATAGAATTTAGCACCCTTGTAACTCGCCAAGCGTCGTCCCTAAAAATTTATGCTTTGCGCTTTACCCACGATAGCGACGATGCCAATGATTTGGTACAAGATACCATCTTAAAAGCCATCACCTACTTTAACAAATTTAAAGAAGGCACTAATTTAAAGGCTTGGTTATATACCATCATGAAAAACACGTTTATAAACAATTACCGTAGGTTTGTTAAAATAAACACGTTTGTTACCAAAACGGACGAAATATCGTCGCAGCAACTATTTTATAGCTCTACCCATAACCAAGGCGAAAGTAAATTTATAATGGACGATATAAAAACTGCCCTTTCTAAACTACACCAAGATTATTATGTGCCTTTTACCATGTATTTTGAAGGCTATAAATACCACGAAATTGCCAACCAGCTTACCATCCCAATAGGTACGGTAAAAACCCGCATACACGTAGCCCGCAAAATGCTAAAACGGTCGTTAAAAGTTTACGATTTTAACAGCAGCAATTACCCACAACTAGGCACTGCATAAAATAAAGCCTCGGGTTATATATAAGCCAACCATGGTAAAATATTGTTTGCCATGGTTGGCTTATATATTTTTCACACATTTTACAGCTTTTTAATTTATGTTTGCATACCTTTTATTATAGGCTATTATAAATTTGATGCTTGGTATTGATGAAATAAAAAACCCAATTGCTAAAGAAATTGATGCTTTTGAGGCAAAATTTAAACTATCTATGCATAGTAAAGTGCCATTGCTTGATCGTATTACGCATTATATCGTAAAACGAAAAGGCAAGCAAATACGGCCTATGTTTGTTTTTTTTGCGGCCAATGTATGTGGCGGTATAAACGAAGCTACCTACCGTGGTGCTGCCTTGGTTGAGCTTTTGCATACCGCATCATTGGTACATGATGATGTGGTAGATAACTCTTTCCAGCGGCGTGGTTTTTTTTCGATAAATGCGCTATGGAAAAATAAAATTGCCGTATTGGTAGGCGATTATTTGCTGGCCAAAGGTTTATTACTTTCTATTAATAATAATGATTTTGCTTTGCTAAAAATTGTTTCAACAGCGGTGGAGCAAATGAGCGAAGGCGAACTGTTGCAGATAGAAAAAGTACGCCGAATGGATATTAGCGAAGCGGTTTACTACGAGGTAATTAGACAAAAAACTGCTTCGTTAATAGCATCCTGCTGTGCTTGTGGTGCTGCATCGGCTGGTGCCGATGACGATACGATAAAAAAAATGCACTCATTTGGTGAAAAAATTGGCATTGCTTTTCAAATTAAAGACGACCTATTTGATTTCGGTACCGATGATGTAGGCAAACCCAAAGGCATAGATATTAAAGAAAAAAAAGTTACTTTGCCCTTAATTTATGCGCTTAATAATGCTAGCTCGGTCAATAAAAAAGCCATCATTAATTTAGTAAAAAACCATAACGACGAGCCTGCAAAAATCAAAAAAATTATCGATTTTGTAAAACAAAGTGGGGGGCTGGCTTATGCCGAACAGCAAATGATGAACTACCAAAATGAAGCCTTTGCAATATTAGCCTCCTTTGCCGATAGCCCATCAAAAACAGGGCTTCAGCACCTTGTACAATTTACTATTGAGAGAAATAAATAATGCTTAGATAAATCGTGTTTTTTTGTAGCTTTATCTTGTTTTAATATTGGCCTTAGCATTAGGCCTGTTTCATAAAAAATACCCTACAGGTTTAATACCACAAGCAATAATCGCTAATGTACAACTGTTGGGCGTTCGTTTTTTAAACTGTTATTGGATTTATTTTTACTTGTCCGCCTACAGCCTTTAGCACTTTTAAAACCGTTGAAAACTGTGGTTTAGCACCATCTGATAATGCCTTGTAAAGACTTGGTCTGCTTAAACCAGTTTCTTCAGCAATCTTAGTCATACCAATAGCTTTGGCAATGTGCCCAATTGCAGTAACTATTTCATCATTATTACCTTTTTCTAAAACGATGTTTAGATATTCTGCAATCATTTCTTTACTGTCCAAATAATCAGCTACTTCAAATTTTGTTGTTGCCATTTTTTACTTTTTTAGTTTGTTCCAAATTTCTTTTGCTTTTTCGATGTCTTTCTGCTGTGTTGATTTATCTCCACCGATTAACAAGATTATTATTTTACCATCTTTTTCTTTGAAGTAAACCCTGTAACCTTTTGCATAGTTAATCTTCAATTCTTTTACTCCGTCTCCAACTGGCTTACAATCTCCAAAATGTTCGTCTTGTTGTAGCTTTTGTATTCTGAATAAAATTTTAGCTTTCCCAGTTAAGTCATTTAGTTTTCTAAGCCATTTGTCAAACTCTGTTGTTTTTTCGATGTTAAACATTATAAACGTGTATTCATTTGGATACAAATTTGCAAAAATATTTTGAATTAGTAGATTTTTTTCAAAATTAAGCACCCTCTAAAATGACGTTTAATGTGTGGGTATGGTACCCTTATTTCATCGGGAAATTAAAAAACTAGGGCAATTTCAACTATAAGCGTAATGAAAGCATCGCTTATTTTATCCCAAAAAAACAAAATACATTTAAAATCACCTTGCATTGTATCGCTTTACAGCCCCTCGCATTTTATTTACCGATAGCGAAGATATAGGCAACGAAACGCCAATTAATACCCCGCCTGTAACAATTAATGGGGTATTAAAATCGGCCTCGCCTAGGTAACTATTGATACCAAAACCAAGGCAAATACCTCCCGCCACAGCGGCAACCCGGCTTATAATTTTTGCATTTTTAGCTTGTTTTATCAATGTAGCGTTTGTATTATCAATGTTAAGCATTGTTCGTATTTTACGAATATCTACATTATTGCTACCATTATAACTGTATTTAATGCCTTTCCACATATTGCCAGTTAGGGTGATATTGCTTTTGGGCGTAATTTTGGTACTATCAGTTTGTGCCCTACACATTAAAAATGAGGCAATTAATAACGACAAGAAGATAAATTTTTTCATTATAATGAGATTAAATTTTTGAATAAAAAAGGCTTAAAAATGTGCATGAAATTTAGTTATTTTTTTGATAAAGCCAAGAGTTAAAAATTCAAAAGTTAAAATTCAAAAAATCTTTCAGAGAGGTTTAAACCCAAACTTCGCTTAAATTAGGTAGTCTATATTTGTTTTTTCGAATAGCTGGATATTTTTTTAGTTATTTCTGTGATATTCCATTTGTCATTATGGCTATTCCTACCATATCTTTAGGAGCATATTTGCTTAGAAGATATTAGCTTCTTTGATTGCAGTATATAGGTTGTAATAGGCAAGCGTAGCTATAAAATTAGCCATTAACCAACCCTTCATCACATACCTGTTTTGCATATAGGTTTTGTTTGCTTCTAAAAAGTTTTTGTAGGTGGGAATCAAACATTACTTCTACTTCGTTTCTTTATTTATAGGCTTTATAAATGCCTTTTTGATGGCTTGCTTAAAATTGCCTAGCTTTAAAACAGTAACATCTATCAAGTTGTTATTTCTTTGGATGGGAAAAGATACAGCCCTTCCTTTGGCAGGGTAAACTCCAAGCGTGTTTCCTACCTGCGCAGGCAGGAAACGCCCAAATCATCATCACAAAATAATTAACAATGTTCTATTAATCGAAATCAGGTTTATAGGTTTAACAACCCATTACTAAAACCCACAAAAAATAAAGCAGCAATACGCTAGCACTTATCAGCGTCATACGCATCATGTTGCTGTACGATGCCGCTGTTTCATCTTTTAAAATCTGTAAAAACCACCACACAAAAAAGCCCAATACAGGCAAAGTTATCGTTGCAAAAACATAAAAATTTACTACCTGTTGCGCTTGTTGCCAGTACAAAAACATCAGGCCAAAGCCTAATAAAAATATAGCACCCGAAAACAAAAACGAGCCTTTTATACCCAGCAAAATGCTCAATGTTTTGTCGCCACGCTTGCCATCTTCGGCGTGTTGGTACACCTGCGTAAGCGGATACGATGCTCCAATTAAGCAAGAGCATACCAAGCCCGCCAAGCCCACCACTGCATTAAAGCCAGTAAAAATATTGCCCACAGCATAGTAAGTAGCCACATAAATAAACCATCCTTGAAAAACAAAAACCACCAAAAAACTAATAATAGGATACTTTTTTAAACGAATTTTAGGATGACTATAAGCCTTAGAAAGTGCATTGTATAGCAACACACAAAGTACAAAATGCCAGCCCACTATTGCCGCTAAGGCTACGCCCAGCCACTCTAAGGTTACAGCCAAGTGGTACAAATTGCGCTGTATTTGGGGAGGGTTTTTTAGCAGGGCTATGCTGCCTTCGTCTTTATCAAAATAACTATTATAAGCATTGCTAGCAGGGTAAACCAGTAAATGCCAAATAATAAAAACCAATACGGCATTAAAAATGTTTAAATTTATGGTTTGGCTTATGGCAAAAACATACACAGGTAATAATAACAACGAAAAAGGTAAACGTAAATGTAATAGGTTAGATTTGGAAAAAACAGATTTCATTTTTGCTATTTAGGATTTAACAAGCTAAATGTAATTAAAAATTAAAGATGAACAGCGTAATATCGGCAATAGGTACCAGCAATCCTGTAAATAAATTTGCGCAAAGTATAATCTTAGATTTTATGCAAACAGCGCATCAACTTAATGCCGATAATGCCCGAAAGTTGCAAAAAATTTATCAAGCATCGGGCATACATTTTAGGCATTCGGTTATTACCGATTTTGATAAACCAACAGGCAATTTTACTTTTTTTGGGAACAATGATTTTTTAGAACCTTTCCCATCTACCGCACAAAGGGGGCAATTGTACCAGCAAACTGCCATTAATTTATGCCTTACGGCGATAAAAAACGCAACAAATAAACTTCAAAACTTTGATTTAAAAACCATTACCCATATTATAACAGTAAGCTGTACAGGCATGTACGCCCCAGGCTTAGATATTGAAATTGTAGAACAGCTAAACCTTAACCCTTGGGTAGAGCGCACCTGCATAAATTTTATGGGTTGCTACGGAGCGTTTAACGGCTTAAAAATGGCCAATTATATTTGCACCGCACAGCCCAATGCTACCGTTTTACTGGTAAGTGTGGAGTTGTGTACGCTACATTTCCAAAAAGAAAACACGTTGGATAATTGGTTATCTAATTCCTTATTTGCCGATGGTGCAGCAGCCGTAGTGGTACAACACCAAGATTTTGCCAGCCAAAAACTGTTTAAAATTAAAGGTTTTTACAGCCAACTAGTAAGCAAAGCCCGCCACCAAATGGCTTGGACAATAGGCAACCACGGCTACCAAATGCAACTAAGCAACCAAGTAGCCAAGCAAATTAAAGCCGAAATAAAAAACGTAGCACACACGCTTTTAAATAAATTAAATTTGGCTTTGGCCGATGTGGAGCAGTACGCTATACACCCCGGCGGCAGGCGAATTTTAGAAGTATGCGATGAGGTTTTCGGTTTGCAATCGTACCAAAACCAACACGCTTACAAAGTGTTACGTGATTATGGCAACATGTCGTCGGCTAGTATTTTATTTGTGTTAAATGAGTTAAGTAATAGCGTACAAGCACAAAGTAAAAGCGAAAATGTGTTGAGTTTTGCCTTTGGCCCAGGTTTAACTTTTGAGAGTATGTTGTTGGAAATGGGATAAAATAATATTTGATAGATTAAATTTGAAAACCAATTTGAAGCAAAAAAGCTAAATAAGTAAACATAGCGCAATATTTTTTTTAATTTATTGATTTTTTAGGTAAGCGTAAATTTTTATTGCGTTTTTATTGCTTTTTTATTCTTGGCTCACCACATTGGTTCGTTATCCCCAAAAAACAAAAAATGTTAATACGCTGTATATTAAAATGGTGCAGCTAAAAAACACGCACCACGGCAAGTTGGAGGCCAAGTTTTATGCTATGCAGGTATTAAAACAAAAAATTGCCAAACAAAAACTGAAACACGCCCAGTAATTATAAGCGAAATAGCTTTAAAAAGCCTAGCACAAATTTATAATTATGGCGTTAAAACATTTGCATGTGATGCCGCAACTTAAAACCTCAAAAACACGCTGTACATTACCCTCCTAATGGCTGGCTTTTCGGATACTAAGGTAACGAGAGAAAAAACCAAAAAAATCACCCCTAATTTTCTTATTTTTGCACATCCAAAAAACAATATGAGCGAAGAAAAATCACTAAATTTTATAGAAGAAATTATCGAAAGCGATATACTTACAGGCAAATACGATGGGCGAGTTTTAACCCGTTTCCCTCCCGAGCCTAACGGTTACTTGCATATTGGCCATGCTAAATCTATTTGCCTTAACTTTGGCTTGGCACTAAAATATAAGGGTGCTACCAACCTTCGCTTTGATGATACCAACCCCCTTACCGAAGATACCGAATACGTAGAAAGCATAAAAAACGATGTAAAATGGTTGGGTTTTACTTGGCAAAACGAATTATATACCTCCGATTATTTTGAACAATTATACCAATTTGCCATCGATTTAATAAAGCAAAATTTGGCTTATGTAGATGATAGCACCGCCGATGAAATTGCACAACACAAAGGTACACCTACCATCCCCGGAAGGGAAACCCCCTACCGCAACCGCTCGGTAAGCGAAAACCTAACCCTTTTTGAAGCCATGCGCAACGGTAAATTTGCCGATGGCGAAAAGGTATTGCGGGCAAAAATTGATTTACAAAGCCCCAATATGCACCTCAGAGACCCCCTTATTTACCGTATAAAACACGCTACACACCACCGCACAGGCAATGCTTGGTGTATTTACCCCATGTACGATTTTGCCCATGGACAATCCGATGCTATCGAAAAAATTACCCATTCGGTATGTACCTTGGAGTTTACAACGCACCGCCCGCTATACGATTTTTTTATCCAAAAATTAAACCTTTTTCCATCGCAGCAATACGAATTTGCCCGTTTAAATATGAGCTATACCGTAATGAGCAAGCGTAAATTGATGCAGCTGGTAAACGATGGCTTGGTAAACAACTGGGACGACCCCCGCATGCCTACCATTAGTGGCCTTCGCCGCCGAGGCTTTACACCTGCTAGTATCCGTAATTTTTGCGAACGCATAGGCATTGCCAAGCGAGAAAATATGATTGATTTTAGCCTATTAGAATTTTTTATTAGGGAAGATTTAAACAAAACCGCTTGGCGACGAATGGCTGTATTAGAGCCTCTTAAAATGATAATCACCAATTTTGAAGAAGGTAAAACCGAACTGCTTGAAAGCGAAAATAACCCAGAAGTAGAAAATGGCGATGGCAGTAGAACCCTGCCTTTTGGTCGCGAGCTGTGGATAGAACGAGATGACTTTATGGAGGAGCCGCCAAAGAAATTTTTTAGGCTAGGGCCAGGCTTAATGTGCCGTTTAAAATCGGCTTATATTGTGCGCTGCGATAGTTTTGTAAAAGATGCCAACGGTGTAGTTACCGAGATTTACTGTACCTATTTTCCCGAATCCAAATCGGGTAGCGATACATCGGGCTTAAAAGCCAAAGGAACCATGCACTGGATAAGTGCCCAACATGCCCAAAAAGCCGAAATACGCCTATACGACCGCCTTTTTACCGCCGAACAACCCGATGCCAGCGACCAAGATTTTAAAGATTTTATTAACCCGCAAAGCCTTGTAGTTATTAAAAATGCGTACATAGAACCCGACCTTGCCAATGCCCCCGCACAACTTGTACAACACCCTGATAGGCGCTACCAGTTTATACGCAAAGGCTATTTTTGTTTAGATAAAGAGGCTAGCGCACAACATTTGATTTTTAATAGAACAGTTACCCTAAAAGATGGCTGGGCGGGTTAATGGCTTAGTAAAAAATATAGATGCTTCTACTGCTTAGCTACTGTGTCATGTGCGGTGTACAACTCAGCATCTAAGTCCGCAAATTTACTGCCTCTTGTAAATCCTAAATGAATATCCAACTCTTTTTTCTTTTCAACTAACTCAAATACTACTTCTTTAAACCTCCCAAGGTTGGGTTAAATTTAAGGCTATCTCGAATATTTCTTTACCATTTACCTGAGTTACGATGATTAAACTACAGTGCATTTTGCTGTAAATCAGCGATATTTTCAACTTTAGAGCGTTAACTACGATAGCGGCCTGCCTGCGCAGGCAGGCTGTCGGGTTGCTAGTGCAGGCTAAATATGGCGTGTTTCCTATAACCTAAGGCTTCGCTTTAAGCGAAGCCTTGGGGGAAACAGATTACTGTTTTTTAACCAATATTTTGCTTATTTTATTGGCGTTTTGCATTAGGGCTATTAATGCTTCGGGGTTATTTTGTTCGAGGCTTGTTTTAAATTTTTGTAATTGATAGATGTGTTCGTTTAGCACTTCGAGTACATTGTGCCTATTTTGCATAAAAATAGGTGCCCACATGGCGGGGTTACTTTTGGCTAAACGAACGGTACTTTCGAAGCCTCCACCCGCAAGCTCGAAAATGGTGTTCTCTTCTTTTTCTTTTTCTAAAACGGTATTGGCCAAGGCAAACGAGGTAATGTGCGATATGTGGCTTACGTAGGCGGCATGGGTATCGTGGCTGCGGGCATCCATATATACCAAGTGCATACCTAAGGTTTTATAAATGTTTTCAACAATAACTAGGGCATGGTTGCTGCTTTTTTCTTGTTCGCATATTACGCAGCACCTGCCCACAAAAGCATCTTTTACTGCTGCCTGTGGCCCACTATGCTCGGTACCCCACATGGGGTGCGTGGCTACAAATTGCTGGCGGTTAGGGTGCTGCGCCAAGGCATTGCACAAGGCTAGCTTGGTAGAGCCAGCATCGGCAACTATTTGTTTATCAGTTACCATATTCATTATTTGTTGCATTACTGCAATGGTGGCATCTACTGGTATGGCTACATAAATAAAATCGCTTTTTTTTACGGCTTCGGCCAAGGGCAAGGCTTCATCAATAATACCTAATTGCAAGGCGGTGTTTAAACTTGCTGTGGTACGGCTTACGCCAATAATGTTTTTGGCCAAGCCTTTTTGCTTTAATGCCAAGGCAAACGAGCCACTTATTAAGCCTACACCTACTATGGTTACGTTGTTAAATAGCATTTTGGATTGGGTAAATTTTTACTAGATTTTATTTCATCCATAAAAATATTTTTTATTGGGTCTAAAATTTTTATGTGTATAGTTTCTTTCATTATTTTTCAATTATGATTGTCAAAGATATACATTTCTGTTACCATCCTTTAGTATGTTTTAGTGTTGTAATATGGGCCAAATGGTGGTTACAATGCCAAGCATAAAAGCCAATATTTTCGTCCAAACGAAATATTTTTCCGTGTTCTGGGTGCACAAAAGTTCGTTCGAGTTGTTTTTTTGTGAGGTTATTTAATAAAAACACCCAGCGTTCGTGTATCCCTTCTAACATTTTCAATGCGGGTTCAATAGGCATTTTATAGCTATCGGCAAGTACTGCCCATCGTTCTTCGTAATATGGCTTTATTATCGGTTGGTCTTCTGTTAAAGCAAGTTTAAATCTTGTTAAACTATTCATGTGGCTATCGGCACAATGGTTTACAACTTGTCTAATTGTCCATCCGTTAGTACGATATTGCGTATCCAGCTGTGCATCAGACAGGTTTTTTACCTCCAAACCAAGTTGTTTGGGGAAGGTTAAAATATCATTAATGTAGCTACATAAAATCTCTGTTGTAATTTTTTTTGGCTTTTTAAATACACCAATTGGAAATTTTAATTCTTCTAATATCATTTTATTTTTATCATTCTTAAACTGGTACATAAACCATTTATAACCTAATATGCGGCCTAATATAACCTCATTAAACAGTACAAAATAATGATTATATGCTTGGATAAAAAAATAGTATTTCTTTTAAAACAGGATATTCATACTTTTGAAACAAAAATCTAAAAAAAAATGAATAACTGGTTTAAGCAAAATGGTATCCACATTGGTATTATCGCAATTTTTATCACCCTCTGTTTCGTTTACTTTGCGCCAGCTTTTTCGGGCAAAGTTTTGTTTCAAAGCGATGTGCAGCAAGCACAATCGGGTCAGGCCGAAATAATGAAATACCGGGCCGAAGATGGCAAAGCTCCCCTGTGGACCAATAGCATGTTTGGCGGTATGCCCACTTATCAAATATGGACACAGTATCCAAACAACGTAACTACCTATATTTTAGAAGCCCTAAAATGGGCATTGCCCCACCCTGCCGATACCCTTTTATTGTATTTATTAGGTGCTTATTTATTGTTTTGCGTATTGGGTTTAAGCCCATGGTTGGCCGCTGCGGGTGCCATTGCATTTGCCTTTTCATCCTACAATTTTATAATTATTGAAGCTGGGCACACCAATAAAGCGGTTGCTATTGCTTTTTTTGCCCCCATTATTGCGGGTATTATTTTAGCATTTAGAGGTAAATATTGGTGGGGAGCTTTTTTAACCGCCTTATTTTTAGCCCTCGAAATACGCAGTAACCATATACAAATGACTTATTATTTGTTTTTGGCATTGATTTTACTAGCAGGGTTTGAGCTTTATAACGCTTTTAAAAACAAAACGTTACCCGCTTTTGCTAAATCGGCAGCTTATTTGGCCATAGGTGTAGCCCTCGCCGTTGCGCTTAATGCTTCTATGCTGTGGACTACCTACGAATATGGGCAATTATCAAACAGGGGGAAATCAAACCTAACCACTGATAAAGCACAGCCCAGCAATGGTTTAGATAAAGAATACGCCTACGGTTGGAGCCAAGGCATAGGCGAGTGCATTACGTTTTTAATACCTAACGGCTACGGAGGAGCATCGGGGCCTGTATTGGATGAGCAATCAGAGGTAGCAAAAGTGCTTTTAAATAAAGGAGCCGATGCTTCACAAGCCACACAATTTGCTGCACAAATGCCCGTATATTGGGGCGAAAAAGCATTTACATCCGGCCCTTGGTACTTTGGGGCTTTTGTGGTTTTCTTATTTGTTTTTGGCTTGTTTGTAGTAAAAGGCCAGTTAAAATGGTGGCTACTAAGTGCAACATTGCTAAGCATTGCTTTATCGTTTGGTAAAAATTTTACCCTCGTTTCCGATTTGTTTTTTAATTATTTTCCGCTTTACAATAAATTTAGAGCCGTAGAATCAACCCTCGTAGTGGCAAGTTTATGTGTGCCTATTTTAGCTATAATGGCAATATACGAAGCTACCAAAAACAAAATAGATGAAAAGCAAATTAGCAAACACCTAAAAACTTCGGCCTACATTGTTATAGGTTTTATTTTGGTATTGATGCTAATGCCTAGCTTGTTTTTTAGTTTCAAAACCACACAACATCAAGAACTTGTAGGCATGTTAAAGCAGGGCCTTGGCGGCGATGAAAGCTTTGCCAATACCGTTGCCAATGCACTAGTGTCCGATAGGATAAGCCTGTTTAAGGCCGATGCAATACGGTCGCTGATTATCATTGTAATAGGTATTGGGTTAATGTGGGCAAGCATAACTAAAAAATTAAATGCCAATATTGCTTACATTTTAATAGCTGTACTGATACTGGGCGATATGTGGACGATTGATAAACGCTACTTAAACGATAAAAAATTTGTAGTTAAAAGTGAGCTACAAGAACAAAGGCAACCACGCGAAGTAGATGCCTTTATTTTGCAAGATAAAGACCTCAATTTTAGGGTTTTTGATATGACGGCCTCGCCTTTTTCGAGTGCCAACGCCTCGTATTTTCACAAAAGTATAGGAGGCTACCACGCCGCAAAACTAAAACGCTTTAACGAAGTAATTGATAAACAGTTTACCAGTAGCATTAACCAAGATGTGCTAGATATGCTAAACACACGCTATTTTATTACCACAGGTAAAGACGGGCAATCGGCATCTATGCAACGTAACAATACAGCCTGCGGAAATGCCTGGTTTGTAAACAGTATAAAATTTGCCAAAAACGATGACGAAGAAATGCAGGCCATTAGCTCGTTCGACCCTCAAAAAGAAGCCATTATTAACCAACAATTTGAAAAACAAATTTCACCAAGCACAGGTATTCCCTTAAACGTGATGATAAAACTAACGAGCTATAAGCCCGACGATTTAAAATATGAGTATTCTATTGATAAAAATGCGGTAGCTGTTTTTTCGGAGATATGGTACCCCAAAGGCTGGAAAATGTACGTTGACAATGTAGAGAAATCATATTTTAGAGCCGATTACCTTTTGCGAGCAGCCGAATTACCTGCCGGAAATCATATTATCGAATGGAAATTTGAACCACAATCGTATTATTTAGGTGAAAAAATTTCTTTATTTGCTTCCTTAATATTACTTTTAGCCTTCTGTTTGTTAATTTACTATAAAGTTAACAACAAGAAACTAGCTTAAACTAACCAATTTTATCAAAAAAGTCCTAATCAGCCCTGATTGGGACTTTTTTTGCGCTATCTATTTTTACGCAACGATGTATTAACCTAAGT
>JAAFJW010000052.1 GCA_013298995.1 Sphingobacteriales bacterium | reverse complement strand
CCGCCAATCAAAAATCCCCCGAAAGGGAGATGCCCAAATGTGAAATTTTGCGTATGTAGATTACGGTGAAAAATCAAAAATCCGCAATCCGCCAATCAAAAATCCCCCGAAAGGGAGATGCCCAAATGTGAAATTTTGCGTATGTAGATTACGGTGAAAAATCAAAAATCCGCAATCCGCAATCAAAAATCTATTTTATAGCTTCTATCGTTTCTTTTAAGTAGGCTATTTGTGTGTTTATTGCTGGCAAGATGCTGGCATCGGCCGTTGCCAAACCCTCGGTTTTGGCTTTTAAAATATTACCAAGCATGGTTTGCATAAAAGCACCTATCCCGTATTTTTTATTATCGATAGCAAATTTTTTAACTTGATTTAGCCCTGTTTTAAAGTTTTGTACATCGTTTAATTTACCCAGCATAATTGCAAATGCAGGTAAGCTATTAAATTTTTGTTGTACCCCAGCATCTTCAAAAGCTTTGCTTACAAAATCAAAATTATTTTCATCGCCTTTATTGGCATAAATAGATGATATTGTACTGGTTAAAGTACCCTTACTATCTTTTTGTAGTTTTTGCGCTATAATAAAAGCGGCATCGTTATCAAGTGCGGCTATACCGTTTAAGCCAGCACTTTGTACAGCGTACGATTCGGATTTAACAGCATCGTTAAACATGGCAATATAGCTTACATCTTTTAACGAAGCCAAAAGCTCTAAGGCGGCCGCTTTTACCTTGGTTTTACTATCTTTTTTAGCGATGTTTAATATGAAGGGCAATACTGCTGTTTTTACATCGGGGTTATCCATATCAATACTTGCAATAGCTGCCAAGCGTATGCCCTCGTACTTATCGGCTAGTGCCATCATCAATATTTTTTGAGCGAAGGCATTGCCTAGTTTGCTGCTTGCGGCTTTTAATGCTTCAAGCCTATCAAGGTATTGCGGTGCATTGGTATATTGGAAAGCAAATTGTTCTAAGGTTTTATCGTCTCGTTTGTTTACCAATAAAATTTTATCAGCATCAACGTTTACCAAATCGGGCTTGGCTTCGAGTTTAAAAACCAACGAATCTAATTTTGAGGTCATAAAATAATTATGGCTTTGTTTTTTACCAGCCAGGTAAACATCTATTTTCATGGGTAACTTAAAGGCTTCTTGGTCTTGTGTTTGCGCTAGGTAAACGGTTTGTTTTTTAGTTTCATTGTCCCATTTATAGGTTATTTTTAATTCGGGATGGCCAGCGTTATAATACCATTGGTTAAAATACCAGTTTAAATCTTGCCCACTTGCTTTTTCAAATGCTAGGCGCAATTGCTGTGCTTCGCCATTGCCCAAGGCATTTTGGCTGAGGTAATAATTTAAGCCTTTATAAAAAACATCGTTACCCAAATAATTGCGCAACATGTTTAAAATACGACCTCCTTTTTGGTAGGTTACTACATCAAATACATCTTCTTTATCGGCATAGTAGAAACGTATAAGGTTTTGTGTTTTGGCTTTCGCCGAGTTTAAGTAGGCTTGCATGGCTTCGTAATTATGCTCATCGCCAGCATCTTTGCCGTGTTTATACTCCAGCCAAAGTGTTTCGCTTAAATCGGCAAACGATTCGTTTACCGAAAGGTTACTCCAGCTTTCGGCGGTTACATAATCGCCAAACCATTGGTGAAAAAGCTCGTGTGCAATTACATCTTCGCCTGCGCTACCATCTATTAGTTCGCGTTTGGTTTGCTGTACAAAATCCCCGTGAAGGGTAGCCGTAGTGTTTTCCATTGCACCACTTACATAATCTCTAACCACAATTTGGGCATATTTATTCCAAGGATAGTCAATACCTAATTTTGATGAAAAGAAACTTATCATTTCGGGTGTTAAGCCAAAAATATCTTTGGCATAAGGTGCGTAAGCGGGCTCTAAGTAATAATCAACAGGTGTGTTTTTCCATTTATCGTGATATACTTTAAAATCGCCTACGGCCATCATAAACAAATATGGGGCATGGGGTTTATCCATTTTCCAAGTATCGGTGCGGGTGTTGTCGGCGTTTTTCTTTTGCGCTATTAATGCCCCGTTCGATAGGGTAACATATTTGGCGGGTACGGTCATTGTAATTTCTTGGGTAGTTTTTTGGTTGGGCTTATCAATGGTAGGAAACCATACGGATGAGGCTTCGGTTTCGCCTTGCGTCCATATTTGTACAGGTTTGCCTTTTTGGCTGCTATCGGGGTTAATAAAATATAAGCCTTTGGCATCGGTAATGGCGGAGCTACCTTTTGTTTTTAGTTCGTTGGGCTTGGCGGTATAGGCAATGTAAATGGTGTATTTTTCGTCGCTTTTGTAGGTTTTATCTAAATTTATTTTTAGCAATAAACTATCGTAGCTATATTTTAATGGGATATTTTTGCCTGCCTTAATCACCGCCAAGGTTTTAATATCCATTCCTTTAGCATCTAATGTAAGGGTATCGGTAGGATAAATGTATGGCTTTAAAGTAAGCCATGCTTTGCCATATAAGTAGCGTTTTTTATAATCAAATTTTACATCGAGCTTGGTATGTACTAGGCTATTTATTTTGGTTACCGATGCTCGGTATATTTTTAATGCAGGGTTATTGTCTTTTTTTTGTTGTGCAAAAGCAGCATTTGCCCAAAAAGCGATTAATAATATGATATAGGTAAGGTTTTTTAGTAGTTTCATTGTTTTTATTGTTTTATAAAAACAAGTAACAAATTTTAACCCGATTATGCAAAAAAATTAATAAAAAATTTAGAGGTGAAAAATAATTGGTAATATTTATTGTTAAATTGAAAAAAGTGGTAGGTGTGCTAAAAAGTATGTAATATTTTAGTGGTAGGTGTGCCACCAACCACGGGGTAAGGATTTTATATATTAAAATTGTTCATCTGTGGCATATATTTTTTGCCACAGATGAACAGATATTGATTACACCAGCCTTGTTCCGTTTTCAATATTTACTTCATATACTTTCATCTGTTTGCCTAGCTGAGTGTGGTAGGCATTTTTCATGCGCTCGATTATTTGGGTGGTTGCGTGTTGGTTTACCAAGGCAATGATGCAACCTCCAAAGCCTCCTCCCATCATACGGGCACCTAGGATATCGGGTTCTTGTTGGGCACAAGTGGCTATAAAGTCTAATTCGGGGCAACTTACTTCGTATAACTGGCTAAGGCCTTGGTGGGTTTGGTACATTTTCTGACCAAATGCGGCTAGGTTTCCTGCTGTTAAATAGTGGCATGCGGCTTGTAAACGAGCAATTTCTTCTACTACAAATTTACATCTGTTATAAATTTTTATATCGCCTTGGGCTAGGCATTCATCTACCATTTGTATGGTGGCATCCCGCAGGGTATTTACTTCGGGGTATTTTTGTTTTATCAAAACTACTCCTTGCTGGCATTGCTGGCTACGCACATTGTATTCGGATGATGCAAGGGAGTGTTTTACCATCGAATCGAACAACACAATTTTTATCCCAGCTAAATTAAAGGGCACATACTCGTACGCTAAGCTACGACAATCGAGTTTAATTACATGATTTTTTTTACCAAACACGCTGGCAAACTGATCCATTATACCACACTTTACGCCTACAAATTCTCGCTCGGCCATTTGTGCTATTTGTGCCATTTGCAACTGGCTTAGGCCTAAGTTAAATATGTTATCGAGCGCAAAAACGGTGGCACATTCTAAGGCTGCCGACGATGACAATCCCGCCCCAAGCGGTACATCGCCTGCAAAAACGGCATCAAAACCACCTAGTTTTTTACCCATTTTTAGTAACTCATCTATCACACCCAAAATGTAATTAGGCCATTCTTTATCGCTTTGCGTGTAATTGGATATTGTGGTGGTAAAGTTATCGTTTAGGTCGAGCGCAAATAAGTTGATGGTATCATCGTTTCGTTTGGCTATGGCCATGTACATTGCTTTATCGATAGCGGCAGGCAATACAAAGCCCATGTTATAATCGGTATGTTCGCCTATTAAATTGATGCGGCCTGGCGAGCAAACCACAATGGGATTGGTATTAAATTTTTCTATAAACGTATCTTCAACCGTATTTTTTAGGCTTTTAATCATGGCGTTATGTGCGTTTGCGATGGATATATAAATGGTGTGCTAAATAATGTATATCGCAAACTTAAAAAACAATTTAAAAAAATATGGCAATAATGGTATTTAATGATAAATATTGCAAGGCATACGTACAATGCTTAGGCATTTTCCAATAAAAAATCGCCACTTACGCCTAATTTACTGTGAACAGCTTTTAAAAAAGGTACGTCTGGTACTCGCTTGCCGTTTAATATTTGTGAAAATTTAGGTGCACCCAAACCCAACATGGTAGCCAATGCGAATTGGCTAATATTCATCTCCTGCATTTTGGCATTTAAAACAGCACTAATGGTGAGAGGTAAAGGCATTATTTTTAAAATAGTATCTTCATACTTCTCGGCAAGTAAGGTTATTTTT
The DNA here is from genome assembly GCA_013298995.1 of Sphingobacteriales bacterium. Lineage (GTDB taxonomy): Bacteria > Bacteroidota > Bacteroidia > Sphingobacteriales > Sphingobacteriaceae > Pseudopedobacter. The sequence continues at coordinate 12,780 of JAAFJW010000052.1, read as the reverse complement.
TCTAATTCTTCGGCTTCGGTTTTAGTTAAATTACAAAACCCGCCTGCTTGGGTTGCTTTTGTAATAAAGCACTCTATCAATTCCATTGCTTTGTTATATTGTGCTTCGGTTCTTATTTTATCTACCATTATCAAAACTTTTAAATTATTGAACAATCTTTAATTTTATCATATTGGGCATGAGTGCCAATAAACCTAATGTAAACCGTACGTTTATCAAAAAATATCATAGCAATTAGCCTAAAATCATTCCCTTTTATATTAAAAACGTACCTATCATTACCAACAGAATCAACACTATTAAATGTTTTTTTTATATCAAAAAACGTACTCCAATTTGATTTGGATGAAATATTATACCAATTATTTAACGCTGTTGCCGCTTGCGGATGCGTATAGATAAACTCTTTTAATGTTTTTTTAAAAACAATTATCATTGGTCAAATTTAAAAAAAAATCATTTCATAAAATGAAATATATTTATTATTTTAAAATATTTATAAATAATACTTCCCCGTACACATGTACTTATTGGTTATGCGTTAAAAAGCATTAATAAAATACCCAGCGTAATTGCCTCTTGCCACTTAGTTCAAATCGAATTAGATTTTTACCTTTGCAACCTTAATCATTAAAAATTGAACCCACAAAAAACTATTGAGAACCTCCAAGTATTTGATATTGCCGAAGAAGGCAAAGGAGTAGCCCGTGATGGCGATTTGGTAATATTTATCGAAAAAGCCATCCCTGGCGATGTAGTAAATGCCGAAATATATAAGAAGAAAAAGAAATTTGCGGAAGCTAAAATACACACTTTATTAAGCCCTTCGGCCGATAGGGTAAAACCTTTTTGCGAGCATTTTGGCGTATGTGGTGGTTGTAAATGGCAGCACATGGATTATACGGCACAGCTTAGGTATAAACAAAAATCAGTGATGGATGCCTTGCAAAGGCTGGCGGGCTTGGATGTAACGCACACCGAGGATATCTTACCATCGGCGGTAAGCCAATATTATCGTAACAAGCTGGAATACACGTTTTCTAATAAACGCTGGCTTACCAATGAAGATGTTGCCAGCGGCCAAGCCATGGAAATGGATGCGCTAGGCTTTCATGTGCCACTACGGTTTGATAAAATACTGGAAATTAACCATTGCTACTTACAGGCCGACCCATCTAACACCATCCGCAATAGCGTAAATAAATTTGCCAAATTAAACCATATTTCGTTTTACGATTTAAGGGCACACACTGGTGCATTGCGTAACCTAGTGATACGCACCGCCAGTACGGGCGAGTTAATGGTGATTGTGATTTTTGCCTATCCCGAGGATGGGGATATTGAATTAATGATGAATTTTGTAGCTACCGAGTTTCCTCAAATTACCTCGTTACTGTACATTATTAACAAAAAAAAGAACGACACCTTTGCCGACCAAGAAATAATTACCTACCGTGGCCCCGAGTATATTTATGAAGAAATGGAGGGGCTTAAATTTCGCATAGGGCCAAAATCTTTTTACCAAACCAACTCGCTACAGGCTTATGAACTGTACAAAATTACCCGAGATTTTGCTGGCTTAACGGGGAAAGAGCTGGTGTACGATTTATATACTGGTACAGGCACTATTGCCAATTTTATTGCCAAAAATGCCAAAAAAGTTATTGGTGTAGAGTATGTGCCCACAGCTATTGAAGACGCTAAAATAAACTCGGCCATAAACAATATTAACAATACAAGTTTTTTTGCTGGCGATATGAAAGATGTGTTAAACAACGATTTTATAAACACCCATGGCAAGCCCGATGTAATAATTACCGACCCACCACGGGCGGGTATGCACCCCGATGTGGTTGAAAAACTAATGGAACTAGAAGCCGAACGGATTGTATATGTGAGCTGTAACGCAGCTACGCAAGCCCGAGATTTGATAAGGCTAAAAGAAAAATATGATTTGATACGCATAAAACCTGTGGATATGTTTCCGCATACGCAGCATGTAGAAAACGTGGTTTTACTAAAATTACGCTAATGGATATTGAAGAATTATCAAACGCACACGAGGGCAATAAAAAAACCGAAAGCCCACTTTTAAGTTTAAAAAAAGACCTCGAATTGTACCTCGAATCTATCAAAGAGGTAGCTATCGAAATTATGGTAGAGGGCTTATCGGCTTACCCCATATTTGTAGCGCATCAGCACCACATTACCTTGGGCGAACCCATACTTGATAAACATGAACTAGGTACCGATTGGACAATACATGCCTCTACTTTAGAAGAATTTATCGATAAAGGCATTATAAAAACCAGTAAAAAAGAAGCATTTATAAAAAGTTTTAAAGATGCTAGCGATTACGCCTGCTTATTTGTAGTAGTACCCGAAGGGGCTAATTTTGTTTATTTTCCCTACCACAAAAATAATGTTAAAACCTTGTAAAAAAATTATTTGGCTACGCATAAGTTTAGGAATTTTGTTTCTATGGTTTGGTGCTTTAAAGTTTTTTCCGAATGTAAGCTCTGCCGAAGATATTGTTGGACGCACATTTTTGACTATAAGTTTTGGCTATATCAAACCTAATGTTTCGATTCCATTTATCGCCTTTTGGGAATGTTGTATTGCACTAGGCTTTTTTACAGGGAAATACCTACGTTGGGTAATGGTTTTATTTTACTTACACATACTAGGCACTTTTTTTCCGCTCTTTATTTTCCCACACGAAACTTGGAAAATAGCCCCTTTTGTACCCACATTACTAGGCCAATACATTATAAAAAACATTGTTTTGCTAGCAGCTGGCTTGGTAATTGGCAACGCCAAACAGCCCCAAAATTAACATTCAAACTTTATCCAAGCTGTACCTTGGTAGCCGTAGTTTAAATATTTGGGGTTAATAATTTCGGCCAATATCTCCAGCGAATCTACTATTAGGCTATCGGGATTAAAATAACAACTGGCATCGGCAATATAAACACGGTTATTTTTTACGGCGGCTATATCTTTCCATCCAGGCAAACCGAGTAATTTATCCATGTTTTGCAATGTTTGGGCAATGGTAAAGCCAGTAGGCATAACAATAATAATTTCGGGGTCTTCGGCTATAATTTGTTCCCAATGTAGTGCTTCTAAATCTAAACCAATGGGGCTTAATGCAGGTTTTCCGCCAGCAGTTTCTACCAACTCGGCCACCAGTTTACCCGAACCCATCATCGGCGAAAGCCCGCAAATACAAGCAACCTTGGGTTTATCAGGAAAAAATTTTAATTTATGTATAATCAGCTCAATGCGTTCTTCTAAATTTTCAACAAAAAACGCATCATCGCTGTGTAAGCCTAAAGCAGCAATAATTTGCGATACAACAGGTATTGATGCTACTATTTTGGGGTTCATTTATTTTGATTTAAAGTTGCAGTAAAAAAATTGAATGTTCGCCACAACGTTTTTATATATCCTACAACACCACATTTACAATTCTACCTTTTACTACAATTACCTTTTTGGGTGTTTTGCCGTCAAAATATTTGGTTACCAATTCGCTTTGCAAAATGTAAAGCTCAATATCGGCGGGTTCCATTGTTAACGGTAAGCTGATGTTGGTTTTGGTTTTTCCGTTGATAGATATGGGATAATTAAAATCATCTTCGACCAAATAAGCTGGGTTAAACGTTGGGTAAGTAGCTGTTGATACGCTGTTGCTATTGCCCAACAAAGCCCAAAGTTCTTCGCAAATGTGTGGTGCATAAGGCGATAGTACAATTACCATATCCTGCAAAATGGCTCGTTTATCGCATTTAAGGTCGGTAAGTTCGTTTACGGCAATCATAAAACTAGATACCGAGGTATTAAACGAAAACCGTTCGATATCTTCCTCTACCTTTTTTATTATTTTATGTAAAGCTTTTAACTCCACTTTCGTGGGATTTTGGTCGGATACCTTAAACGTAAAACTATCATCATGAAACAGTTTCCAAAATTTACGAAGGAATTTAAAAACGCCTTCAATACCGTTAGTGTTCCAAGGTTTGCTTTGCTCTAGCGGGCCAAGGAACATTTCGTACATACGCAAAGTGTCGGCACCGTAACGTTCTACTAAATCATCGGGGTTTACTACGTTAAATTTAGATTTCGACATTTTTTCGACTTCCCTATTGCATAAAAATTTTCCATTTTCTTCTATGAATATCGCATTTTTGAACCTATTTTCTTTCGATTTTAGCGCCTCTATATCAACTTCATTTTTAGTGTTAACATATTCAATTGGGATATGCGTTTTATAAAGGTTTATAGATAAGTCTATACCTATTTTATTTTGCAATATTTTATAATCATTGTCATTTTCAATGTCAATTAAAAAACTTTCGAGTAACCTTTCTCTTTTTTCCGAATGCAAAATTTGTTCCTCAGCTATAGGGTCTAAAAATTGTGTTTTTAGAAACACAAATAAGTCGTAAGAAAAATATATATCTTTTAAAATACTATACCTATTCTTAATAATTTGAAAAATGGATTCTTCTTCTGATGTTAATTTGCTTAAACCAACGAGGAAATTAAATCCTATTGAAGTTGCAAATGCACTTTCGCCCAAAATCATCCCTTGATTTATCAATTTCTTAAATGGTTCTTCTTGGTTTACATAACCTAAATCTTTTAAAAATTTATTCCAAAAACGGCTGTATAAAAGGTGGCCTGTGGCGTGTTCGCTACCGCCAATGTACAAATCAACATCTTGCCAATAGTCTATCGCTTTTTTATCGGCGAAAGTCTGATTATTACGGGCATCCATGTACCTAAACCAGTACCAACTGCTGCCTGCCCAGCCAGGCATGGTGCTTAGTTCGTAATCGTATTTGTGTTTGTATTTCCAGTCGGTGGCTCGGCCTAGCGGTGGCTCGCCGTTTTGGGTGGGTAGATATTTATCAACCTCGGGTAATAATAAAGGCAATTCTTCTTCGGCAATTAAATAAGGCAAGCCATCTTTAAAATACACGGGTACGGGTTCGCCCCAATAACGTTGGCGGCCAAAAATGGCATCCCGCATACGGTAATTAATTTTTGCTTTGCCCGCACCTAATTTTTCTAATTCATTAATAATTGTGGCCGTTGCTTCTTTATATGTTAAGCCATTTATGATACCCGAGTTAATGTATTTGCCTTCTTTGGTTGGGTCGGCTTGGGTAGTAATTTGCTGGCTATCAAGTATGGGAATTATAGGTAAGTTAAAATGTTGGGCAAAAAGGTAGTCGCGTTGGTCGCCACTGGGTACTGCCATTACAGCACCTGTACCGTAACCAGCAAGTACATAATCGGCTATCCAAACGGGCACTTGCGCACCGTTAATGGGGTTGGTAACGTAGCTTCCCGTAAACGCCCCCGAAACGGTTTTTACATCGGCCATACGGTCTAGCTCGCTTTTCTTTTTGGTTTGTGCAATATAGGCCTCAATACTTTCTTTTTGCGCAGGCGTGGTAAGTTGTGCCACTAGCTCGTGTTCTGGTGCAATGGCTAGGTAGGTAACACCGTAAAGGGTATCTACCCGTGTGGTAAAAACTTCAATCCCCCTAATCCCCCCAGCCCCCGATGGGGGGGTGTCCTCGTTAATATCTACGGGGATATTTCCGTTGATACTCCCCCCTTCGGGGGGCAGGGGGGGATTGTGGGGGGGGGGGTATTAAGTTCTTTTTCAATCTCCTCTAATACTTTTTCGATATTTTCAATAACCTGTTGGTTAGTAAAACGAATTACTTTAAAGCCATTTTGGTTTAAAATTTTGGTTCGCTCTGCATCATATTCTTTTTGAGATTCGTGTATTTTTCCATCAACTTCTACCACTAGTTTTTTTGATAAGCATACAAAATCTACAATGAAATTGTCAATTAAATGTTGTTGCCTAAACTTAGCTTCTAATCCTTTTGATTTAAGGCGTAACCATAAAATATTTTCTGCTTCGGTAGGGCTTTTTCTCATTTCTTTGGCTTTAACCAATAGAAGATGTGAGTGGTTTCCACCAGTCATGTAACGAGGAATAATCCCCCCAGCCCCCGAAGGGGGGGTGTCCTCGTTAATATCTACGGGGATATTTCCGTTGATACTCCCCCCTTCGGGGGGCAGGGGGGGATTGTGGGGGGGGGCTTCGTTACTTCCAACGTTAATATTTCCGTTGATACTCCCCCCTTCGGGGGGCAGGGGGGGATTTGGGGGCAGGGAGAGGCTAAATTTCACCATCGCCCCTACACTCTTCCCTATCCAATTGCGTTGTATTTCTTTTAGTGGTTCAGGCCAATCTATATGGTTTAAACCTTGCAATAAACGTTCGGCGTAGGCGGTAATGCGCATGCTCCATTGCATCATTTTTTTCTGTTCAACAGGATGCCCGCCCCTTTCACTATAACCGTCTTTTACTTCGTCGTTTGCCAACACGGTGCCTAATGCGGGGCACCAATTTACGGTACTTTCTTTTAAAAATGTGAGACGGTATTTTAGTAGTTCGGCTTCTTTTTCTAGGTGATTCATTGTACTCCAGTCGCTAGGTTGTAGGGTAAGTACATCATCGTCGCAAACGGCTTTTATTTCTCGGGTTCCTAGGGTTTCTAACTTCAAAACCAAGGTGCTAATGGGCTCGGCCTTATCGGTTTCTAGGTTATACCACGAGTTAAAAATTTGCATAAAAATCCACTGCGTCCACTTATAATAATCGGCATTGCTAGTGCGCACCTCACGACTCCAATCAAACGAAAAACCCAAATTATCAAGCTGTTGGCGGTATCGGGCAATATTTGCTTCGGTGGTTATGGCAGGGTGTTGCCCTGTTTGTATAGCGTACTGCTCGGCTGGTAGGCCAAACGAATCGTAACCCATTGGGTGTAAAACATTAAAACCTTTAATACGCTTGTAGCGGGCAAAAATATCAGAAGCAATATAGCCCAACGGATGCCCCACGTGTAAGCCCGCACCCGATGGGTAGGGGAACATATCTAACACATAATATTTAGGTTTGGTGGCATCATTGGTTACTTTATAAGTTTGATTTTTAGCCCAATATTGCTGCCACTTTTGCTCGATGCTTTTAAATTGATAATCCATTTTTCTGGTTTAATTATGATGCGAAAATAGGGTAAAAATTGGGGATTATAAAGTGCGGATTGCTAAGGGTAATTGTTTTTTGGGCTGCAATTATGCTATTTCCCTTTAAATAAAAAGCATGAAAGAGGTTTTATAATGGCATCAATAGCTATAAAATACCACTTAATTTAGAAGTGTAGCAACCTGAAATTGTTGTTATTTTTTTATATTGTACTGTTTTAATGATTGTTACACTTATCGAAAACGATTTTTCGTTTACATTAAACGTTTTGTTTTTAAATGGTAGTAATTTATTTAAAATTATATTTTCAACTATATTGCGATTATCAAACTATTTTTAGATATTTGCAAACTCTTTTAAAAAAGAGATTTAGATTATTAGATATACAGTCATGTCAAGAATTTGTGATTTAACAGGAAAAGGGGCAATGGTAGGAAACAGTGTTTCTCATTCAAATGTGAAAACTAAAAGAAAGTTTTACCCTAACCTACAATTGAAAAAGTTTTTTATTCCAGAAGAAAATCGTTGGATTACGCTTAAAGTTTCTACTTCGGCTATAAAAACAATAAACAAAATCGGTATTACCGAGGCAATTAACAGATTCGTAATCAAAGGATCTATTTAATTTAGAATTTAAAAACCGAAAAAGATGGCTAAAAAAGGTAAAGGCAACAGGGTTCAGGTAATTTTAGAATGTACCGAACATAAAACAAGTGGTATGGCGGGTACATCAAGGTATATTACTACCAAAAACCGTAAAAACACTCCCGAACGTTTAGAAATTAAAAAGTTTAACAACGTTTTAAGAAAAGTTACTGTACACAAAGAAATTAAGTAAATCACCATAAAATCATTTAGGATTTTAAAAATAATATACAATGGCAAAGAAAGTAGTTGCAACGCTTAAAACTGGTAAAGGTAAAGAGTACTCTAAAGTTATTACGATGACAAGGTCGCCCAAAACAGGTGCCTACACATTTAAAGAAATTATTGCACATAATGACCACATTAAAGACGCAATTGTTGAAGCTAAATAGGCTAAAACAAAAATTTTAGGAAAACAGCCGTCTCGTTTAATTACGTGATGGCTGTTTTGTTTAACACAAATATTTTTTTTACTGGTAGCGTTTGCGTTAGGGCTTTTTCGGGGAACGCCCAAATAATTTTAATAATTTAATTGCTAGCTTATGGGACTGTTTGATTTTTTTAAGAAAAATAAAAGCGTAGAAGAGCATGATGCGCTAGAAAAAGGTTTGGAAAAAACCAAAGACAGCTTTTTTGCAAAAATAAGCAAGGCTGTTGTGGGTAAATCGAAGGTGGATGACGATGTACTAGATGACTTGGAAGAAATTTTGGTAACATCGGACGTGGGCGTTAGCACTACCCTAAAAATTGTGAAGCGTATTGAGGAGCGTGTAGCCCGCGATAAATTTGTAAATACTACCGAACTTAACGGCATTTTAAAAGAAGAAATACAGGCTTTACTGGCCGAAAACAACAGCACCGATTTTGAGCATTTTGATTATAGCGCACAAAAACCTTACGTTATAATGGTGGTAGGGGTAAATGGTGTAGGGAAAACTACTACCATTGGCAAGCTGGCTTACCAATTAAAACAAGCTGGGCAACAGGTGGTTATTGGTGCTGCCGATACTTTTAGGGCTGCGGCGGTTGACCAAATTTTGCTGTGGGGCGAGCGTGTGGGTGTGCGTGTGGTATCGCAAGGGATGCAGGCCGACCCAGCTTCGGTAGCTTATGATACCCTACAATCGGCCGTGGCAAATAACGATGACGTGGTGATAATTGATACCGCTGGCCGCCTGCATAATAAAATTGGCTTGATGAACGAGCTTACCAAAATAAAAAAAGTAATGCAAAAAGTGGTGCCTAATGCGCCCCACGAAATTTTATTGGTGTTGGATGCTTCGACTGGGCAAAATGCAATTGAGCAATGTAAACAATTTACCGAAGCTACCGATGTGAATGCTTTGGCACTTACCAAACTTGATGGTACGGCTAAAGGCGGGGTGGTTATTGGTATTTCAGACCAATTTAAAATACCTGTTAAATATATTGGCGTAGGCGAAAAAATAACTGATTTACAGTTGTTTAATAAGAAATATTTTGTAGATAGTTTGTTTGGATAATTTTTTTTTGAGCTGTTAATACACAAGTTACTCGGATTAAAAAGGTTATTAAATATTAAAATTTCGGCACAAATAAAAATTTAATATAAGGCTTAAACAAACAGATACATAGCGTTTTATGTTTTATTTACCAGCAAAATTAGTGGTAAATAAATAAAGGCGAAGCCTTTACATTTTTTTAGCATCGTAATTTAATAGCCACCAATACACGAATTATATTTATTTGCCAGCAATACACGAATTTGGGCGTATAAATTTTATTTATAATAATAAGTATAAATAAAATAAGTACATCAAATGCTTTAGATAGAAAATAAGCATTTAAAATACCGATATTCAATTCCGAAAGTTTAGTTAAATATTATCATCAATTAAATTGAGTAAACAAATTTATTATCCTACAAAATTATTGACTGTTGCTTTAAAGTAAACGCTTTATTAGGCTTTGGGCTTGGAGGATATATCTATCATAATGTATCAAATTTCACAGTGTTTAAAATATTTATTAGTTCCGAAGCTTTAGTAAAATGATACTTAAAATGGCAACTATTAAATGTTGTACATATATTTTTTTATGCCTGCATTATTTACTTTTTTTTATGCGTATTAAAATTAGATTTGTAACAAAAATTAAAAGAAATATATGTGCGGAATTGTTGGATATATAGGGCATAGAGATGCTTATCAAATTGTAATAAATGGCCTACATAGGCTTGAGTACCGAGGCTATGATAGTGCGGGTGTAGCATTATTAAATGGCAGCGAGCTAAATATTTATAAAAAAGCGGGTAAGGTATCGGACTTAGAAGAATACACCAAAAACCTAAACAAGGTAGGTAACATAGGCATGGGGCACACCCGCTGGGCTACCCACGGGCCACCTAATGATGTAAACTCGCACCCACACCTATCGGGCGATGGGCAGCTAGCCATTATACACAATGGTATTATCGAAAATTACAGCTCTATAAAAGAAGAACTTATATTGCGTGGTCATATATTTAAGAGCGATACAGATACCGAAGTGCTTATTCACTTAATAGAAGATATTAAAAAAGAAACCCATTTAACTTTAGAAGAAGCGGTAAGGGTAGCCTTAAAAAAAGTGATAGGTGCTTATGCCATTGTAATTATTGATAAAAACAACCCCGACCAAATTATTGCTTCACGCAAAGGTAGCCCTATGGTAATAGGCATAGGCAAAGGCGAATATTTTATAGCTTCGGATGCCACACCGATTATTGAATATACCAAAAATGTAATTTACTTAAATGATAATGAGATAGCTTACGTAAAACGTGATGCCATTGTGATTACCGATAACGATAACGAAATTGTGGATAACCCCTATATACAGCAGCTAGATATTAAACTGGAGATGCTCGAAAAAGGTGGTTTTAATCACTTTATGCTCAAAGAAATTTACGAGCAGGCGAGGTCGGTAAGGGATTCGATGCGTGGCCGTATTTACCCCAACGAGGGGCTTGTAAAATTATCGGGCATAGCCGATTATGTAGAGCTTTTTAAAAACGCCAACCGTATTATTATTGTTGCTTGCGGTACATCGTGGCATGCCGGCTTGGTAGGCGAGTACTTGATAGAGGAGTATGCCCGCATACCTGTAGAGGTAGAGTACGCATCGGAATTTAGGTACCGTAACCCTATAATTGCAGAGGGCGATATTGTGATAGCGATATCACAATCGGGCGAAACAGCCGATACCATGGCGGCCTTAAATCTTGCCAAAGAAAAAGGTGCTACCATATTTGGGATATGTAACGTGGTAGGCGCATCAATACCACGCCTCACCGATGCAGGTATTTATACCCATGCTGGCCCCGAAATTGGTGTTGCATCTACCAAAGCATTTACGGCACAGGTTACTATTTTAACCTTAATTGCCTTTTATTTGGCACAAGAAAAAGGCGTTTTACCGCTTAGTAAACTTACCACCCTATTAACCGAATTAGATAAAATACCCGATTTAATACAACAAACTTTATTGTGCGATAGTGCTTGTTTAGAAATTGCCAAAAAATTTAAAGACGCAACAAATGCCTTGTTTTTGGGCCGTGGTGTTGGTTTCCCGATAGCACTAGAAGGGGCTTTAAAACTTAAAGAAATATCGTACATACACGCCGAGGGTTACCCTGCTGCCGAAATGAAACACGGCCCTATTGCGCTAATCGACGAAAAAATGCCTGTAATTGTAATCGCTACAAAAAACTCATCGTACGAAAAAGTAATATCAAATATACAAGAAGTAAAAGCCCGCAAAGGCCAAGTAATTGCCATTGTTACCGAAGGGGATATAGAGGTTAAAAAAATGGCCGATTATGTGATAGAAATACCCGATGCCAACGAGGCTTTTTTACCCTTATTGGCTACCATACCGCTACAATTGCTATCATACCATATTGCAGTGTTAAGAGGCTGCAATGTAGATCAGCCCCGTAATTTGGCTAAATCGGTAACGGTGGAATAGGTTTGGATTGCGGATTTGTGATTTCGGATTTTTGATTTATCGAAAGCAAGCCTGAAAGCCCGAAAGCTCGTCGCCCGCTTCCCGATGGCGATTTTTGATTTTGGCGTAGAGATTTTTTGATTTGCATTTGCACCGTAATCTAAGTGCAAAATTTCACATTTGCATCTCTCCTTTGGGGAGACACAAAGTGGTTTTTGCTCACAGATTTCTCGGATTTTCACAGATGGCAGGTGTATGATTTTGAACAATAGAACAATAAGTAATTTTACAGATAAAAACGGGGGCTATTATGGATGAATTAAATGAGCTAACATATAAAATTAGGGGAGCAATTTTTGAAGTGCATAACGAACTTGGTTCGGGCTTGTTCGAAAATGTGTATGAGGCAGCATTGTTATTAGAACTAAAACAAAAAGGGCTGTTTGTTAAAAATCAGGTTGAGCTTCCCGTTGTGTATAAAGGTAAGCAACTAGGTTTAGGATTTAGGTTAGATATTTTGGTGAATGATGAGATTATAATTGAAATTAAATCAGTAGAAAAACTACATGATGTGCATAAAAAACAATTACTTACCTACTTAAAATTATCAAAACACAAACTTGGTATTTTGGTAAACTTTAATGTTGCAAAATTGGTAGATAAAGAAAGTCTCATACGAATCATAAATTAAAACCTACACCATAAAACACCCAACACCCATCTGTGCCATTTGTGCCATCTGTGAGTAAAAAAACGCAACATTTAGGCTCTTATTCTGCAAATCAAAAACCCTCTAATCTGTGAAAATCAGAGAAATCTGTGAGCAAAAAAACGCAACATTTAGGCTCTTATTCTGCAAATCAAAAACCCTCTAATCTGTGAAAATCAGAGAAATCTGTGAGCAAAAAAACGCAACATTTAGGCTCTTAGTCTGCAAATCAAAAACCCTCCAATCTGTGAAAATCAGAGAAATCTGTGAGCAAAAAAACGCAACAAAAATCCATAAAATTTGTGCAAAATTTAGGGCATATTTGTATTATCAGAATTTAACAAACACATGACCATCGTTCAATTAGAATACGCCGTAG
>JAAFJW010000051.1 GCA_013298995.1 Sphingobacteriales bacterium | reverse complement strand
AAATAAACCCAATCTCACAAAAAAAGCCACTCCCGAAAAAATCAGAAGCGGCTTTTAAAAAATGTATAAAAAATATTAAGCCAGTTTGGCTAATTCCTCGGCCATGGCAGCACCAATACCCGCAGGCGATTCTACCACGCGAATGCCACATTCGGCCATAATTTTCATTTTCGCAGCAGCGGTATCATCTGCACCACCTACTATGGCACCAGCATGCCCCATACGGCGGCCAGCAGGGGCAGTTTGCCCAGCTATAAAACCAACTACAGGCTTAGTACCGTGTGCTTTAATCCATAAAGCAGCTTCGGCTTCCATGCCTCCGCCAATTTCGCCAATCATAATAATACCATGCGTATCGGGGTCGTTCATCAATAATTTAACAGCATCTTTGGTAGGTGTACCAATAATAGGGTCGCCACCTATACCAATAGCTGTGGTAATACCTAGGCCTGCTTTAACAACTTGATCCACGGCTTCGTAAGTTAAAGTACCCGATTTAGAAACCACACCTACATTACCTTTTTTAAATATAAAGCCAGGCATAATACCAATTTTACACTCATCGGCGGTAATAACACCTGGGCAATTAGGGCCAATTAATGTACAGGCTTTATCACTTATATATTCTTTCACCATAATCATATCCTTGGTAGGTATGCCTTCGGTAATACATACAATTACTTTAATGCCAGCTTCGGCAGCTTCCATAATGGCATCGGCAGCAAAAGCTGGCGGTACAAATATGATAGAAACATCAGCACCAGTTGTAACAACAGCATCTTTAACGGTATTAAAAACAGGCCTATCCAAATGACTTTGGCCACCTTTACCAGGTGTAACACCGCCTACAACTTGCGTTCCATAAGCAATCATTTGCTCGGCATGGTAAGTTCCCTCGTTGCCTGTGAAACCTTGAACTATAACTTTCGAATTTTTATTTACTAAAACGCTCATTTTTGATTTTTTTTTACAAATCTAATATTATTGAAACGAATTTCAAGCCTTAACGCATATTCGTAAATTATTTTTTTACAAAACAGAATTATTCCTTTTATAAAGCAACAATTATACCGCTGTGCAAAACTACAGTGTTTTTTTTAGCTAAAAAATAAACTTTTGGAGCATACTATCTGTATTTTAAATGCCTCTTTTCGATTTAAAGCATTAGATATAATTATGTAATTACATTTGATGGTATAAATTCATAAAATTTACGCGTCCTAATTTGTGTATTAGTAATTATTACTATCGCAAGGCTAAAAAAAATGTAAAATCTTTATGTTTGTTTGAACCTTAAATCATTTTTTTACTTGTACCGAAACTTTAATTAAAAAACAGCCAAATAGTATAGGTAAAAAAAATGCTTTAAAGCAGCATCTCCCAACAAATAACACCAAACAAAATAATTGCAAAAATAATTGCTTACAAAATTTCAAATCTTATCTTTGCAATCCCAAATCGTAATGAATAGGGAATAAAAAAAATCCTAACTGCGGAAGTGGCGTAATTGGTAGCCGCACCAGACTTAGGATCTGGCGCTTCACGGCGTGGGGGTTCGAGTCCCTTCTTCCGCACAACAGTAAATCCCTTCCGGCATTTTTCGGGAGGGATTTTTGTATAAATCCAATTTTAATAAACCAATAAGTAAAATAACAATCTTGTTTTTTCTAGCAAAATAAACCTGAAAATAAAATCACAATTATGAGAATTACCCGAAACAATATCGACGACCTAAACGCAGTAATAAGCGTAGTTATTAAGCCTGATGATTACCAAGAAGCCGTAGAAAAAGCCCTTAAAGCACAAGCAAAAAAAACAAAATTACCAGGCTACCGCCCAGGTACAGTACCCATGGCGCAAATAAAAAGAATGTATGGTAAAAACTTGCTGTTAGAAGAAATTAATAAAGTACTATCCGAGGCAGTAAACAATTACATTACACAAAACGAAATAGAAATATTGGGGCAACCCCTACCCATACAAAACGATAGCCAGTATAAGTGGGAAATTGGCGAAGACTTTACTTTTGATTACGAAATAGGGCTAGCTCCTATAATTAGAACCGAATTTACGGCCAACGATACTTTAACGCAATACATCATTAAAGTGGATGAAGAAACACTAGCCTCGCGAATTAAAAATTTACGCCGCAGTTATGGTAAAATGACACAGCCCGAAACTTCAATGGATGGAGATGTGTTGCTTGCCGATTTTACACAACTGGCTAACGATGGCTCGGTTTTAGAAAACGGACTAAACTTAACATCAACCCTAAGGTTAGATATTATTACCGAAGCCTATAAACATCAATTAATTAACCTAAAAAGAGAAGATGCTATCGAATCTTTTGATTTGGTGGCGGCTATTGCTGATGAAGTACAGTTGCGCAAAATTTTAAAACTCGACGACCAAGACGCTATTATTCCTCAATCTAAATTTAAAATCACAATAAAAAATATCAATAGATTAGAAGAATCGGATTTAGATATTAACTTTTATAATAAGGTTTTTGGTGAAGATGCTGGCGTAAGTACCGAAGATGAATTTAGAACCAAAATTACCGCCGAGTTAGAATTAATGATGGCCCAAGATGCCGACAGGAAACTTGCCGCCGATTTTTTTAAATACGGTAATACAAAAATGGATATACAATTGCCTAACGAATTTTTAAAACGTTGGTTAAAAACGGTTAATAAAGATGTAAGCGATGAGGATTTAGAGAAAGGCTACGCCGATTTTGCCACCAACCTTAGATGGACATTGGTTGAAAACCAAATTATCAAACAAAATAATATAAAAATAAACTATCAAGATGTTTTTGCTGCGGCCAAGCAACGCTTAGATGCGCAGTTTAGAATGTACAGCCCCACACCAATTGCAGAAGAACAACTGGCCGAATATGCCACACAGTATTTGAAAGAAACGGCTAATGCCAACCAAGTTTTTGACGAGGTAAAATCGGCTAAGGTTTTCGAACATTTAAAAACAGTAATAACCTTAATTAAAAAGGAAATTGATTTTAAAGAGAGTTTCAGGCGTTAGGATAAAAAAAAGACCAGACTTTCCAAGTTTTTAAAACTTGGAAAGTCTAAAGTCTAGTCTTTTTTTTTACGCCATCATATTTTTACGGATAATATTTAAAGCCGCACCTGCTTCGAACCATTTAATTTGCTGTTCGTTGTAGGTATGGTTTACATCAAAAGTATCGGTAGTGCCGTTACTGTGGTGTAGCACTACACTTAGCGGTTTGCCTGGAGTAAAGCTGTTTAAGCCCACAATATCAATTGTATCATCTTCTTGTACCTTATCGTAATCGGCAGGGTTGGCAAATGTTAAGCCAAGCATACCTTGTTTTTTAAGGTTGGTTTCGTGTATGCGGGCAAATGATTTTACAATAATTGCTCTAACACCTAAAAACCTAGGCTCCATTGCGGCGTGTTCGCGTGAGCTTCCTTCACCGTAATTTTCGTCGCCAACTACTACAGTACCAATACCTGCGGCTTTATATGCTCGTTGTGTTGCAGGTACTGATCCATACTCGCCCGTTAACTGGTTTTTAACCGATTCGGCTTTATCGTTCACAAAATTTATAGCACCAATTAGCATATTGTTTGATATATTATCCAAGTGCCCACGGAATTTTAACCAAGGGCCAGCCATAGAAATATGGTCGGTAGTACATTTTCCTTTGGCTTTAATTAATAATTTTAAGCCCGTTAAATCTGTACCTTCCCATTCTTTAAAAGGTTCAAGTATTTGTAACCTTGCCGATTTTTCATCAACAATTACGCTAACTTTACTACCATCTTCGGCTGGGGCTTGGTAACCAGCATCTTCAACGGCAAAACCTAAAGTAGGTAATTCCCAACCTGTTGGCTCGTCGAGTTTTACTTGCTCGCCATTGTTATTGGTTAAAGTATCGGTTAAAGGGTTAAAAGTTAAACTACCAGCAATGGCCATAGCGGTAACCACCTCGGGCGATGCCACAAACGAGTGTGTGTTTGGGTTACCATCGGCCCGTTTAGCAAAATTACGGTTAAACGAAGTGATGATAGAGTTGCGTTCTTGTTTTTCGGCACCATGGCGAGCCCATTGGCCAATACAAGGGCCACAAGCGTTTGCCAAAACTACGCCACCCATTTTATCAAACGTATTTAAAAAACCATCACGGTAAACGGTAAAGCGTACTTGCTCGCTACCTGGGGTTATGGTAAATTCAGATTTTGCCGTTAAATGTTTATCAACCGCTTGCTGTGCAAGCGATGCCGCTCTCGAAATATCTTCGTAGCTTGAGTTAGTACAAGAGCCTATTAAACCTACTTCCAGTTTTTCGGGCCAATTGTTTTCTTTAACTGCGGCGGCAAATTTGGATATTGGCCAAGCCAAATCGGGCGTAAACGGCCCATTAATATGTGGCTCTAAAGTGCTTAAATCAATTTCAATTACTTCATCAAAATATAAGGCTGGGTTGGCGTACACTTCGTCGTCGCCCGTTAAATGTGCTTTCACTTGGTTGGCAAGGTCGGCAATATCGCTTCTATCGGTTACACGTAAATACGCTTCTGATTTTTCATCGTACCCAAAAATAGAAGTAGTTGCGCCAATTTCGGCTCCCATATTACAAATTGTACCTTTACCCGTTGCCGAAAGTGAGCGAGCACCTTCGCCAAAATATTCTACAATGGCACCAGTACCACCTTTTACGGTTAATATACCTGCTACTTTTAATATCACATCTTTGGCCGATGTCCAACCCGAAAGTTTACCTGTGAGTTTTACGCCTATTAGTTTCGGAAATTTAAGTTCCCAAGCCAAACCTGCCATTACATCGCAAGCATCGGCGCCACCTACGCCTATAGCAATCATACCTAAGCCACCTGCATTGGGCGTGTGGCTATCGGTACCTATCATCATACCGCCTGGGAAAGCATAGTTTTCTAACACTACTTGGTGTATAATACCTGCCCCTGGTTTCCAAAAACCTAAACCGTATTTGTTTGATACCGAGGATAAAAAATCGTAAACTTCTTTGTTTTGGATTTTGGCTGTGGCCAAATCTTTATCGGCACCTATTTCGGCTTGTATCAAATGGTCGCAATGTACGGTACTTGGCACAGCCACTTTTGGGCGGCCAGCTTGCATAAATTGCAACAAAGCCATTTGTGCAGTAGCATCTTGCATGGCCACACGGTCGGGTGCAAAATCAACATAATCTACACCTCGTAGGTAAGTTTGTACCGCTGGGTTATCCCATAAATGCGAATACAATATTTTTTCGGTAAGGGTTAAGGGTTTACCCACAACTTTACGGGCAATAGCTAGTTTATTACCCAAGTTATCGTAAACTTCTTTGATCATATTGATATCGAAAGCCATTTTTTTATTATTTTTTTAGTTGAAAATTTTTAATTGCGATGCGAATTTAAGGTTTAGCCTTTATATTTTATAATTTGATGTAAATTAGATTTTAAATTTAGGGATTTTGCTACATATTACCTAGCCATTATTTTTTATAGTTTTTGGGATACTTCAATTTTTCACTAATAAGGTGAAATTATATGAATAAAATGAGATGATGCGAAAAACAAAAAGCCTTCAAATAATAATATTTGAAGGCTTTTGTTTAGTTTTTATCTAAATTTTTGTGATCCCGCTGGGATTCGAACCCAGGACCACTACATTAAAAGTGTAATGCTCTACCAGCTGAGCTACGGAATCGATTTTAAAATCAAAAACACTAAAGGTCGATTTTTTTAAGTTGTGCAAAGATAGAACTCTTTAGTGTAAATGCAAATAGTAATTTATTATTTTATCATTTTGTTTTTAAGGTATCTGTTTTTATCAGCAAAAGTGGAAATTATTGTGTTTAAAATAGGGTACGTTTCAATTTTAATTAATCTACAAAAGTTATGCTATCATCGGCCAGCATGGCTATACCTTTAAAGCGTTGTATTAAGCGGCAGGTGGTTACCACATCTTTTTGGCAATAAATTTTAATGCGCTCTAAATCATTTTGTTGCCAATATACATCGCCTACTTCGCTACCATCAATATCATCTTTTGGGGTGGGTATGTTAAATATAGCTGCCAGTAAATTTAGCGATGTATAGTTTTTATAATCACCAAACTTCCACAACTCCATGGTATCAATATGGTTAATTTCCCAAGGTTTTTTGCCTGCAATATTTAGCTGCTGTGGTATTTTTAAATCGTTTATCAACATGCGGCGGCATAGGTACGGAAAGTCAAATTCTTTGCCATTATGTGCTCCCAAAATAAGCTGCTTGGCTTGCTTGTTTAACAGGCTTATAAAATCCTGCAGAAGTATTTTTTCATCATCACCATAAAAAGATTTTATCCTTAAATTATTTTCGCCTCTAAAAACACCTACCGATATGCACACTATTTTGCCAAACTCGGCCCATATACCTGCCCGTTCGTAAAAATCTTCGGGGGCTTGTTCTTCTTTGCGCTGAAACTTGGTTTTTTGTTCCCATAGTTTTTGAAAATGCGGAGGAACTTCGCTAAAATACTTGTACTGGGGTACTGTTTCGATATCTAAAACCAATAAATTTTGAAGGTCGAGGTTGGCTAACATTTTTCGGTTTTTATGTGTGGATGTAAATTTAAAACTTAATTTTTAATACGTATTGTTTTTTTATTTAAAATTACAGCTACTTTCCCAGCACCTCAAAAACCTGCATCAACCTATTGCCCCTATCGTCTATCAAGGTAATGCTGTGTTTACCAATGCTTGGGTTTAATGCTAACTCATGTAAATTAAATGTTGTGCTTATATATACATCATCAAGCCACCAGTAAATTTTACTTTGGGTGTTTCGGTGGGCGGCATTAAATATTACTTTGCCTTTATTGCCATCAATTTCGATAGGGATGTAAATTTTCGCATTATTTTTGGGGTAAATAAGTTCGATGGGGCGGTAAGCATCTTGCTCATCGGTACAGGTTGGCGACAGAGGTGGCAGGGCTTCGTAATCGGGATGGCGTATTTTATAGTAATAAGCCATGGCTGGTGGCAGTACAAACCAATTGATATGCAACATATTATCAGTATTGGCGCAAGCCGAATTTACCCGATACGTTTTCGTTTTATTAACGTGTATTAACTGGTGATAAGGGCATAAAGCCGATTTTAGTGCATTTATAGGCATATACACATCCTCCGCCCCAGCGCAATACATACTGGCCCTGTAACCGCTTTTTTTACACACCAATACCTTTGCCATATTGCGGTAAGGGATAACAAAAGGGGCACTTGCGGGCAGTAAATCAAAAATATCAAACAGGATGGGGGCCGCAGTTTTTATACCCGTTAGTTCGGGGCGGCCTTCGCCATCGGCATTGCCCACCCACACGCATACCAAGTATTTGGAGGTGAGCCCTATTGCCCAGCCATCTCTAAAACCAAAGCTGGTGCCTGTTTTCCAAGCTATTTTTTGGGACGATGAAAACTGTTCCCACAGTAATTCTTCGCCTGGCCGCATTACTTCTTGCATGGCTACAAAGGTGTAGTATATAGCACCATAATCTAAAACGGATGTGGTATTTAATTGCTCATTTTTATTTTGAATATCAATATATTGCGGGGCGTGGTAATCGTTAAAATTGTATTGCTGAGGATGTTGGGGATAATGGTTTAGTGTGCGGGCCATGCTGGCATACACGCCCGATAATTGCCACATAGAGGTTTCGCAGCCACCCAAAATGATAGATAAACCGTAAAAATCGGCAGGGTTATTAAGGCTTGTAATGCCCAGTTTTTTAAGCTGTTGGTAAAACCGCTCGTATTTATATTGTTGCAGCATTTTTACCGCTGGTATATTTAGCGACCGGCTTAATGCCTTGGCAGCGGGTATGGCACCATCGTAACCTAAATCGTAGTTTTGAGGTGTATAGCCGCCTATTTGGGTGGGTATATCGGCTATTAAGGTGTTGGGCAGTAGCATTCCATCGCTTAACATGCTGGCGTAAAGCAGGGGTTTTAAGGTACTGCCAGGGCTGCGTACCGCTTTTATCATATCCACATGGCTTTCCATTTCGGGGTTTTGTGGTTCGTAAATATTGCCTATGTAAGCCAAAGTGTTTCCTGTTTCTATATCCAATACCAAAGCTGCCGCATTGTTTATTCCGTTGGCTTTGTATTGTTGGTGGTAGCGTTTAATAATGCGGGCAACGTTAAGCTGCAAGGCCTGGTTTATGGTGCTTATAAGCAGGGTTTTATCCGCTTTAAGCGTACTAAAATCTTGCTTAAATCTATCTAATAAATGGGGTGCATTTTGTGGTAATGCGAGGGGGCTGTGTGGTATGGGTTCTAATTTTGCCAGTTGGCAAGTGCTTTTATCAATCGTATTTTGGGTGTTGAGTTTATCTAAAAGTGCGTTCCTTTTTTTTAATAAGACCAACCTGTTTTTACCCAAGTGTATCAATGATGGCGCATTGGGCAATACGGCCAAGGTAGCCATTTCGGCCCACGAAAGTGTGCTGGCTTGGCGGCCATAGTAACGCCATGCGGCGGCCTCGAGGCCTACTACATTACTCCCAAAAGGGGCATTACTGGCATAAAGGGCTAATATTTGGGCTTTTGAGTACGAAATTTCTAACCTAAAAGCCAGCGCCATTTCGATTGTTTTTTGCCAAAGCGTTCGGGGTTTATTACGGCTAAGCCTAATTACCTGCATGGTAATTGTACTGGCACCGCTTTTGGTTTTTTGGTTTTTGGTGTTGATTTTTATTGCCCTAGCTAAAGCCAAAAAATCTACGCCCCAATGCTGGTAAAATCGTTTATCCTCAAAAGAGGTAATACATTTTACAAATTTATCGGGTACGGTATCGGCAATAGGGAAACGCCACTGCCCATCGGCAGCTATGGCGGCACTTAATAATTGCCCATTGCTGGCTTTTACAACAAAGCAAGTAGGCGCATTAAATAAAGGCCTAGGGAGCGAAAACCAAAAAGCAACAAGTATAACAAGCCCCACCAATAGCCAAATATATTTTTTTAATGCTTTTTTAATTTTCATTAATGCCAATTATTTAATGGTTTTTATTGTAATGGCTAAGGCCGAAAGGTAAAATTTGTTTTAATACTTATGCCCCCAAAATTAAATTACAAGTTATTTAACCGCTTAACAAAGATATAGGAAAACGATTTGGTTTCTTAAAGCCACATCAAGTATATTCGCAGGTATTAGAGAATAACAAAAAACAGGAATTTATTACTTCCTCCCGAGATAAAAAACATTAAATTGCCAATACATTTTGTAGAAAAAAACAACTAAACCTTTAGCCCATGCCCACCTCCCAATCATACGCCATGTTACACGCCAAATGCCCACGTTGCAGGCAAGGAAATTTATTTGCAACAGCAATGTACGGTTACAAATCGCAAAAAATGCATCAAAACTGCCCAAAATGTGCCTTTAAATACGAAATAGAGCCAGGGTATTTTTACGTGGCAATGTATGTAAGCTATGTACTTAATGTAATGTTGGCCGTTGCCGTTGGCTTGCTTACCTATTTAATTACCCACGAAGAGCAATCGCCATGGATATACATAGGTGCTATTTTACTGGCAAGCCTTTTGCTATCGCCCATAAATTTTAGGTATTCACGCGTAATTTTAATGTATTGGCTTTCGCCCAATGTAAAATATGTTGCCCATTATGACCACGATTAACAAACAAACTTTTGAGTTTTTGGCAAACCTAGCCGACAACAACAACCGAGATTGGTTTGCAGCCAATAAAGCGGCTTACGAAACAGCGCAACAAAATGTTTTGGCTTTCGCCGATGATGTACTGGCGCAATTGAAAAAAATTGATGCAAGCATACCCAATAACCTAACAGCAAAAAAAAGTGTGATGCGTATTTACCGCGATGTAAGGTTTAGTAAAGATAAAGCACCTTACAAAAACAATTTCGGAATGGGTTTTTCGGCCAACGGAAAAAATGGCAATTACCCAGGCTATTACATACAAATACAACCCAATAATAGCTTTATTGCAGGCGGATACTGGATGCCCGAAGCCGCACACCTTAAAGCCATAAGGCAAGAAATTGATTATAATTCCGCCCAATTTAAGGCAATAATTGAAGCCCCTGATTTTGTAAATTTTTTTGAAACATTAAGCCAAACTGATAAATTAAAAACCTGCCCAAAAGGCTACAACGCCGATAACGAAAATATTGAATTATTAAAACTTAAAAGCTATACAGTTTTTCATAGCTTTACCGACAGCGAAATGATGCACCATACCATCATAGAAAAAATGGTAAAAGGATTATCGCTAATTTCGCATTTAACCTATTTTATAAAAAATGCCATACAATAACCACATATTAACAATGAAAAAATTTAGTTTTATTGCACTTACTACCTTACTTTTTTTAACTTCTTGTGTTGTATTATCAAACAAAAAATACAAGCAATTATTGGCACAAAAAGATTCGATTGCCACAGGATGGGAAAAATGCAGAACCATTACCGCAGGCTTAGAAACCGAAAAAGCAGCCTTGCAAACCGATACCGCAGCTTTACACAAACAAATTGCCAGCTTAGACGAAAAATTAAACGACCTAAACAACAATTATACAAAACTAAGGGCCAACAGTTCGGGCGAAATAAACAAACTATCGGGCAATGTAAACAAGCTTTCGGATGATTTAAACAAACTATCCGACGACCTTAAACTACGAGAACAACGCCTGCGTGAAGTAGAAGAAATACTAAAAAAACGAGATGCCGCCACCGAAGCCCTAAAAAACAAGCTCCAAAAAGCACTGCTAGGCTTTACCGAAAACGGCCTAAGCGTTGAAGTAAAAAATGGTAAAGTATATGTATCATTAACCGATAAATTATTGTTTAGTAGCGGCAGCATTGTAATTGACGAAAAAGGAAAATTAGCCCTGCAAGCATTAGCAAAAGTATTGCTTACCCAACCCGATA
This sequence comes from Sphingobacteriales bacterium, assembly GCA_013298995.1. Taxonomy (GTDB): domain Bacteria; phylum Bacteroidota; class Bacteroidia; order Sphingobacteriales; family Sphingobacteriaceae; genus Pseudopedobacter. The sequence continues at coordinate 6,313 of JAAFJW010000051.1, read as the reverse complement.
TAAACGTAGCCGTAGAAGGCCATACCGATAACCAAAAAGTAATTAACCTAGGCCAAATAAAAGACAATTGGGATTTAAGCGTTTTACGTTCAACATCGGTAGTACGGTTTTTAACCGAGCAGCAAAAAATACCAGCCGTACGCCTAACAGCTACTGGAAAAGGACAATACCAACCCATAGATATAGCCAATACCAGCGAAGCCCGTAGCAAAAACCGCCGCATAGAAATTGTGCTTTCGCCCAAGCTAGATGAGCTATATAATTTGATAAAGTAAGAGAGGGAAGTTTTTTATTCACATAACCACCAAGCCCAATGGTAGGATTAGATGATACTTTTCGATTTTTTACCCCCGTATTTGTTACACTTTTTATGTAAATTTACCCCGTATTTGTTACAAAATAGTTAAAAAATTACCCCGTATCTGTAACAAATTTTATGTAAATTTACCCCGTATCTGTAACAAAATACATTTAATAATAATGATTTTCAAAAGAAAAATAGAGGCTTTTTTTAAAGATTGGCAAACGAAAACAAACCGTAAGCCGCTGATTTTAAGAGGTGCTAGGCAAGTTGGTAAATCTACATTGGTACACCAATGGGGTGCAACGTATAAATATTTCATAGCTATAAATCTAGAAAAACCCAACGATCGTAAGTTTTTTGACAAAGAACGAGAAGTAAGCGAAATTTGGAATCAAATTATTTTCGAAAAAAACATACCTAATAGCCCACAAAATACGCTATTATTTATTGATGAAATTCAGGAAATACCACACGTTATTAAACAGTTGCGCTATTTTTACGAAGAATTGCCAGCCTTACATTTGATTGTTGCGGGTTCGTTATTAGAGTTTGCATTGGGCGATGTGAGTGCTTATCCAGTGGGGCGTGTAGAAGAAATTATACTTCACCCGATGAATTTTGAAGAGTTTTTACTGGCATTAGGCGAAGAGAAAGCCTTGGAACAATTAAAAATTGTACCCATAAATGATTTTGCTTTTAACAAACTTTTAAAACTTTTTAACACCTATTTAATTATTGGCGGTATGCCCGAAGTGATTAAAAAATATGTAACAAATGGATATAATATGGCGGGTTTGCAAGCCATTTATGCTTCAATTTGGCTTACCTATAAATCTGATATTATTAAATATGCCAAAAATACCAACGAAGCTAAAGTGTTGCGTTTTATTGTTGATACCGCTCCGTACATTCGAGATAGAATAAATTTTGTGGGTTTTGGGGGATCTAATTACCGCTCGCGAGAAATTGGCGAGGCATTTAGGGCCTTAGATTTGGCTAAAATTATTTATCTTATTTATCCTACAACCCAAACCCAACCACCCCAACTGCCTAATGTTACCCGCAAGCCAAGGTTGCAGTTTTTAGATACAGGTTTGATGAATTACGCATCCGAAATACAAGCAGAACTGTTACAGCTTGCAAACCTAAGCGATTATTATAGAGGCTTTGTAGTTAACCACGGTGTAACACAAGAATTAATAGCCAACACCAGCAATACATTTTTTAAGCCCCAGTTTTGGGTGAGGGAAAACTCAAAATCAAACGCCGAAGTAGATTTAACTTACAAATGGCATCAGTATTTATTGCCTATTGAGATAAAATCGGGGGCAAAAGGAACTTTACGTTCATTACATGAGTTTATAGATGTTGCACCACATAATTTTGCCATACGTTTTTTGGGTAATAAAGTATTGCTCGAAACCGCAAAAACCCAAAATGGGAAAATTTTTAAATTATTAAATCTACCTTATTTTGCAGTTTCGCAGATAGAAGCCTACATTAATTGGGCGATGAATGAACCCGACGAAAACCTAAAAACCACTATTTTTTAGTGTAATTTTAGCAAGCTAGTTGCGAGGCATTGTTTATTAAACGTTGTTAAACTTTACATAAATGCTTTAAGCAAAGCCGTTTGTAAAAATCTGTTTTTTAATTTAAAACTTTAAGCCCTTCATATCCTCGGCACTTTCTTCTACTTTAAGCCTTAAATCTTCTTTAAAAGCCACCACATTGGCCAGTAGTTGTGCATCGGCGCAAGCCAAAATTTGGGCAGCTAAAATACCTGCATTTTTTGCAGCATTTAAGGCTACGGTAGCCACTGGGATACCGTTGGGCATTTGCAATATGGATAAAACCGAATCCCAGCCATCAATAGAATTGCTTGATTTTATGGGTACGCCAATAACAGGCAATGGCGTAATGGAGGCTACCATACCTGGCAAATGCGCCGCACCGCCAGCACCCGCAATAATTACTTTTAGGCCTCTGGCGGTGGCTGTTTGGGCATATTTAAACATCCTATCTGGAGTACGGTGAGCCGATACCACGGTTATTTCAAAACCTACGCCTAATTGTTTTAATACTTGGGCGGCTTCTTGCATAATGCCTAAATCGGACTGGCTGCCCATTATAATTCCTACTTTAATATCCATTGTATGTGGTTTTTATTTACTGCTTTTTAGGCAATTACTTTTAAGGTTTGTTGTACAAATTTTGCTTTTGATATGGCTTGGGCTCTATCATCATCTAAAATAGTTACATGTCCCATTTTACGGAACGGTTTGGTAAACATTTTTCCGTACAGGTGTACATATATGCCTGGTAGCGACAGTATTTTTTCTAAACCTTGGTATTGCGCTATGCCTTCGTAACCGTTTTCGCCCAATAAATTTATCATTACGGCGTGGGCTATGGTTTTGGTATCGCCCAATGGCAAATTAAAGATAGCCCTTAAATGCTGTGCAAACTGTGAGGTATAATTGCCCTCGATGCTTTGGTGGCCGCTATTATGAGGCCTTGGTGCCAGTTCGTTCACCAGTAAATTACCCTCTTTGGTTAAAAACATTTCTACTGCCAGCAGGCCTACCATATTTAATTTTACGATTATTTCGGTAGCTATTTGTTGTGCCTGCTGCTGTATTGCTTCGGGGTATTGCGAGGGCGAAATTAAAAACTCTACCAAATTAGCTTCGGGGTTAAAATCCATTTCCACCATCGGGAAGGTAGCTATTTCGCCACGCTGGTTTCGGCTTACTATTACGGCTACTTCTTTCTCAAAATCAATACATTGCTCAATAATACTGGGAGCAGTAAATGCGTTTTCGAGCTTATTGCGATGGTTAATTTTTACCACGCCTTTACCATCGTAACCATCTTTGCGTATTTTTTGGATTAACGGAAAATCGAAAGTTGTGGCTTGTAATTGTTCGATAGATTGTATCAACTCAAAATCGGCCGTGGGTATATCGTTTAGCTTAAAAAACTGTTTTTGTAAGCCTTTATCCTGTATTAACCTAATTACACGTGGTTGCGGGTAAACGGCAACGCCTTCTTTTTCTAATTGTTCTAAGGCTTCGATGTTTACTTTTTCAATCTCAATGGTAATTAAATCAAGGTTTTTACCAAAATTATATACCGTATCGTAATCGTTTAAAGCACCAATGGTAAATTTATTACACAGGTTTTTACAGGGCGCATTGGCATCGGGGTCCAGTACCGAAACGTTAATGTTGTAGTTTATAGCTTCTTGTATAAGCATACGGCCAAGTTGGCCTCCGCCTAAAATACCCAATCGGGTTTGTGTAATGGTTTTCATTTTATGGGTTAAAAATACTTTATCTTACCTAAAATATGAAATTGTTTTTTGTTGCGATATGATAAATTAAATCTCATTTTTGATTATAATTTTATAATAGCATTATATGAAAAAAACGGCTTCTTTATGCATTACCTTTATATTGCTTTTTGTGCAAATAGGGTTCTCTCAAAACACGCAAAAAATTGTAGATAGTTTATTTTATGCACAAAATGGAATTAAACATAAATATCCCACAGTAGGGCTTAGTATTGGCGTTTTTAGTAAAGGTAAAACCTGTTTTTACCAATTTGGCAATAAAAATAAAGAGTTAAACGAGCCTATTAACAAATACACTATATTTGAAATAGGTTCTGCTACTAAAACTTTCACAGGTTTACTTTTGGGTATCGAAATTGCAAATGGTAGAATAGCTAAGTCGGCTTATATAGATGCTTATTTTTCCAGCAAAATCTTAAACAAAAATATTTTAAATAAAATAAAAGTTACAGATTTAGCAAGTCATCAATCAGGATTGCCAAATTTATCAAACGATATTTATTTAAAAGAGTTGATAAAACTAGACTCGGTTAATCCCTTCCGATTTGTGGATAAAAAATATTTAACAAATATTTTGTCAAAAACAGATAATTTGGTGAATTATCAAAAATATCAGTACAATAATTATGCCTTTGCATTATTGGGTTTTATTGTTGCAAAAAACAAACACCTTACATATAACGCATTGCTACAAAAATCAATATTAAGCCCATTAAACATGGAATACACTTCTTTGAATAAGGCAAAAACAAACAATGTGGCTGGTTTATACGATGAAGAAGGCAACAAACAAAATTATTTGATTTTGAACGATATGAATCCAGCAGGGGGACTTCTTTCAAATGCAGTTGACCTAATGAAATATATAAAATTGCAGCTTGGTATTGTAAAACCACGTTTACAAAAATCAATACGTGTTTCGCAAGAAACATACTACGCTGACAAAAAAAGAAAAGTAAGTTTAGGCTGGGATATAAAAAATGGGTATTTTCAAAAAGATGGAGATACATTTGGAAATTCTTGTTTATTGCTATTTGATAAGAAAAATAAAATTGGAATTGTAGTTTTATCAAATCATCAAAATGCCGATATTGTAAACTATTCAGTTGATTATATTTACAAAAAAATGCTGGGCAAAACACAAATTAATATAAAAAAATAAATACACCAATTATGTATATTTTTACCTAATGCAGCCCAAACTGCAAAATTTAACGGTGTTTATTAAACTCTTTTGTAAAAATCTTGCGTTTTATTCTTTTCTCCGCTCTAACACAAAACGCTAAAAATTTTAAACCATGGATAATTTAGATTACGATGCCGTAATTATAGGAGCTGGTGCTTGTGGACTGATGTGTGCCGTACAAGCAGGTTTTTTGGGTAAGCGTGTTTTGCTTATCGAAAAAAACGACAAAGTGGGTGCCAAAATTTTAATTTCGGGTGGTGGCCGCTGTAATTATACCAACTTGCATTGCGGTAGCGAAAACTTTATATCCGAAAATCCGCATTTTATAAAATCGGCCTTAGCCGCCTGGACAGTAGATGATACCATACAATTTTTTGAAACCTACGGCATTACTGGGCATGAAAAAACCCTAGGCCAGCTTTTCCCCACCAGTAATACCGCCAAAGATATTGTAGCTGTTTTTGAAGATTTATGCCAGCAATTACAACAAACCATTATATTAAATGCTACCCTTACGGGGATAAAAAAAACGCAAGATGTTTTTGAGATTAATTACCAAGCCAATGGAAAAAACACTGTAATACAAACATATAAGCTAGTAATAGCCAGCGGCGGATTACCCATTGCCAAAATGGGTGCCACCGATTTCGGCTTAAAAATAGCCAAACAGTTTGGCTTAAAAATTACACAAACTGCCCCAGCACTAGTGCCGCTTACCATTACGGGCAAAGCATTAGATTGGTATGCCCACCTATCGGGAAACTCGGTTTTTGCCGAGGTAAGCAATGGTAAAATAAGTTTCGAAGAAAATATTTTATTTACCCATTGGGGATTAAGTGGCCCAGCTATATTGCAAATATCATCGTACCTACAACCCAGCGAAACGTTTACCATCAACCTTTTGCCCAAGCAACAGATAAAAATATTGATAGAAAACGAAAGAAAAACAAACGGTAAAAAGCTACTATCCAACTACCTTACCTTATTTTACACCCGAAAATTTGTAGATGCCCTTACGGGGATTTTACCTATCCAAAAAAACCTAGCTTCGCTTAGCAATGCCGATATGGAGGCTATCCATAATTTTATACACCATTTTACAGTTACACCAGCAGGCAATAAAGGCTACGATAAGGCCGAGGTAATGCGGGGCGGAGTTTGTACAAACGAGCTATCGTCCAAAACATTGGAAAGTAAAAAAATACCCAGTTTATATTTTGGCGGCGAATGTGTAGATGTAACTGGCTGGCTGGGTGGCTATAATTTTCAATGGGCTTGGGCTAGTGGCTATGTAATTGCACAAAATTTATAGTTTTAAATGCTCATTACGCTTAGATTCAAATAATAAATGCAACTTTTCAAATTTGGGAAGTCAAGTATAAAAGAATAATATTTTTCAGAAAGAAGAGAAAGAAAATAAATTCTCTCCCCGCTTTGCTGAATGGTAAAATTTGTCTTACTTGCTCCT
>JAAFJW010000049.1 GCA_013298995.1 Sphingobacteriales bacterium | reverse complement strand
GATACCTGCCACCTGCCGGCTTTGGCAGGTGGACAGGAAGGCAGGTGCGCCTAAGGTCTTGTGCAGTATGAGCGGATGGCGAGGCTAGCCTTAGCGATGAAATGCAGGCCTATATTTTTCAAAAAAAACTCTTTATAAAAATATTGGTTTTATAATCAGATGTTTTGTACAGGGCAATGTTGTTTTTATTTTGGCATATTTTAAGCCATGTTTTGGCTACAAAAATTTAGTAAATCATCATTTTAGAAATCATGTAAGTATTTTCCTTCATCGTTTTTAAAATTACTATGCTTTGCTTCGCCTATTTGTTGCCTAGTATAAATACCTGTATGGCCCGATGAAAGGTAAGCCACCACACAAGCAATGGCTGCAAATACACCACACCCAGCACCAAATAGCTCCATAGCCATTACGATACAAGCCAACGGAGTATTGGTAGCTCCTGCAAATACAGCTACAAAACCCATTGCGGCCAAAAGCTGCAGCGGTAAAGGGATAAAGTAAAACAAGGCATTGCCCAAGGCAGCCCCAATAAAAAACAAAGGGGTTGCTTCGCCTCCTTTAAAACCTGCCGATAGCGTAATAATAGTAAATACCATTTTTAAGGCAAAAGTATATGCGGGCAATGGCTGGCCAAACGATGCTAAAATAGTAGGAATACCTAGCCCTATATATGTAGTGCTACCCATAGCAAAAACTGCCGAAGCAATAAGTACCCCACCTAGCAACGGGCGCAATGGCGCATAAGCTATTTTTGCTTTAAAAACCCCGCTTAGCCAGCGCATAGATTTACTAAATACGGCTGCGCATATACCAAAAGCTATGCCAGCAATTAGGCAATAAATTAGGTTTAAAAAAGAAATGGGTGGCACAGTAAGCGCAGGATATTGCGTATGGTTTACCTGCCAAAGTTTGCATACAATATCGGCCAGTATAGCCGATATAAAAGCAGGGAAAACGGCATCGTACTTTAAGCTGCCAATTAAAGCTACCTCCAAAGCAAAAATAGCACCCGCCAAGGGTGTGCCAAACACCGACCCAAAACCAGCTGCAATAGCCGCTATAAGTAATATTTTTTTTTCGCTTGCGCTGATTTTTAGTAGCCTACCTAATTGGCTACATATAGCACTTGCCATTTGTAAGGCTGTGCCCTCGCGGCCTGCACTAGCCCCTAGTAAATGGCTTATTATAGTACCCAAATACACAAAAGGTGCCATTTTAAAAGGAATAGTTTGGCTAGGTTGGTGCAAGGCATTTAACCATACATTATTGCCAGCTGCTATGTTTTTGCCGTAATGGTGGTATAACAATCCCACCAAAAAGCCACCAATGGGCAATAATGCAATTAACCATAAATGATTTTGGCGGTAGGTGGTTACCCAATCTAAACTATGTAAAAAACCCGCCGAAGCCGAACCCACCAACGCTGCAATAATGGCACTAATAAACAGCCATTTAACAATATATAGTGTTGTGGGGTAAGCGATAAAAATTTGAGGTGTTTTGATGTTATTTAATTTTAATAAACTACAAATAAAGGCTATTTTATTGGGAAAGCGAAAGCGGTAAATTTTTTTTAATATAAACGGTAATTTTATATGGAGAGGCTATATATGTAGGATTTACTAATAAATATTGCGAGATTTTTATAAAACCTCGCAATATTTATTAGTTTTGTTTTATGATTAAAAAACCACCACAGGCAATAATATCAGCAAACTATTTTGACTTATTACAAGATAAGCAGGTGGCTAATCTCGTGAAATCTATTAACGATAGTTATTTATATTGGGATAAAATAAAATACAAAGCATCGCCAATTAAACCCGAGCAGCTATGGGGACTTATAAAACTTACCCGCAAAATTAATTTTAGCAGCATAGTTTTTGAAAATTATAGCTTTAACTATGCCCCAACTGATTATATAAACAAAACTTTGCATTATTTTGATATGCATATTGGTGGCTATATGGGCGCAAAAGGCGTTGTACCTGAAGCCGACAAAACAAAGTATTTGGTAAACTCAATAATGGAAGAAGCGATATCGAGTAGCCAAATGGAGGGCGCAAATACTACCCGAAAAAAAGCCAAAGAAATGTTGCGCAAAGAGGTGAAACCTAAAACCAAATCAGAGCAAATGATTGTAAACAATTATTTGACTATTAAATATATAACACAAAATAAAAAGGATGATTTAACTGTTGAAGAATTATTGTACATACATTCGTTAATATCAAATGATACCTTAGATTTTAAAACAGAAGAGGGTACTTTTAGAAGTACAAATGATATTTATATTGTAAACCATAGCAATAGTGAGGTGGTGCATACACCGCCCAATTTTACCGAAATATCGGGCTTAATTAATAGCCTTTGTGCATTTTTTAATAAAGATGATGATTTTATACACCCGATAATTAAAGGAATTATTATTCATTTTATGATAGGTTGGATACATCCATTTACTGATGGGAATGGACGAACCGCTAGAGCTTTATTTTATTGGTATTTACTTAAAAAAGGCTATTGGCTAACGGAATATTTATCCATATCCAAAGCGATACAAAGTACAAAAAACCAATACGAAAAAGCGTATTTATACACGGAAACTGATGATAATGATTTAACATACTTTGTTACCTACAATTTGAAAGTAATGGAAAAAGCTTTTGAAAACCTAAAAAATTACATTCAACTAAAACAAAAAGAACTTAAAACCACGTATAATTTTATTAAGATTGAAAACGTAAACGAACGTCAGGCACAAATTTTACAATGGGTTTTTAAACATGCCGAAATTGTTTTTAGCATTAAAGAAATTGAAAACAGGTTTTCTGTATCAAACTATACCGCCCGTACCGATTTGAATGGTTTGGTAAGTTTAGGCTTTTTAGAAACTGTACGGGTAAATAAAATAAAACAAAACTTTATAAAAGCTAGCAGTTTTGATAATTTGATTTCGAAATACGTAAAGCATTAAATATTGCGAGATTTTTATAAAAATCTCGCAATATCAAAGCCTCTAAGTTGCCCTGGTCCCCAAGCCAGCATCGTCACTTAAAATATACTTTCCGTTTACAAAATGTGGCGTTTGGTATGGGTTATTGGTGGTTAAAAAAGGGCCATCTAAATCCACAAAATCGGATAAAGGAGCTAATGCGGCGGCGGCTAAGGTGGCAATGCTGGTTTCGCTCATGCAGCCAATCATTACTTTTAAACCTAGTTGGCGGGCTTTTTGTATCATTAAATGGGCTTCGTACATGCCTCCAGATTTCATTAATTTAATATTTATGCCGTGGTAATTGCCTTCGGCTTTGGCTACATCGGGCAGGCGTTGTACGGCTTCGTCGGCAATTATGGGTATGGGGCTGTGTTGGGTTATGAATTTATTTCCATCAGTATCGGTTTTTAGCATGGGCTGCTCTACCAATACTACGCCTTGGCTTGCTAGCCAGCGTACCATTTTTAGGCCTTCTTCTTTGGTTTTCCAGCCTTGGTTGGCATCTACGTAAAGTGGTAAATTTGTTATGGAACGTACGGTGTTTACTAGTAATTTATCGTTTTTGCTGCCCAATTTTATTTTTAAGATTTTAAACCCTAAGTCTAAGGCATCGTTGGCTTTTTGTAACATCACTTCGGGTTCATCGATACCTAAAGTATAACTGGTTAAGGGCATTAAGGCTGGGCTGGCACCGTAAATTTTATAGCAGGGCTGTTGGGTAATTTTGCCTATAATATCGTGTAAAGCAATGTCTATGGCGGCTTTTATGGCGGGTAAACCTGTTGCAATGCCGTCTAAATAGCCAATTATTTCATCCATTTTAAATGGGAAACTAAAACTGCTTAAATCAATTTTATTTAAAAATACGGTGGCGGTTTCTATGCTTTCGCCCAGGTAAGGCACCATTGATGCTTCGCCGTAACCTGTGTAGTTTTGGTATTTAATTTCGAGCAAAAGTATGGGTGTGGCTGTGCGGCTAAACCCCGAAATGGTGAATGGGTGTTTTAGCTGTAGCTGATAGGGGCGGTAGGTTATTTGCATTATTTTTATAGCCTCGGGCTTTCGGGCTTCGGGCAACGGGCTTCGGGCAGCCAACTTCGGGCAACGAGCTGCTTAGGGTTTTACACTAAATTTATATAGCGACATACTTTTAAATACTTCGCCTGGTTTTAAAGTTGTTGTTGGAAAATTAGCTTGATTTGGCGAATCGGGAAAATGCTGGGTTTCTAAACAAAAAGCTGTTTGGCGCATATCTTTAGTTCCGTTGCTAAATGTGTTTTGGCTGGCCATATAATTGCCGCTATAAAATTGCATTCCTGGTTCGGTGGTGTAAATATTTAATTGGATACCACTTTTATCTCCATAAATTGTGGCAGCGTGGTTTAAACCCCATTTTTTCTTTGTGCCCAATACGTAGTTATGGTCGTAGCCATTGCCGTAAACTAGTTGCTGGTTTTTAGCATTTATACGAGCACCTATTTTGGTAAATTTTGTAAAATCTAATGGGGTATTTTTTACATTTTCTAATTTGCCAGTAGGTATTAAGGTGCTATCAACAGGTGTATATTTATTGGCATTAATTTGTAAATAATGGTTTAAAATTGTACCGCTACCCTCGCCGTTAAGGTTAAAAAAAGCGTGGTTGGTAAAGTTTATTACGGTGGGTTTATCGGTGGTGGCTTGGTATGCTATTTTTAAACCTTGGCCACCGCATACGCTGTAAGTTACGGTAACGTTTAAGTTGCCAGGGTAGCCTTCTTCGCCATCTTTGCTTAAATATTTTAACACCAAGGTACTATCGTTAGGTTGTTGGGCTGCCCACACTACATATTGAAAGCCCATTTTACCCCCGTGTAGCGCATTGGGGCCATTGTTATTAAAAAGGGTATAATTATTGCCGTTTAGTGTAAACTTACCTTTGGCTATGCGGTTGCCAAATCTGCCAATGGTGGCTCCATAATAAGGTTCGGTAGCTTTTATATAATCACTTATTGATGAAAAGCCTACCACAACGTTTACTTTTTTGCCTTTACTGTTGGGTACTTTTAAGCTTACCAAGCGGCCACCGTAATTGGTAACTTTGGCTTCTATATTTTTATTTTTGATGATGTAAAGTTTTACGCTTTGGTTATTTATAACTGTATCGAAGCCGTTGTTGGGTACGTTTGCTTGGCAATTATTGCTGATATTTAAACCTAAAAAGGCTACCGATAAAGCGATGGTTAATGTTTTCATAAAGTCTTTTTAATAAAACGTGAATTTTAAAATGCTAATAAATAATGTATTACTGATTATAATTGATTGGCTACGTTAAAAAAACAGCAAATAGTTTTAATAAAATACGGTTATGTAAAACCAAGTTTTATTATTTCCCTACAACCTCTTTGCCTAATGCCGCCATCCAATCATCAAAAAGTAGGTTTTCAAAATTTAGCGCAATGGCTGCATGGCTTTCCCAATCGGGCGAAAACTGTTTCAACTGCCCAAGCATTTCTTCTAAATGCCCTTCTTCTTCTAAAATAATTGATTTTACGTTTACCTTGCTTTCTGCTCTATCCAAGGCTTGCTGGTACATAGGGTACAATTCATCGGCCCGTACTTCAATAGCGTAAGTAACCAGTAAATAAGCGGTAAATTTTAATGCCGAGCCCGTTAAGCCCAATTGTTTTTTTAAATATTTACACACCATTACATCCAATATAGCCAAGTAATATTTGCTATGGGCTGGGGCTATTAAAAACTGGTTATGGTAAGTGGGGCAGTGGTTATCGCCTAGTTTGGCGAGTTGCTTTTTTAAATAATAAGCATGGCGATGTTCTTCGGCGGCATGCTTTAAAATAATAATATTTACATTTTGTTTATCCTCCGATGCCGAGATTTTGCGGGCACCTGCGTTTTCCATAAACGACAGCGTATTTAACCACTTGGCGTGGATGCTGGGTTGGCTTATAATGGTATCGAGTAAATGGTTAAAGTTCATTTTTAAAAAATTTCGAGTGCAGCTTCTATTTGTTGGTAAATATAAGCAAGGTCGCTTTCGCTGATGCAATATGGCGGTAAAATATAAATAATGTTTCCTAAAGGCCTCAATATAATATTTTTAGAGATAAAAAAATTATATAGCTGCGTTCGTAAATCGCTAAAGTACGATGTATCGGCATTGTTTTGCCATTCGAGTGCTAAAATAGTTCCTGTTTGCCGTACATTTTTTAATTTCGGATGCTGTTCTATTTTTGATTTAAAAACCTGGTGTTGCGCCATAATTCGGTTTATATGCTGCATTGTTTCGGGCTGCATTAATAAATCAAAACTTGCCAATGCCGCCGCACAAGCCACAGGGTTGGCGGTAAACGAATGCCCGTGGAACAGCGTTTTTAGTTTATCGTTAGATAAAAAAGCATCGTAAATAGGCTGGCTACAAGTGGTTAAACCCAGGGGCATGGTACCGCCTGTTATGCCTTTCGAAAAACACATCATATCGGGCTTATGGTGTAGGTAATCTGTGGCAAATAATTTGCCAGTACGGCCAAAACCCGTCATCACCTCATCGGCAATGGTAAGTATATTTTCTTGCTGGCAATGCGCAATTAAAGCATCTAAATACGCCGCTTCGTACATCAACATCCCACTAGCACCCTGCACCAAAGGCTCAAAAATAAAACACGCTAGCTCTGATTTGTGATTTGTGATTTGTGATTTTAGATTTTCGATGTTGCTATCATTGGGTGTAGGTATAAAAATAACATCAAATAGTAAGGCATCAAACGGAGCGGTAAACGCACTGCGCCCACTAACTGCCATAGCACCAAAGGTATCGCCATGGTAAGCGTTTTCGAAAGCCAAAATTTTTAGGCGTTTTTGGTTTTGATTGTTCCAAAATTGTAGGCTCATTTTTAACGCCACTTCAACCGCCGTTGAACCATTATCGCTATAAAAAACTTTGCGCTGTTTACTAGGCAAAATACTTATTATTTTTTCGGCCAAATCCACCGCCCCAGGGTGCGTAAAACCTGCAAAAATTGCATGTTCTAAAGTTTGTAACTGCGCATACACTTTTTGCGCAATATAAGGATGTGCATGCCCGTGTATATTTACCCACCACGACGATATGGCATCAATAAGTTTTTCGCCATTTTCGGTAATCAAATACGCCCCCTCACCTCTTACGATTCCAATGGGCGCATCGGCGGTTAGCATTTGGGTATATGGATGCCAAATTAAGGCTTCATCTCGTTGGGATAGGGTCATATATGATTTATTGATTTTATGCTATTCGAAAAAGTAAAACTAGCTAATTTGGCATAATAAAACGCTGTTTTTGCATCAAAAATAATAGCATAAGGTTTTTTTAAGAAAAAATTAAATTAAATTTCCATTTTACTAAGGCAACATCTCCTTTTGTATATATTAGAACGTTTCTAAATAAATAAAAAAATACCCCTTTATAAAACTTAACTACACTTATAGCTATATTATAAATACTTTTACAAAAAAATAATAAAACATAATCAAACCAAAATAATGAGCAATTTTTCGAGTACATTTTCCTCAACACTAGGACGAAAACTAATTATGTGTTTAACTGGTTTATTCCTATGTTCATTCCTAATTGTGCATTTAATGGGTAATTTGGCCCTGTTTAAAAACGATGAAGGCTTGGCATTTAACCAGTATGCGCATTTTATGACGCACTTTACACCCATCAAAGTAGTATCATATTTACTGTACAGTTCAATAATTGTACATAGTGTTTTTGCGCTAATTATCACCATCCAAAACAAAAAAGCCAGGCCCGTAGCTTATGCACAAAAATCGGGCAATGGCAGTATATGGTCGTCTCGTAACATGGGCATATTGGGTACCATACTTTTATTGTTTATTGTATCGCACATGAGCAATTTTTGGTACGAGTACCACTGGGGCGAAACACCTTACGTAAAATACGAAACCAATTTAAACACAGGCAAAACCGTTACCACCGAAATTGCCGCCACCGATTATACCGGCTATGTAAACTATGTAAATAACGGTATCGAAATCACAAAATCAAAAAACTTATATAAAGAAGTAGCCACCGAGTTTAAAGAATGGTACTTGGTATTATTTTACGTATTGGCCATGCTTGCCATGAGTTTTCACTTGGTACACGGTTTTCAAAGCGCATTCCAAACCCTAGGGTGGGACCATAGTAAATATAAACCATTAATAAACTTTATTGGCATTTGGGTGTTTTCTATCCTTATACCACTAGGTTTTGCAGCAATGCCCCTTTATTTCTTTTTTAAATAATTATACAATATTTTTTAATTATTGCCTTAACGGCGATGCTTAAAATCTTAAAAATAAAAAACATAAGAAATGTTAAATTCAAAAATTCCAGCTGGTCCTTTGGCTCAAAAATGGAGCAAACATAAGTTCGATTTAAAACTGGTAAACCCTGCCAATAAACGTAAATACGATATTATTGTAGTAGGTACAGGTTTGGCGGGCGCATCGGCAGCAGCATCGCTTGCCGAGTTGGGCTACAACGTAAAAGCGTTTTGTTTTCACGATAGCCCACGTAGGGCACACTCTATTGCCGCTCAGGGCGGGATAAACGCTGCAAAAAACTACCGCAACGATGGCGACTCGGTTCACCGTTTATTTTACGATACCATAAAAGGTGGCGATTACCGAGCCCGTGAAGCCAACGTGTATCGCCTAGCCGAAGTATCGGTAAACATTATAGACCAATGCGTGGCACAAGGCGTACCCTTTGCCCGCGAATATGGCGGCTTGTTAGATAACCGCTCGTTTGGCGGGGCACAAGTATCTCGTACCTTTTATGCCCGAGGGCAAACAGGCCAACAATTATTGTTGGGCGCATACTCGGCTTTAAACCGCCAAATAAACCTAGGTACAGTAAAAATGTACACCCGCAGCGAAATGTTGGATTTGGTAACCATTGATGGCCAAGCCAAAGGCATTGTAACCCGTAACCTTATTACAGGAGCTATTGATACCCACAGTGCACACGCCGTTTTGTTGTGTACTGGCGGTTATGGTAACGTGTTTTACCTATCCACCAATGCCATGTACAGCAACGTAACTGCCGCCTGGCGAGCGCACAAGCGTGGTGCTTTTATGGCAAACCCTTGTTACACACAAATTCACCCAACGTGTATCCCCGTTTCGGGCGATCATCAATCTAAACTAACCCTAATGTCCGAATCGTTGCGTAACGATGGTAGAGTATGGGTACCCAAAACAGTAGAAACTGCCGAGAAAATTCGCAAAGGCGAAATAAAAGCCAAAGATATAGCCGAAGCCGATAGAGATTATTTTTTAGAACGCAAATACCCATCGTTTGGTAACCTAGTTCCACGCGATGTGGCCTCACGTAATGCAAAAATTTGTTGCGATGAAAACCGAGGCGTAGGGAAATCGGGCTTGGCGGTTTACCTTGATTTTGCCGATTCTATAAAACGCTTAGGCCAACCAGCCGTAGCCGCTAGATATGGCAATTTGTTTGATATGTACAGCCAAATTACCGACGAAAACCCATACGAATCGCCCATGCGCATTTACCCAGCCGTACATTATACCATGGGTGGTTTATGGGTTGATTATAATTTAATGACCACCGTACCAGGTTTATATGCTTTGGGCGAGGCCAATTTCTCGGACCACGGAGCAAACCGCTTAGGTGCTTCGGCATTAATGCAAGGCTTGGCCGATGGTTATTTTGTGATACCTTATACCGTTGGCGATTATTTAGCCACCATTGGCCCTGCGCCTGTGGATGCAAATCATCCCGCTTTTGCGGCAACCAAAAAAGAAGTGGAAGATAAAATTAACACATTTTTATCGCTCAAAGGCACAAAAACGGTTGATGAATACCACCGAGATTTAGGAAAACTAATTTGGGAATATTGTGGCATGTCTCGTACAGCCGAAGGCTTGCAAAAAGCCAAGCAATTGGTGCAAGCTCTTAAAGCCGATTTTTGGAAAAATGCCATTGTAGTGGGAGCCAACGAAGAAGTAAACCAATGTTTAGAAAAAGCTGGTCGTGTGGCCGATTTTATCGAACTAGGCGAGTTAATGATTGATGATGCGCTAGACCGTAACGAATCATGCGGAGGTCACTTCCGTGAAGAATACCAAACCCCCGAAGGCGAAGCATTGCGTAACGACGACGATTTTGCTTACGTTGCCGCTTGGGAGTTTAAAGGCGAAAACACGCCCGAAGAACTTCATAAAGAGCAATTGATTTTCGAAAACGTAAAACTAAGCCAAAGAAGTTATAAATAATACTTTAACAGATATTTAATACAATACACAATGAGTGGAAATATGAACTTGACGTTGAAAGTATGGCGTCAGAAAAACAGCAAAGCAACAGGTAAATTTGTCACCTACAAAACAGATGATATATCGCCCGATATGTCGTTTTTAGAAATGCTGGATGTAGTAAACGAAGGCTTGGTAAAAAAACAAGAAGAGCCCATACAGTTTGACCACGATTGCCGCGAAGGTATTTGTGGTTCATGCGCTTTAATGATAAACGGCCAGCCACATGGCCCCAAAAAAGCTACTACCACTTGCCAGTTGCACATGCGTAGTTTTAATACTGGCGATACCATTGTTATCGAGCCTTGGCGTTCGGTAGCTTTCCCAGTAGTGAAAGATTTAGCCGTTGACCGTTCATCCTTAGATAGAATACAACACGCTGGCGGTTATGTAAGCGTAGGCACAGGCGGTGTGCCCGATGCCAACGAAATTGCCATACCAAAAACCATTGCCGACGAAGCCTTTAATTCGGCAACATGCATACAATGTGGTGCTTGTGTGGCAGCGTGTAAAAACGCATCGGCCATGTTGTTTGTATCGGCAAAGGTATCGCAATATGCATTGTTGCCGCAAGGCCAAACCGAGCGTTACGAAAGGGCCATTGCCATGGTAAACCAAATGGATACTGAAGGCTTTGGCGGTTGCACCAATACCTACCAATGTGAGGCAGAATGTCCTAAAGAAATTAAAGTAACCAACATTGCCCGCATGAACCGCGAGTATTTTAATGCTGAGTTTTTAAAGGATAAAAAAGCGTAGGTTTAGCTTAGATGATTTATTTTTATAGAAAGCCACAACGTGTAAGCGTTGTGGCTTTTTTTTAACCATTTTGATTTTGTTAATGTAAAAAAAGTATTTTGTGTCTATTTTTTTTTTAGCACTTTGATTTAAAACTGCTCGAATGCTGTAAAATAAAACGCACTTTCGATTTCGGCATTTGCGTTCGAATCAGACCCATGTACCGCATTTTCCGACATCGATGCAGCATACTTATTACGCAAAGTACCTGCATCAGCTTTGGCGGGGTCGGTAGCACCTATTAGCGTTCTAAAATCCGCCACAGCGTTATCTTTTTCTAAAATAGCCGCCACAATAGGCCCTGATGACATAAACGAAACCAAATCGTTATAAAAAGGTCGCTCGGCATGTATAGCATAAAATTTACCTGCCAAACTGGGCGATAATTGTGTATATTTCATCGCTATAATTTTAAAACCAGCGGCGGTTATATCATTTAAAATTGCGCCAATATAGTTGTTGGCTACCCCATCGGGCTTAATCATGGTAAAGGTTCTGTTCGTTCTCATTTTATTTATTTTTTGCCAAAATTAGTTATTTAATGTTAAATTTTAATTGCTTTAATTAGATTAAGATGTTTTGCTTAGCTTTGCGCCATTAAAAAACACATGATTAGCTTAGATAAACTCAAACAAAAATTAGCCCAACCTTGTAATATTGTAATTACAACGCACCACAAGCCCGATGGCGATGCAATGGGTTCTTCATTGGGTTTATACAGTTATTTGATACAAAAAGGGCATCAGGTTAACGTAATTACCCCCACCGATTACCCCGTTTTTTTGCATTGGTTACCCCATAACTCCGAAGTTATTATTTATACCGATCACCAAGCGCAAAGCAATCAACTGATAAAAAATGCTGATATTGTATTTTGTTTAGATTTTAATGCGCTTTCGCGGATAAACGAAATGGGCCAAGAGGTGCAAAATTCGTCGGCATTAAAAATAATGATCGACCATCACCTGGAACCCGAAGATTTTGACGATTATAGGCACTGGGACACCAAAGCCTGCGCCACGGCACAGCTGGTTTACGATTTTATTGTAAACTATTTACACGATAGAAGCCTTATAAACACAGAAGTAGCCACCTGCCTTTATTTAGGTATTATGACCGATTCGGGCTCTTTCCGTTTCCCTACCGTAAGCTCCGATTTACACCGCATAGTAGCTGATTTAATTGATTTAGGTGCCAATAACGCCCAAATACACCAATTGGTTTACGATAACGCATCCGAAAATCGATTACGTTTTTTAGGGTACTGCCTTAGCAACAAGCTGGAGGTATTACACGAATTTAACACCGCCTTAATTACCGTTAGCAAAGCCGATATCAATAAATTCGACATCCAAACAGGCGAAACCGAAGGCATTGTAAATTACGCCCTATCAATAAACGGCATTAAACTAGCCGCATTTATAACCGAGCGCAGCAACGAAGTTAAACTATCGCTACGCTCAACAGGCGATTTTCCAGCCAACGAAATATGTAAAAAATACTTTAACGGAGGTGGGCACCGCAATGCTGCTGGTGGCCAATCAACCGATAGCTTAGCCGCCGTAACCGCACAGTTTAAAGCCATATTACCCGAGTATAAAAACTTACTTTTACAATAAATAAATCACATAAAAAAAAACGAAACAACATAACACACAAAATGAAAAAACAACTATTAATAATTGCAGCCGCAGCCCTAGGTTTTGCCGCTTGTAAAGGGGGCTTACAAAAAGGTCCAGCAGGTTTAGAATACACCATAAACGAAGATGCCAAAGGCGATTCTATTAAAGTAGGCGATTTTATTAGCCTTAACATTGTTGCCAAAACCGAAGCCGATTCGGTTTTATACAACTCGTACGAAACAGGCCGCCAATCGCAAACCCTAGTACCCAAATCAATGTACGATGGCGATTTGTTTTATGCCATTATGAAACTTACCAAAGGCGATAGCGCAACTATAAAAATAAATATCGACTCGGCCGAGAAAAAAGGACAACCTCGCCCACCAGGTATTAAAGGCAAGTACATTGTTTACAACCTTAAAATTATGGAAGTAATTAAAAAAGACAGCACCAAAGAGCAAGAGTTTCAAACCAAAATAAACGCTTTCTTTAAAGCCGAAGGCAATAAAGAAAAAGTAGCCGAAGCTGGTAAAATAAGCAAGTACATTGCCGATAACAAACTTACAACCATAAAACTACCCTCGGGCTTACAAATTGTACACACCCTTGAAGGCACAGGCGATAAACTAAACCCTGGCGATAGCGTAATGCTAAACTATACAGGCAAGTTAACATCGGGCAAAGTATTTGATACCAGCCTAGCCGATGTAGCCAAAGCCAACAAAACCTTTAACCCACAACGCCCTTATACCACCCTAAATATGCTTATAGGCATGGGTAAAGTAATTAAAGGATTTGACGAAGGTGTAATGCAAATGAAAAAAGGCGGTAAAGCTACCCTTATTATCCCATCGGCTTTGGCTTATGGCGAGCAAGGTATGCAAGGCGGTATGATAGGCCCATTTAGCCCACTAGTTTTCGAAATCGAACTGGTAAACGTAATAAAAGGAAAAGCATTACCAGCAGTACCCACTTTGCCTAGCGCAGCTAAAAAATAAATACTGCGCTATTTATTCAAAAAAACATCTTCGTTGTATTCATCGAAGAGGTTTTTTTGGTTGAGAAACGTAAACGACATGCCACGAATAAAAATTTAGTTACGCAGTATGGGTTAATAGAGGAAACCCGATATTAAAATCATTACCTGCCTTGGTAAGCTAGCCAGCGGGGATTGCGTATTTTGTAACCATATTTTTCGGGATACTCGATAATTTCTTTCATCGAAATAATGCTGTAAACATAAGCGGCAGTTTCGCGGTTAAGTTTTAGCTTAAAATAATTGTTTTGCTTTTGCGATTTTACCTGCCTTTTTATATGCCCTTCGCCTGCGTTATAAGCTGCGGCAACCAAAGTCCAGCTACCAAAAACTTTGTATAAACTTTTAAAATATTTGGCGGCAGCTAAGGTAGATAAATGGATATTAAACCGTTCGTCAATATCCGAATTTACTTTTAGGCCAAAATCTCGCCCCGTTTGGGGCATAAATTGCCAAAGCCCAGCAGCACCTTTGCTCGAGTAAATATTGGTAGTTAAACCAGTTTCTACCAGCGGTATGTATTTAAAATCATCGGGAATACCGTGTTCTTTTAAAATAGGCTCTATAACCGAAAACCATTTTTGCGCTCGGTAATGCAACTTATGCGTTTGTAAATGGCTAAACGAATTGGCTTTTAATACCTTTTTCATTTTAAAAGCTACTTTTTTGTTCCCTATCGGGATATTTTCGTTCGCAAAACTCAACTTTCGAGGGGCTAGTTTTACGGCAATTGGCGCAATGCTTTGGGTGGGTGATGTAGCTAAGTAAGCTAAAGGAAGTGATGGTGATAAAGTGTAAGTGTTAATTTTTACCAGTACAAATAGCAATAGCAATTTACCGATAATTATTAGTTTACTTTTTGTCATTCTTTAAAATTTCGTGAACACTAATGAATGGTGTAATTAAACACGCCTCACATTAAATTTTGATATTTAAAAACAGGGTAACCACCTCTGGTTAATCCTACAAAAAATATCGGCCACAAAAGTACGTTTTATTATTCACATTATCAAATAGTTATAAAAAAGGTCATAAACAATGCTATATGCCATTTAAAAAACATGTTTTACAAATGCTGGTTTATAGGGAATTAATACATAGTGCGCAATAAAATTTAGTATATTTGCAGGCCTATTTGGGGGATAAAAAAAGCAATATGCCATTTAATAACAGTAGGAACAGTCGAGACGACAAATCCAAAAAAGAAGGTGCCAAATTTGGTAAAACCAACAGCAGCCGCACAACAGGTTCGGGTACATCATCTAATAAATCAACATCGGGCAAGCGCCCTTATGGCACATACAGCCCAGGTGCTGATGCCGATGATACCAAAACAACACACAAAGGAAACTCGGATTCAAGAAACAAATACAATAAAAACCGCACACCAAACTCACCCTACGATAGAGATCGAAAAAACGATTTCGAGCATAAATCTTTTAGGAAAGATGCGGCATTTGGCCCCGACCGTAACCATAACACAGGCTCAGAGCGAAAACCTTACAACGAAAAAGAAAGCCAGCCCAGCCGAGCCCGTAAACCCTATACCGCCGAGGGAAAACTAGGCTACGAGGATAAAAAGCCGTTTGGCGATAAACCAAGGGAGGCGAAATCATTTAGCAATAAAAAATTTACCGACCGAGAAAGAAAACCTTTTAAGGGAAAAGTGAAAGCCGAAGAAGATGATTTACGCCCTTCGTACTCCAGCAAGGCTCAAAACTTTAGCCACCCTTATGATAAAACCTACGAAAAACGAGGTAAAGTACCCACACAGGAGGTAATAGATTTTGGCGATGGAAACATTAAACCAAGAGGCCGTGGGGGCAATAAAAATGATTTTAATAAAGATTCGGAATTTATACGATTGAACCGATATATTGCCAATGCGGGTATTTGCTCGAGGCGTAAAGCCGATGAATTAATTACCGCAGGTGTGGTAAGTGTAAATGGCGAGGTAATATCAGAATTGGGCGCAAAAGTAAATCCTGCCAAAGACCAAATACGTTATAATGGCGAGCTGCTAAAAACCGAAAAAATGGTGTACGTATTGCTTAATAAACCTAAAGATTTTATTACCACTACCGATGATCCGCAAGAGCGAAAAACCGTAATGGCACTGGTAGATAAAGCCAGCCGCGAGCGCATTTACCCCGTAGGCAGGTTAGATAGAAACACAACAGGCTTATTATTAATGACCAACGATGGCGACTTGGCCGAAAAACTATCGCACCCACGCAATAATATTAGTAAAATTTACCAAGTTGAACTTAGCCGAAATTTAAGCCAAGGCGATTTTAATAAAATTTCTTTTGGCCTAGAGCTTGAAGACGGTTTTATAAAACCCGATACCCTTTCGTATGTTACAGGAGGAAGTAAAAACGAACTAGGCATTCAAATACATAGCGGTAAAAACCGAATTGTACGCCGCATATTCGAAAGCCTAGGCTACGAGGTGGTAAAGCTAGACCGTGTTATTTATGCAAATCTGAGTAAAAAAGATTTGCCACGTGGCAAATGGAGACACTTAAACGAGAAAGAGGTAATACAGCTAAAGCATTTTATAAAGTAGTTTTTTTAACCTAAATGCGTGTTTATAAAGCGTTTTACTACACTATTAGGTTTAATAAATATTTTAAATAAGGCAATAACTCAAATATCGTTTTTAAAAATAAGCTTTTAATTAAATACCCATTCGTAAATTTTTCAGGTACGTTATGGTATTTTTTTTTGGAAAACCAAGGCTAGTGTTTCATCACATCAGCTAGCCCCGCCATCCGCTCACCCGCCTGCTGGCCGGCAGGTACAGCACAAGGCCTTAACCACATGGCAGGTATCCGCTACTGTCGGGTTTAGGTACGCAGGGCGGTACTTTTTAATGCGGGTTTACCTTTCAGCGTTATCTACATCCAGTTTTGTGTACGCTTTCGCTTGGCGTACATTGCGGTTAATTTTTAACGCAAATACTGCGAAAGGTTTTCGCAACCTCAAAAGCATAATCGCAACGATATAAAAAATAAAAATGTAGTCTTTATATTTCGGGTTATTAGCATAATTTTACCCCAACAATAAACCAGTATAAATTTTATTCGATGAAACTTATTCGCCCTTTTTTATGCGCACTTGTATTAAGTGGAGCATTGGTTTTTAATGCTTATGCACAGCAATTAAAACCGCAAAAATTTACCTATGCAAGCAAGCCCGAAGCGGCGGGTTTTTCGGCTCTGCGCTTGGCAAGAATTGATGCCATACTAAAAAAATACACCCACGATGGCACCATGCCCAATGCGGTAACTTTTATAGCCAAAAATGGTAAAATAGTACATTTTAAAAGCTATGGGTATAGCAATATCGAAAGCAAAACAAGCCTAAAAAACGATGCTATTTTTAGGATAGCATCGCAAACAAAAGCCATTACAAGCGTAGCCTTAATGATGCTTTACGAAGAAGGTAAATTTTTATTGGACGACCCTGTTTCGAGCTACATCCCCGAATTTAAAAACCCACAAGTTATTGTTACTATAAACGATAAAGATTCCACAGCAAGCACCCGGCCAGCAAAACGTGAAATTACTATCAGAGATTTATTAAGCCATACATCGGGCATACCTTATGGCAATAAGTTGTACGCAAAAGCCAAAATACCAGGCGTTAATTCGCTAGATAACGAAACCATAGCCACCGTTGTAAAACGATTGGCTAAATTGCCCATTGCCCACGACCCTGGCGAGGCCTATACCTATGGTTTAAATACAGATGTGCTAGGTTATTTAATTGAAGTACTATCGGGTATGCCTTTGGATAAATATTTTAAAACCAAAATTTTTGCCCCTTTGGGCATGGCCGATACCTATTTTTATTTACCTATTAACAAAACCAACAGACTGGTAACCTTATATGGTAAAGATAGCCTTAGCGCACCCTTGCTTATATCTAAAAATGTGGCCAACCAAACGTACCCATATAGTGGTGCTAAAGCGTATTTTTCGGGTGGTGCAGGCTTGGTAGGCCCTATTGAGGATTATGCAAAATTTTGCCAAATGTTGCTAAATGGAGGTACATTTAACGGAAACCAAATTTTGGGTCGAAAAACCATTGAGTTAATGACCGCTAACCAAATAGGTGAAAAAGAAGTATGGGACTCGGGCAACAAATTTGGCTTAGGGTTCGAA
>JAAFJW010000005.1 GCA_013298995.1 Sphingobacteriales bacterium | reverse complement strand
GCCCATTATTGTGGTATGCAAGTAATGCCGCTTAAAATACATATCCCAGCTATACATATCGAGCTAAATGACGACGGCGATTTTCATCTCCCCAAAACCCTAAAATTTGTTACCGAGCAAATTGATAGGTTTGCGGATTTTTAGGGATTGGAGAAAATAGCTTTAAATATTTTAATATTTTTTGTCTGTTGTGATATCGGTTAAAGTACGCATAAAAGCGATTAAGTTTTGTTTTTCAAGAGGACTAAGATGTAGCTTTTCAGCCGATAGTGTTTGACTTGGCACATTTAAACCCATGCCAGCACCTCCACCAACGTTATAAAAATCTATCACTTGCTCTAAAGTTTTATAGGCTCCGTTATGCATATATGGCGCAGTTAGGGCAATGTTTCGTAGTGTTGGTGTTTTAAAAGCGTATTTGTACTGGTCGTATTGATTTAAGCCGTATCTCCCTAAATCGGAGTCTAGTACCACATTTGTTAAAACAGGCTTGGTGGCTACGCCCAAAACTTCGGCTTCGGTGTTTAAAAACCTTGGCGGTGTAGTTCCGTTAAAAATAGGTGCAAAGTGGCAACTACCGCACTTGCCTTTACCCATAAAAAGGTTAAAGCCATTTTTTTCGGCAGGGCTTAATTGTTTTTTATCGCCTTGCATGTACTTATCAAACCTCGACGAAAAATTACCCAACGAACGAACGTAACTAGCTAAAGCGTTTTCTATTTTAAAAGCGGTTGCCAAAGTAGTATCATTAGGATATGCTTTTTTCACCAAGTCTTGGTATTTTTTTATTTTATTGATTTTAGAAACCGAATTTGTGATAGAGCCATGCATTTCGTCGGGGTTTTGCATTACTGCCAACGATTGGTCTTCGAGACTTGAGGATTTAAAATCATAAAAAAACGCATTTTGGTAGCCTGCATACGCAAGTGTTGGCGTATTTCGGTTTAGTTTTTTACCTTTTGTTAAACTTGCTGCCGTGGTTAAACCATCGGTAAAGGCTTTATTGGCATGATGGCAACTGGCACAACTTTTATTTCCATCTTTTGATAGCAAAACATCATTAAATAATGCTTTACCTAGTTCAACCTTGTTTTTGCTTGTGTATAAAGTTTTCATGCCTAAATAACTATTTATGTTAAAAGCATTTTTTTGAAACAAACTTGTTACGCCCTCGTTTAATGGGCTTTCGCTGGTTAATGCCTTTATTTTTAATTGCTTGCGATAATTGTCGAGCGAAATAGCTAAAGGTTGCAAATGGTTGGTAATAAAATCTAATTGGTTAAAAGTGTTAAACTCTTTATGCTTTAAATATGCAATAGCTTGGTTTATATTATCACTTAATGGCTGCGGAATATCTCCGTAAAACCTTAAAACTGTTGCCATGTTTTGCAACGATGTAGCTGTTTCGGGCAAGGCCTGTTGGCTTGCAGGGGTGTCAAAACCCGATAAGCCCAAAGTTGTAATTCTAAAAATTTCTAGCCTAAGCGCATCAAAAATCTGGGCATCGTTATTATCTAACTCGCTATTAAGCATTAACATACGTTTTATGGGAACATATATGCCCGAAACTTCGTTGATTAATTTTTCATAATTTTCTTTATTTAACTCGCCATACAGCAAGCCTTCAATAACCTGAAAACCAGCGGGAGGTACAACCATGTTTTCGCCTAATTCTATTTCGGCAATGGGTGCACCGTTTACCAACCTAGCGGTTGGGTAGTAAAAATATTCGGTAAAATATTCTACTTTTTTATATTGATTGCGGCATTTTAAAAAATGCCTTTTCATTAAATTTACATTTTTTTGTTTTTTAACTTCAACCAATAAACTATCTTTTATTAAATTTTGCAATGCGGTTAAATCAGTATTAAACTGATTTTTAACTAGCTTTATAGGTTCTGTTTTTTGTTTGCAGCTAAAAACACAGGTAAATATAAAAGCTAGTACTACTAAAAACATTAAATATTTGTTATATAAGTTTTGCATTTTTTTTAATAAAAAATATCCTTCAATGCTTTTACACATTGAAGGATAAATGGTTAAAATTATTTTAATATTATTTCTCTACGCCACGTACAATTACAATTTGTCCGCCTTCGTTATTATCTCTAATACGTTTAGTTCCTTTATCTGCGTTTTTGTATTTATCATTTTTCCAAGTGTGTGGGTGTAGGTTTACCACAAATGTGTTGGGCATACCTGTTAAATCAGATACATCGTACATGGCACCATATTCCCAAGAACTTAGTAAAGTAGAATTCTCTGCATTGTATTTTGCATTAAACACGGCATCGTTTCTGCGGTGATTCATTTCAATCATTGGCTTTAATGTTTTGCTAGACATTGCATATTGCCAAATAATACCATCATGGTCGTTAAGTTTGTAATAAGAGTCTCCATCTTCTTGTATATAAACAAAGTTTTCGGTTACACATAAGTTATCGGGGTTTACGATACTTTTACCAGGGTTATCGGCACCGTC
Organism: Sphingobacteriales bacterium; assembly: GCA_013298995.1. Classification (GTDB taxonomy): domain Bacteria; phylum Bacteroidota; class Bacteroidia; order Sphingobacteriales; family Sphingobacteriaceae; genus Pseudopedobacter. The sequence goes on along the minus strand of JAAFJW010000005.1, from coordinate 41,096 downwards.
AACTATAACTTCTAATTTACCTTTTAGTGGGTTGGTTGCATCTAAAACTAATTTATACACTCTACCCCACATAGTAAATCCTGTAACAGGTGTAAGTTTATCAGTTTGACTACGACCAGTAGCCACAAAGTAAACTTCACGTCCGTTAGTTGCGTTGTTTCCTTTTTTGTAATCTAAATCTTCAATACGGGCAAACATAATGGCATTTTTGGCAACCGTCTGCTTTTGTATGGCAGCACCTGTTGACTCTTTAGGGTCATCAATTTCAACAAACTCAACATCGTAAGAGGCGCCTTTGTACATATTGGTTTCAACAGGGTCGTTATTTGTTCTTTTTAATACATAAACTTTACCATTGTTAATATCGCCTTGCGTATTAGAAACGAACATAGCAACTTGCCCCTCATTTTCATCTTCACCAATCATAATAACTGTTTTACCTGGGTAAGCAGTTTTAGGTAGAGGCACAGCATTTTCGGCATTCCATTTACCTAATGCTTTCACAATTTTATCGGTACTTGCATCGCCTGGCATTAAAGGGTCAACCGCGTGAAAAGAAGACTCAATACCGCTTTCTCCTGCTGTTAAAAATAAGTTTTTAGCAAAACCGTGTTCTTCGGGTGTTGCCATGGTAGCCGAGCATAAACGTGTTTGGCCACCGTCTGAGTTTAAAATATACTCACCTTTAATAGGTTTTAAGTTTTTATCAAGATAAATTCTAGAAACGGCTTGTAAAATTTCGTGGTTGTTGAGCATAATAAAACCATCGCCTGCTGGGTCTTTAATTATACCTGCACCATCGGGCTGTGCACCAAAAATAAAGTTTGGCGATGCTGCTAGTACATCATCGCTACTTATCATGGTAGTAATTTGTAGGTTATCAAAACCTGGCAAGGTTTTTACCAAAGATGGGTTAACCGAGTAGTTTTCTAATTTAATTTGAGGTGTTTCCTCGGCAACTGGGTCTGATTTTTTACGACAAGCTGTTACTGATACGATAAGAGCTAAAGCCGAGATTGGATAAAGTTATAAACGGCAAAACCAAACTACCAAAATTTTAAAACCAAACTACCAAAAAAAAAATTAACTGCACTTTAAATAATAATTAAAGTGCAGTTAATTTAAAAAACACTACTATATCGGATAATTAGCCGTGAGCATCTCCACCTTGCGCTTATTAGAATTGGCGGCACTTAGGTGCATATCTACCGCTTTTGAATACCAGCCGTTTTTGACCGTATATGAAGCTAAGCCTGCATTAGGGTAACTACTCAACAAAAACTTACCTTGTAAGCCTTCCAAACTTTCTAACAAATTATCAAAATGCGACTGCATATAACCACCGTAGTGACCTTGGTTGCTATCTACATACGGAGGGTCTATATAAAAGAAAGTTTCGGGTGTGTCTTTTGATAGTATAAGTTTAACCGCATCTACACACTCAATTTGGGTTATTTCTAAGCGTTTGGCTAGCTCTACAGTAAATGCTTGCTTTTTATTAAAGTTAAGTAAAGCCTCTTTATGGCGTGTATTACTGCCTCTCCAGCTGCCTATCTTATTACTAAAACCTTGGACACAACACACCCAAAACGCCCAGGCCTTATAAACATCGCTATGTATATAAGGGTGGTTATACACAAACATTGCGGACTTATAAACCTCCCGACTGTAAGGCGTAGCATCTATTTTAACTTTTAAAGCGTCGAAGTTTGTTTTAAGCTGTTGGTAAAAATTTACCACCATGCCGTTATAATCGTTTAGTATTTCGGCGGGTACGGCTTCTTTTGCCCAAAACACAGCACAGCCACCGCAAAAGGGCTCTACATACGTGTTGTGTGTTGGCACTAAAGGCATTATGTGCTTTAGCATAGTTTGTTTGCCCCCGTAATACGAAATTGGCGTTTTTAAATTGATTTTTAGCATATTCTTATTGTTTTATTTATTATATTTGTTTGTTCTCAAGACATAAAAAAAGCGCATTAAGCACCTGACTTACGCCGTAGATACTAAATGCGCTTGCATTTTAAATTTGTCTTGAGAACACAATAAGAAGTCTACGGCGTTTACTTCATTCCCTCCACTTTATCAGCATCCACACTAAACTGTGAAACCAAACCCATTACAGCACCCGCCGTTGCCAGTATAGTTGTAATGGTTTCGGGTACGATGTTTAGCTTTATAAGCCCCGCCGATAGCGCAACCAATGCAATACCAAACCCTTTTACCCTATTAAAAAAAGCAGGTGACGGCAGGGTAAACCGCTCCCATAAGCTGTATTTTTTCATTTTCATTTTTATTTAAAAACTTTAACTTTAAAAATGCCCGAAGGGGGATTAGCCGACACTGAGCTGTAATTATTAAATCTAATATTAACTTGGTTTGTTGCGCTTACAATCGCAGTAAAACAACTATTAGGGAGGCTTGGATTAACAGGCGTACCTAACACTATAATATCTCCAAGATTTACTCCCGCAAGTGTAAATTGTAAATCTGAACTTGTATATGCTGCTGTGGCGGGAAAATCTAACGTTGCTGACCCTGTAAAAGTTCCTGCCGAAATTGCCGTTACGGCACCCTTTAATATATTATAATCTATCAATGCCCCAGCCTTTGATTTTAAAACTGTTGTATCAGCCCCAAATACTATATCGCCACCTTCTGTACCGTTAATACTACCGCCTCCGGAAATACCAAAAGCGGATGTGAAATTTTGATTTCTTATCGTACCTATAGCACCCTTTAAAATATTATAATCTATCAATGCCCCAGCCTTTGATTTTAAAACTGTTGTGTCAGCCCTGTAAAATATATCGCCACCCTCAGTACTATTAATACTCCCGCCGCCTAATAAACCAAGCCCTCTGTTAAAGTTTGTAGCTTTTATGAGTTCAATTTGAACCGTATTTAGGTTTAATTTATTTTTCAAAATATTATAATCTATCAATGCCCCAGCTTTTGATTTTAAAACTGTTGTATCCGCAGTTAAAGTTCTATCCGCAGTTAAATTACCACCTCCAGCAAGTCCAAATCCAGTATTAATAATTCGGTTTTGATTTGCAATTGCACTTGCTTTTAACGAATCTATTTTTGTTTGAAAAGGCTCAAAATCTGAAAGTAAAGCAAAAAACCCGCTACGACCAGGGAAAGTAAAATCCCTTGAGCTCATACCATCGGAGACACTTATGCCGCTGTACCTGTAAGCTGTACCTACCGACCCTCGGGTTTCTCCTACTTGAACAAACACCTCATTTAATTCAGGCGTAGCTGGATTGACTCTTAACTGAATGCCTTTTTGAAATTGTAATCCACCTCGACCGCCTGCCATAGTACCTATATTTAAGGTATTTTTAAATGTTTTAGAACCATCTACCTCTTGGTTTACGGCATTTGTTTTAACGTTAAACCCTTGCAAACTATCAATATCCATTTTCCGTACAACGTCTTGAGGTGCAAGAGGTGCTACGGTAGATTGCAGGCCACTTACAAATTTTATGGGCTTTAAAACAGAATCAACAGTTGATATTTTTTCTACGTTTGAAAACGTAATGTTTCCAATCGTATCGTTTTTTATCGAAAATGTATTTTGATTAACACCAATTCCAAAGCCCGACATCGAAATTTTGTTGCCAATTGCATTAAAAAGATACGTGTGTTCAACTACGTTATTCTTGTTAACATAATAAGCTTGATTTAACCCGTATTGTGCAGTCAAAGACGAGGTAAGTTGTTTTGTAGGATTAGCATATTGTGTTTGAAGTTGGCTATAATCTAAACTCGATGACATTCCGTTTGTATATGGGTTTCCATCTGTAAAATACATCCAGCCGGTTGGCGTAAACACTTTACCCGCACTAATCGTATCCATTACCGTTTTACTCACATAATTACCTGATGGTGCAGGTTTTAAGCTGCTTATCTTAGCCAAACTCCCATCGCCTCTAATAAACGTTGTACTATCGCCCAATGCCGATACAAAGTTTCTGCTACTATCCGTAAACACAGCACTTGCAGGCCTTAATATTTGCAAGTTAAAATTACCCGATACCGATTGCCCGCCAACAACGTTAAGATTACCTTGCACCTTTACTGTATCGGCTTTAAGCTGTATTTTCGGGTACTTTAATTGGTACGTTTGCGCCTGGGCAAACACACTTAATAAACAAATGGCAATGGCCATTAAAACTGATTTTTTCATGTTGTTTTGATTTTAGATTATTTATTTATGTTAGATTATTTTGTATAAAAAATTAAGGTTTGAGTTTTCGCCTACATAAAAGCTATACACCGTTTTTGCAGCGTTTACGGTTAGCAAAGCGGTACTTTTTTGCATACTGCCGTTGGCGTTTACTTCGTACAATTGTATATCAAATGGCTCGGGGCCGTGGGCGGCGATTTTTGCCGCATCCCAGTTGATGTTTACCGTATTAGCCGTTGCAGATATAGTGGCGGTGTAGGATTTTGCGGGGTTTACTAAACCCGCTAGCTGCTCTACACTTGCTTTACCAGCCAGCACCGCCGCCAAATTGGTTACTTGGCTTATGCTTATAGTATCTTCGCTTAGGTGCAAAAAACTATCTATTAAAGCGGCAAACTGCCCTTGCGTTGGTTTTTTACCTGTTAAAAAGTAGGATTTTAATATGCTTCTTGCTGTTGCCATTATGGTATTTATTTTACGCTTGAACTATTAAATACATTAAACTTAAATTTTGCGCAACCTGGCCCATCTCCCTTAGCGTTATAGTAAAACCATCGACCCGCCTTTGCCTTACCATTACAATAACATCATTATCTTGATTAAAATCAGAGCCTTGAGATAATAGCGTTACAAAAACTAAGTAATTAGTGGTTGTTAAATAGGGACCAGTAAAACGAATAAACAATTCTTCGTCTGGGCCGCCAAAAGTGCCACCACTCCACACAGAAACATTTGGACTTAATATAATACCAGGCAGCCTACCCCCACCTGTATCACCAATATACTCTAAACCCCTCTTTAAAAACCCCAAACTTGGCAAAGTATGCGTATGGCCAACTTCCGACTTTAAATCCAAACCCGCACTTAACGCCGTATTTAATGCAGTTACAGCATCTTGTATTTGCGCATATAAAGACTGTAATGTGTGCCTTGTAAAATTTGCCCATAAATTATTTTGCACCCCATCATCTCCAAAAGCGGCGTAGCGGGTTTTTTGTACGGGTTTTGCACTACCATCTTCGTACATTAATACGGTAGCGGTTTCTACTATAATAACTTTGGGGCTTATTGTACCGCCGTTAAAGGGCAATACTTCGCCGTTAATGGCTACAAAACCTGTGGTTACGCTTGCGCCTGTTACCTCGCAACCGCTTATTATACAAAGTCGGCCGCCAAAATTGGCGGGCTGTTGTGCCAGTTGGCTTTGGGCTTGCATAAAGCCTAGTACGTTTTGGTCTAGCGGGAAACCGCCTGTTTGGGTAAAGTCTATTGTGTTCATGTTTTTTGTTTTTAGCGGTTAGCCTTTGGCTGTTAGCTTATGTAAATCTTATACCGTTTACTGGCTCGTTTATAAAAATCTATCAATGCTTTTGCTTCTATTATTTCTTGTGGGCTTATGGTTACACTTGCTGGTATCCATACTATAAAATCTACACCGCTATCACCATAATCAGCACTATTGTACAGGTATAAGGTTCGCAGGTAAATGGGCTTTTTTTCGGGTGTGGTGTAAATATAAATACGCTCTTTTGTTAAACCATCGCTTATGTATATGCGCCTTTGGGTATTATCAAACCTATCGTTCAATACTTTTTGCAAGCTAAATACCTGGCCATTGTGTGCCATTTTATAGAGGTTAGCTTCACGGTTTTTTATAAAATCGGCGTAAAGCATTACTACCGGGCGGCACAAACATTGTAGGTAGGCGTACATCTTTGCTTTGCGCAAAAAGGTAGGCATTAGCCACAAAATCAGCTTATCAAAATCTATATTAAACAGCATACTCTCGGTAATTTATGTTTAGTTGGTTAAGGGCTAAATACCCTGCATCGGGTATGTAGCGTTCGTCGACGGTTATGTACGGAAACAAACCATATTTTACTTGTGCGTAATTTATTACGGCCAAGGCTACACCTGGCGTATTGTTTAAAGCTGTATGCAACCTACTATTTGCATACTCGCCATTAAAAGGCAGTTTCTTTAAAAAATCTTTAATGGTATCGGGTACGGGGGTTGCGCTGTTGCCATCTATACGCCCACCATCGGCATTTAAAATTAAAGGATTGTAAAAAATATCAATGCTTAGGCGCATATCATCGGGCGGTAAACTTTCGCATTTTACCCTTTCGCCCGCATCTTTAATTTTGTTGATATACTCTTCAAAGGCATCTAACTGTTGTGTGGTAAGTTGCAAAAAATCGCCACTGGCGTTTTCGGTAACGGTTTTTATGCGCAAGCGGCCATCAACAGCGGTAACGGCGGCTTGTTTAATTATTTTTTTTAGTGCTACTTGCGCTGGGGTTAAGTTTGTATTATCGTATTTATCGGTTTCGGGCATTACATCTTGCCCGTACTGGAAAGCCAAAGCCTTGCTACGGTACCATTGCTTGCCATGTGCTTTTTCTTTTGCGATAAGGGTGTCTATTTCGGTTTTGTGGATGCTAAAAAGAGTATCTAAACTCCAGCATACTACGGCAACAACGTAGGCAAACAATCGCCATACGGCTACCTTGCTGGTGCTGTTTAAAACATCGAGTTCGGCGGTGTTTTCTTTTTGCTGTAGTATTTGTGCAAACCAATAATCAATGTTTCTCATGCTATTTTTATGTTACTATAAAATCAAATTCAATACCCCAATAGTCAATACCCTGTAATTTTTCGGGTATATTTTTAGGGTTAGCCAAACCGCCAGTTGCGGGGCGTATGGTGTTTTTTTTATAAAAATCAAACACATCTTTATTAACCGTTACAGCTTGCAATAAATTAAGCCCTATAATATCGGCAGTTATACCAATGCCATTTGCCTGTGCCAATAAAAACACGGCTTCGATACTGCCACATACTTGTAATGCAATATCTAGCAGGTTTTGCTGGGCTATGGGCGTTATGTTTTGCGGTGTTGCCATTTAGTTATCGCCATTGTTTTTAGTGCCATCAAACTCAAACCATTTATTAAATTTTCTTAAAATAAAGCCCGCTATGCTTTTGGTTTCTTTGTAGCCAAGACAACCTAAATTTTCCATCCAGCTTATAAAAAGTTGGAATACAATGGCGATAAATACCGAGTAGTACAACCACAAAAACGGGTTAACATCGAACCCTAAAAACTTAGGTATGTGCATACGTGTACTAAAACTATGCAGTACAGATATTATTAAAATATAGGTGCCTATTTTTAAAATCATACGGCCAAATTTTCGGCTTTTAAAGCGTTCGCCATTTACCTGCATGCTTACTTTTATACCAGTTTGAAACTCGGCAATTATTAAACCTACAAAGGCTAATAATACCACGCTATCCAAACCAGTATATTCAAAAACACCGCCTAATAAAAAACTTAGCCAAACCTTTAGGCTATCGAACCTAAAAAGCGAGCTTAGGTAATCGCTTATATTTTTAAAGCCGAAACCTCGTAGCAGGTAGTTTAATTTATCCATTAGTGTTGGTGTTTATTTGCATTATATTTTTTACTTCGTTATAATCTTTACCATCACGCTCGAGGTGTAGTTTTATAATAGTTTGCAATTCTTGCTGGCTTACATTGCTTTTTATTAGCTGTGTAAGGTTGGGCCCTAAAATGGGGTCGCTTTTTAAATCGCCTTGGTTAAGGCGTAAAATTATGCCCACATCTTGGCTTAGGCTTTCGCCGATGGTAAAATCGCCAGCGGTAATTTCCAAGTCATCATCTACACCTAACCTTACATCTATCATACTATATTATGGTTAAATATGCCAGTTACCGGGCCGTTTGTACTTGTTAAACCACCCGTATAGTTTACAGTTGCTGTTTTTACATAGGCTTCAATGGCATTAGCAAGCCTTTCAATAAAAGCATCTTTTGCCTCTTCGGGCGATAAATTGCCGTTATCTAGCGTTTGGTTGTACAAAGCCGTTAAGCTGTTTTTTAAAGCGGGTTTATTTAACATGTTTTTTTATTTAGTTTCTTCGCTTCGCTCAGAAAGACAGTTTAGTTTCTTCGCTTCGCTCAGAAAGACAGTTTAGTTTCTTCGCTTCGCTCAGAAAGACAAATCGCTCAGGAAGACAGTAAGTTGTTAATACTCGTTTTAATTGCGGTTATGCCTGCCACATCTTTTGGGGCGTAAATTTTTAACATTTGGCTAACCACTTCATCCAATATTTTTTTTAGGGTAACATTCCCTTTTTTAATTTCAAATCCGTTTAAATCAATTTTAAACAAGCTTTCATTAACGTTTAAAACATACTCTTCAACCTCTTCGGCATCTATTAAAAATGCGGCGGCTTCTTTGTTTTCTATTAAGCCAATAAGGCAAACCGAGCCTTGTTTTGGTTTGCGGTACAAATGCCCTACACCTAGGTTTATATCGTTAAAATCTAATCCATCCGTTAAGCCCTCGGCCACCATTGTTTTATTGCCCCAATCCACAACTTTTGCTTTTACCCAACAGGTTTGCACTTTTACGTGTGCCTTTGCGTTGTGGCTAAGCAGGCTTACAAATTCGTTTATGTGGCTATCTTTACCCATTATGCTGCATCTCCTAGTTTTATGGTTTGCCTAAATCCCGATGTATCAAAATCTTTATCCACACCTTCTATATAGTACAAGCCGTTACGGTCGGGGTATATGGTGCTGGTAACTTTTGCTTTGTAGCCGTGGTGGCTTACAGGCAAGCCAAAAGCGGTTAAGCTCCCATCAAAACCATCGGCTTTACGCTTTGCATAATCGGCGTTTACCAGTTTCTCAAGTTCGGCTTTTAGGGTAATGTTATAATAAGTTAAATCCAAGCTATCGCCCCCGCTATCGCCTACTTCTACTTCTATTTTTTTGCCGTTTTTTAAAATGCTGATGGCTTTAATTTTTATCAATACATCATCTTTACTGCGGTAGGTTAAACCGTTGCTTACTATGTTACGTTCTATATTAAAGTTTACGGTAGGTAAGCCCGAGTTTGCTGCATAGTATTTACCGCAAACCAATTGGCGGCCTTTCATATAGCTATACAGGTTAAAATCTTGCTTTAATTTTTCTAACACTTTTGCCACCGTTGTTTTAGCAAAGCGAACACTACCTAAGGCAACACCCTCTAAGGCATCAATACTGTAGCCCGGGCAAATGCTTTTTAGTAAATTAGCTAAAGAGGTATTGCTTGCACTAAAGTTTACGGGTAATTGTTTTAACCGCCACATTTCGTCTTCGCATTTTATGGTAATGGGTATATCGGCACTTAGGCTGGTAACATAGCCGCTAAACTCTTGGTGTAGCACACCATCGTACCCTAAACTAATGGTAACGGGGTTTCCTATGGCAAATGTTTTTTTAAGATTTTGCCTATCAAACTCGGTAAACACATTGCGTGGCAACGTAATGGTTGCCCTGCTGGTAAGTTCTTTAAAAGTGCTGCTAATATGCACCGCACTTATTTTGCGCAATACCACTTCTTTGCGGTTTGCGGTTGCTGCAAAAGTTATATTGGCTACCATTACTATCATAATACTAACTCCAATCTTTCATCACTTTCACATTCAAACTCAAAGGGTATAATGTTGGGCTTAGCCTCTAATTGCTGAAAATTAACGCTGTTAATGGTTAGGGCTTTAATGTTTTTTTCAAAAAATAAAGCACCAATAACCTCAATACTGCCACATACTTGTTCCCATTTTAATAATTCTTGCTTTTGCGCTACGGCGGTTTTGGCCACGGCTCGGGTGCTATCATCTAAACAAACGCCACGTACCCGTATTTTCCAATCATCAAAACTGTACAATTCTTTTACGCTACCATTTGCCCCCAATACAGGAGTTTTGGTAATTATTTTTGCTCTGCTAAAATCAACCAATGTGGCGGCTGGCAACATAAAATCGGCTAGTTCAAAATCTTGCAGTTCGCCATTGGGTGCATAGTTTTTTAAAACCCCACCTTTTAAGGTAAAAGGGTAAACTATTGGCGTACCCATCCACGTGTATTTCTCTTCTTTTGGTTCGGATTTTACCGTTACACCTGTATAACCTGCAATAGTATTTACGGTTTCTGTTGGGAGTTTGTAAGGCTCTTTACCCTTAAAAAACAAATCGCCTAAATCATAGGTATAAGGTATAAACACCGGACTTTTAACGCCAAAGGCTTTATCAAATATTTCGGCTAGGTAAGAGTTTCCGTCTATCATATTGCTAAAGAGGCATCCCTAAGCCTGTCGTTTACCATGCCCATTATTTGGTCGGCTATTTTTCTAATATCCATACCAGGGCTTGCGTTAAAATGATTATTTACGGTTAAATTCATTGTGATGGCTTTGTGTCCCCCATCCCCCAAAGGGGGTTTTGCCGTCTGTTCAGCTACGGGCTTCGGGCTTGTGGGCTGTGAGCCTTGGGCTTCGGGCTTGATGCCGCCAGCAACGGGCAAGGGGCTAATCGGTTTTGGGTTTAGTGCTTTGCTAAGTTCGGATTGTTGCTTTTCGGTGGTCACTTTACCCGTTGCCCGAGGCTCGGGGCTTTCTTTGCTCGCCAATTTATCAGCTTTAAAACTTGCAGTCCCTTTTTCCGCACCTTTTTGGTAAGCTTCGCCAATACCTTTAGTTAAACCTCCACTTGCTGCATATTCTGCTACTCGGGCGGTAATGCTTATTGGGTTTAATTTTAAAGCAGCTTGTGCAGCTTTTGTCCATTCGCCATTTTTTATAGCTTCTATTGCTTCGGATATTGGAGAGAAAACCGCGGAAAATAAACCGCTTATATTGGTAAAAACTTGTTTAAACACCTCCCATAAGCCCAAAACAACTTTTCTAAAACCCTCAAACTTATTCCAGGCAATTGCTACGCCTGCGGCTAAAGCCGCAATAGCAATTACCGTAATGGCAATAGGGTTTAAATTCATAGCAAGGTTTAATGCAGTTTGGTAAAAGGCGGCAACTTTTGTAGCTGCCGAACTTAATTTTTGTGCAATTTCTAAAGAGTTAAAAGCGTTTTTAAGTACCGTTATACCTTGACTTGCATTTTTTAAATCGGCCAGTATAGATATACCTTGTGCGCCACCTTCAACAAATGGCTGTAAACTGCCTGCAACATTAAAGAAGCTAATTTTCAAATCATCGAAAAATGCTTTGGTTCGTTTTGCCCTTTCGGAAAAAGTATCCATTATAACACCCGCCTGTTCTTGCGCAACGTTTGTACCTGTAATCTGCTCGGTCATTTTAACTTGCGCATCGGCATTGCGCAATAATATTTGTGCATTGGCGGCATTTTCTTTGCCAAAAACTGCGGTAAGGGCGTTAATATCGTTTTGTATAGGCCCTAAAAGTTTTAGGCGTTCGGCAAAAGGTTTGCTACTATCGGCAATGGCCGCCATGTTTATTTTATATGCACCTAAAACGCCTACGGCATCTTTGGACAGTGCCGATGGTGCACTAATGGTGGTTAATACATTTCGCAAGGCCACACCAGCTTCGCTGCCATATTTACCACCAGTAGCCATGGCTTGTATGGCGGCGTTGGTTTCCTCGAAACTTAGTTTAGCTAATTTAGCTGCTACTCCCGTTTGCTCCAAGGCGGCACTTACTTGTGGCACTTCGGCAGCACCGTATTTAGCCCCAGCGGCCATGGTGTTCATCATTTTTGCCATTTCGGCACTGGCGGTTATGGGGTTGCTTAAATCTACTTGGTATTGCAGCATTGCCGTAGTAAGCGCATTGGTTGCACCTACGGCATCGCCACCCATGGTTTTGCTAAGGGTTTGTATTTGTTGGCCCATGGCATCCAAGGCTTTGGGGCTGTTTGCAATATCGGGGCCTAAGCGACTTAATACTGTTTTGTAAGCTTCCAGTTGTGCAGCTGCATCGCCACCAAAAGCTTTGGCGGTTTTACGGGCATTATCGCCAAGGTCGTTTAGTTTTTGCCCAGTAACGCCAGTAATGGCACTCACCTCGGCCAGTTGCGATTGAAAGTTTATACCTGGTTGTAGCGTTTCGGTAAACCTGTTTGATAATTGGGTTACGCTATTGCCTATTGCACTAATATCAATGGCACTTATACGTTTAAAGCAATCGCCTAGCTTATTGCCTTTTTTTTCAATACCATCCACTTCACCCTGTATTTTTTTTGCTGGGCCGCTTACACGGTCTATCAATTGCAAAATCCAGTTGGTAGTGTTGTTTGACATTTTATTATATATTTGTGCTATAAATATTAAGCTATGATGAATTTAATACTCTCGGTTTTTATTGCCATTTGGGTTTTGTATTGGGCTGTAATACTTGGCTTGCGGGTTTTAGCGTTTTTTATACGCCTAATATTTTTTAGAGAAACTATTAAAAGCAACACAAAACCTAATACTTGTAACACCAATTGCTAACCCTCTTTACCCCCAAACACAGCACTTAAAACATCGGCCAAAGCCGTTTTAAAAACATTTTCCATATTTTTAAGTTCCAATTCTTTAATGTATTGATACTCGTTAAAAAGCTTTGCCCACTCTTGATTACTTAGGCGTTCCGGGTCTTTTTTGTAGTAGTAGCGGATAATGGCGTTTACTTTAGCAAACTCATCATCATCACTATCCAGCTCTAATTTAGAACGCCTTAAATCTTTTTTACCGAAACCTTTGCGCTTTTAACTAATTTGCCAATCTCATCTATAACAGCCGCATAAATGGAAACATCTTGGTCAAAGAGTTTCTCATCACCAGCTAGAAGACAGTTGGCTAGCATTATCTTATTGGCAGCCTCAATACTTACACCTGTTTTTTGTGCGGCATGTATAGGATTTCGCCCGGGTTTACGGAGTATAAAATGATGCACATCCCCGTCTTCTGTTGTTACGGTAACTTGGCTAAGGCTGTTTTTACCGTACTTCGCTTTCCAGTCTTGTATTTGTTCGGCGGTTATATCCGCAAAAGTTTGATTTTCCATTATATTGTATTCCATTCAATGTGTGAACAAATAAGATTATACTCTCTGCTGATGCTGCCATCGCCATTTTTAACATCAATGCTACGTTCGGTAAATTCGCAATTGCGAATTCTATCTGTAAGTATGCGACCATTGCTGTACTCGTATTGTACAGTAATATCAAAAGGGGCAATATCTTGTATGCGCATGGTTGGTGGTAAGGCCAGTTGCAGGGTATCTATTTCTTCTTTTAAAATAGAAAGCGAAGCTTTGGCTTCGTAATTACCTTCGCCACGGCCAACGGGATATTTGCCTGCACCGTAAACGTTTTCTTTTTTTACGGTATCATCGTACTTTACGGCAGTAATGCCTTCTACATCGCGAGACATCATGTTAACGGTTACGCTATTCCAGCCCGCCATTTTACCAAACTTGTTAATTATCGTAGTTTCCATATTTTTTTAAACTAATTTTGTCAATCACTTTACCGCTGCCCGAAGCCCATTGCCCGAAGCCGCAAGCCCGAGGCTCTTTTTACGCTTGTTTTGCTAAACCTAAATCCACACTAAATTCGTGTACAATATCATCGGCTACTACGCTAGCTTTTACAATTAATGGGCTGGTTTCGCTAAGTATTTGCTTAGGATTTATGTAAACCGAGTAACCGCTTATTTCATCCGAAGCCTGCATTTGCTCTAAAACCTTATTTACAATACCTACCCAGCGGCTAATAGATGTGCTTTTAATATAACCCGTGGTTACATCTTTTTTTACATTGCGTTTTACTTCGGGTATTAATGCTGTGCGTATTAAACGGGCGGCTTTGTTCCAGGTGCGGTTACGCTCTATGTAACTGTAATCGCTGCCTTTTTCTACTGCGGTTGGGCTACTGTTAAAAAAAACGCCGCCATACCCATCGTAACTACCTGCAAAAATGTAGCCTTTTGCGGTAAGGCTGGTTTTATCTGCCTTGCTTAAATCGCTTACTTTTTTACCATCGCTAAGGTTGGCGGTAAGCCAGCGTTTGGTTGGGGTATAGGTTAGCGGATAATCTTTATTGCCTTTTTTTGCGTTGGGTTTGCGGTTAATATCAACCGAGCCTAAATTTTCGTTTACGCCACGTATGGCAAGCATACCCAATACAGCACCTACATCGGCATACTTTGTATATGCGGCATCTATGGCAGCTGTGTTGGGGTCTTGGGCTACACTAACCGATACATTAGGCGCAACCAAAGCCCTAAGGTTAGGGTAATTAGGTATGGTTAAAATGTTTGCACTAATGGTTTCGCCAAGGGCTGGTATAATGGCAAAATCTATTAAGCGGTTTTCGGCCTTAAAGGCATTAATTACCGCTTGTATGGCCGTTAATTGTGTAGCTACTTGTACCAAAGTATCGGTAGTGCCAATGATACCAAAACCTTTAACATCGGGTGCTTGCTTTAATGCGTTTACAACGCCTGTACTGGCAATTACAACGGCTGGGCTTGCTACGGGTGCAAATATCAAATACACTTTAGCTTCGGGTGCGTACAAAAATATTTGCTCAAGGGTATCGTGTACCAGCAATAATTTGTTTGCATCGTAAGCAGTTGTAATGCCCATATCTTCGGCATCTTTAAGCTGCAACAATAAATAGGGTACGTGGTGTAATTTACCTGCTGGCAAATTGGCAACACTTACCGCTGCAATTAAGGCAATAACATTATCATCGTTATCGGCTTGTCCACCTAAATTTCCGTTTAGCTGGTTTATAGTTACTCCTGTAAAACTCATTGTTTTTTAGATTTTAAAGGTTTAACAATAGCCTCGGGCTGGCGGGCTGCGGGCTGCGGGCTTTCCTGTTCGGTGTTTATTGCCTCGTTGCCCGAAAGCTCGTTGCTCGTGGCCGTCTGCTCGTTGCCCGAAAGCCCGTTGCCCGAAGCCGTCTGCTCGTTGCTCGTGGCCGTCTGCTCGTTGCCCGAAAGCTCGTTGCTCGAAGCCGTTTGCTCGTTGCCCGAAAGCTCGTTGCTCGAGGCGGCTTCGCCAAAGGCATACACCGTTAAACTACGCTCTGTGGCGTGTTGGCTTGCTCGGTTAATATCGTAAAATACCTGCCCATCGGTTGTGGCAAATACCTCGGTAATTTCTTCGGTTAGGTATGGCATAGCCATTTGTTCTAAATCTTGTTCGCTAAATCTTTGCATTATAATATTGGTCTTAGTTTAAATACTTTTGTCTTTTAAGGCTTGCACTATTTTTACAGCATCGGCCCAGTCTATTTTACCATCTTTGGCAATATCAATTGCAAGGGCGGTAGCTAGTTTTAGTCGTTCGCCGTTACGGTCATGTTGGTTTAGGCTTTGTATTATTTCCGAAGCTTTTACAATTATTTCTTGTGCATTGCTTAACTCGCTTAACTCGGCAAACAGTTTAAATTGCAATAAAAAGTTAGGCAAATAAGCCCGTACCCAGCGTAGGGTAACATCATCGGCTGGCGTAGGGGTTAAGGCTACAAAAAAATCGGCAGCAGGGTTTTTTGCAGCATCGTTTAAGGCATCAATTACGCTTACCGCTATTTTTAAAATGGCTTTGTGGCGTGGTGTAATGGCGTTAAACAAAGATTTAATTTTTGCAATAAGATTTTTTATAACTTTTTTCATTTTTTTAGTTTTCTATCGGATATATAAAACCTGCTATATTTAAACCCTGGGCCCTAAACTCACGGTTAATGGTTCTTAGTTTTAAAGCCACTAAGTAGCCCTCTCGGCTACCGCTATTATTGGTATTGCCTTCAATACAGGTCATGGTGTTATTTCCCAAATCAACACTTGAAACAATACCTACATGGCCTGCTGGCCCTTTGCCGTTTGCCCATATTACTACGGCACCTACTTTAGGCTCAGTACCAATGGTAAAAGTTTTGTTTGCTTTTAGGTTGTGTAAGGTTGCTAAGGCACTACCATTAAAATGGCTATGTATAATTGCTTTAAGGGCAACGTTACCTATATAGGCTTTTAATAAAATTAGTTTTGCAAAAAACGCACACCAGGGCGCACCTTTATAAAAACCAGCTTTTATCATTTCGGCTTCAAAGGTTTTACTGGTAAACCCGCCGTTGTTAGGTTTTTCGGTTTGCCCAATGTAAAACCTTGCTGCCTGTACTATAAATTTTGCTGTTTCCATTGCGTTTTTTAAATAAGCGGCTTACCAACCACGGTAAGCCGCTTCACCATTTATAAACCAAAAAATTAAGCGTTTGCACTAATTAAAGCCCCAAAACCGTACTCTTGCACCTTATCGCATAAGCCATAAGATTGTAACCTAAAGTCGCTTGTAGGGTCGGGGTTGGTGGTATCGATGGTTTCGGGCTTGTATAATATTTTTACACTTTCTACATGTGTAACCACGTTATCGCCATAAAAGAAAATAGAGGCTTCTTGGTCGCCAGCGGCAGGTGCTGCACCTACGGCTTTTAACACACCAGCAGCGGTGTAAACTGGGGCGGCATTGTTTTCAAAAATCTTTAATTTGTAAAAACGTGTAATTGCACCCGTTTGTGGGTCAATAGTTATGGCACTACGGTTATTGTTGGTACCTGCATTATCCAGCTTTAAATCGTTTTGGTGGTAGCTACACAAAATCAAGTATAGCTTATCGGACATACGCAGGTTAAGCTCGTTTATTTTGCTTTCAAACTCAACCAAATCGGCGTATGTTAAACGTTTACGGCCACTAGGCGTAGTTGCGCCTGTGGTACGTAACATTACCATACCCGGGCCAGCTTCTACAGGTGCAAGTTTGCGCATTACATAGTCACGGTAGCCAATCATCCAGCTTTCGGTGTGTTTTTTACGCACTTCGCTCCTTTTATCAAAAGGCAAAGCCCTAATTTCTTTATCGGTTACCTTTGTAGGCGTGGTATCCATTTTATCCCACTCTATTAAACCTTTTTTGCCTGCCATAGCAGTGGAAGTAAAGTTTGCGGTATTGTTTACCAAAAAGCCAACGTTGTTAATAAGCTTGTTAAACTTTATACCATCGGCGGTTAAGGCTTCGGTAGGGGCTTTAGGTATTACAGCAATAAAATCATCGTTGTAGTTTTTAAACTCTTCTAATAATTTTGGTGCAACGTATTGGTTTAGGTAGTTTCCATCAACTAAATTCATAATAATATGTGTTAGGCGTTAAATAATTTGTCAAACTCTTCGGCATTTTCATGTGCCATTTTTTCTAATCCTTTAGGGTCTTTATCTTGCCAAATGGCAAAAGTCCAATCTTTGCGGCTTTCGGCTTCGCTAGCATCGCCACCCAACTCGCCTGATAGCTTAGGCACAACCACCATTGCTTCAATGGCTGTTTTTGTACCTTCAAAATCGGCAACTGCAAAAGCCTCGTAAGTATCGGCCAAGTCGGCTTTTAACTTTTTATCTTTCACGGCTGCGGTAACTAGTGCTTTTGCGGCTACTTTTTTGTCCGCTTCTTTTTGCTGGTTTACCACGCTTAAAGCTTGTGCACTGGTGCGGGCTTGCTGTGCAGCTTCTAATATTTGCTCATCGGTAGCATCGGCAGCTAGGCCTAATGCCGAAATCATTTTAATTCTATCCATTTTTAAGTTGTTTTGCGTTTCGGGTATTTCGGTTTCGCAATTGGCACAAGCGGTAAGCATAGCTTCGTGTATGGCTAGTGGTGTATTGCGTGGAGCGTTAATAGCATTTATAAGTTTCATTTTTAATGCTTCGGGTGCGGTAATCCATTTATCGCCTTTGTCCCAAAGCGCATCAACTTCCACTTCGCTAATGCCCATTTTTACCGCATAAGCACTGCGGTAATCGTTTGTTAGGTCTTCTAAAAGTTTTAAATCGCCTTTAATTTTATCGTGGTTGCCATAGCTGGTAAGCTTAGGCTTATGTATCATTATTTTGGTGCTAGCTAAAGCAATGGTGTAATATTTGGCAACCCATTTGGTAACGGCACTGGCAGCCATTGCGCCCAACACTAACTCCACCTCATCTAAGCGGTCTAGTTCGTTTTCAATATCATTAGCCTCAAATACATCGCCGCCTTGGCTACTTACATATACTGTGGCTTTATTTATACCATCACGCAAAAACGAATCAACCGCTAGGCGTACGGCAGCAGCACTACCCGTTTCGCTATTTACGCTTATGGTATCTGTAATCCGTATATAGCCACGCCCTTGTTTTGCCTCGACCCTTACTTTCATTTTTGTTGAGTGCATAAATAATATTCTAATATTTTGTTCTTAGTGATGGCAAAAGTGTGGCATTGCCAGCACTCTAAAAAATTAGTAAACCAAAGCAGTATTATACTGCAACTAATTAAAAGTAAATTTTATACTATTTTAAGTTGAGGTTTTTTAACCCTGCTTTATAGGTTGCATTTTTGAGCCTAATAAAAGAAGCAAATGGCAAAAATTACCGAGAGCAAGCTTGCAAAAGAAATGTATGTTAACCAGCTTAAAACAGCAAAGGAAATAGCCGTTTTTTTGTGCGTACAAGAAAAAACTGTAGGTAACTGGGTGCTAAAAGGTAACTGGAAAGCCGAAAGAGACATTCAACTTTCCACATCAAACAAAGGGCGTGATAGCTTAAAAAAGGTAATATCAAACTTGGCCGAACGCCGTGTAGAAATTTTTGCCGATAGGCGCAAAGCATTGGATACTGATGATAAAAAAACGCTCCTAACTTTAGATACCGAAGCGGCTAGCATTGCCGACCAAATATCTAAAATGAATGCCACCCTAAAGCATTACGACCAAGAAAACCGCATTACGCCAACCGTATATTTAGAAGTAATGCAAGATGTATTTAACGCCTTGCGCCAAACCGATGAAAGATTGCACCTAAAAACCTTAGACTTTCAAGAGGCTCACGCTCAATTTATATGTAAAAAACTAGCTTAATATGAAAAGGGAAGATAAAGATACGCTAGCCCAATACATTAATAAGCTAGAAATGATACGCATGAGCTCGAACGTTCGGGCTTACGAAACCGAAGCCGAGCAATCGGCCGAAATTGAATTTTGTAAAAACGATGTGCTACGTTGTATAAATAGGTATTTCCCGCATTATGCAACTTCTGTATCTGCCTCTTTTCAGATTAATTTTGCAGGTAAAATATTAAACGATAAAACCATTAAGGCTTTTGCCGAGTGGGGACGTGGATTGGCTAAATCGGTTTGGTGCGATGTAATATTACCTTTTTGGCTATGGACAAACGATGAAGCGCATTATATGGTACTGGTAGGCCAAACTGAAGACCGAGCGAAACAACTACTTGCCGACTTACAAGCAGAGTTTGAAGCTAACCCGCAAATTATAAAAGACTTTGGCGAGCAAAAATTGGAGGGAAACTGGGAAATGGGAAAATTTAGAACCAAGGGCTGTAAAAAACGGGGTTTACGCCCCATGATAGGCAGGGCCAGGGGACTAGGGCAGGAAGTTAGGGGTTTGCGTATTGGAAGCCAACGCCCCGATTTATGCGTGGTAGATGATATTGAAACTAGGCAAATAGGCCGAAACCCCAAACGGCAAGATGATTATGTAAAATGGATTGAGGGCGATTTAATACCCACCATGGACGGCCCAATACGCCGCCTTTTGTATGCCAACAACCGCTTTGCCGATAGGATGGTACAAACTTTACTGCAAAAAAAGCACCCCAACTGGTACATTTCTCATGTACCAGCATACCACCCAATTAGTCTTTTACCTGTATGGAGCGAAAAATACCCAGCCAATTATTACCAAAACTTGCTTACCGAAATTGGTTTAATAGCTCTTGAAGAAGAGTACGGGCAAAAACCCCACAAAGAAGGTAAAATATTTAAGGCAGCACAAATGGTTTTTGATAAGCTGCCAAAGCTTAACCACCTTAAAATAATAATTGGCCATTGGGATATTGCCTACACCGATAATGAAAAAAGCGATTATAATGCCGTACGTATCTGGGGGCTTGATAAGCTAAATAATTTTTGGTTTATAAAAGGATTTGTGAAACAAGCAAAAATGATGGAGGCTGTTGCTTATATGTGCGATGTGCAATTG
Source organism: Sphingobacteriales bacterium (assembly GCA_013298995.1). Lineage (GTDB taxonomy): Bacteria > Bacteroidota > Bacteroidia > Sphingobacteriales > Sphingobacteriaceae > Pseudopedobacter. Next base: position 20,994 of record JAAFJW010000005.1, on the reverse strand, counting down.
CAACTACCTAGTACCGTAAAAATTCACTGGCAGTTTGAAGCCCAATTTTGGAACGATGAAGTGCAACGTACCATTAAAGAAGTTGAAACACAAAAAAACGTAACCCTTTACCTCAGGCAGGTGCATACGCCAAAAATTAAAAAATACGACCGTATTTTGGAAATGTACCCCTACTACCAAAACAACCGCATAAAACACAACGAAGCTACAGAAAACGATAAGGATTCTATTCGTGGGCGTGAGCAGCTTTTTGATATAGAACCTGGCTACAATACCAAAGATGATGCACCCGATGCCGATAGGGAAGCAATTAGAGAACTCGAAAAACATACCAGCATAGGCACAAGTGCCGATGGCGATGGCTTAGTTGCAGGCCGTATGCAACATAAACACGATAGAATATGAGGTACTTAACCCTAGATGATTTAAAAACCGATAGCCAAGAGCGGTTTATTACCGATAGCACCGCCGAGTTTACCGATAGCCTGCCCAACATTGAAAAAAGGGTGGTGGCAATGGCTATTACCTACCTTGCTGGCCGTTACAATACCGATTTAATATTTGCCAACCCAAACCCTATACGCAACGAGGTACTGGTAGATATTATTGCAAAAATTACCCTTTATAAGGTTTTTAGGCGCAATGCAGCCCGCAAAGTTAGTACCGATATTAAAGAAGACTACGATTGGGCTATGAAAGAGCTGGATAAAATAAACGCTGGCCGCACCATCTTACACAACTTACCCAAACCACCCGAAGACAATACCCAAAACCCCAGCGGCGATAGCCTTTGGGGCAATAACTCTAACCCCGATTTTTACATTTAAGCCTTATGAATATAGTTAGCTTTTTTGAACGCCTTTTTGGCGATAAACCCGCCCAAATTAATGCAGCTGCAAAACCTAGCGATAACGGTGCTTTAAGTTATCTTACCGAAAAAACAGCTACCACCATACAAGCCAAAACCCTAAAAGATTGGCAAATGGCCATTGCTGCCGCCACCAGCCCCGATAACCCCGACTGGAGTTTGCTGTACAACCTACACGAAAACCTTTTGATTGATGACCACTTGGCAAGCGTTATTGATAGCCGTATTTTACACGCAAAGCGTACACCTATAAAGTTTGTAGATGCCAAAGGTGAGGAAAATAAAGAGGTTAGTAAACTATTTGAACGCCCCTGGTTCGAAGACCTTATTGATATTGCCATTGGTAGCCGCTTTAGAGGCCGCAGGCTGATAGAGCTGTACGAAACCAACGACCTTAACGAACTAGAAGCTGTTACCGAAATTAAGCAGCCTTGGTTTAATGCCAACAAAGGCATTATTACCAAAAACCCGGGCGATACCGCAGGCTGGAATTACCGAGAGGGCATATACGCCGACCATTATGTACAAGTAGGTAAAAACGATAATTTAGGTATGCTTACACCCATGGCGCCTATTGTACTTGCCAAAAAACTAGGCATGGGTAGCTGGCTCGATTTTGTGGATAAATACGGTGTACCGCCTTTATTTATTACCACCGACCGTGAGGATAAAGAACGCCTAACCCAATTATGGAACGCTGCCAGCAAGTTTAAAAGCAACAACTTTATGGTGGGCCGTGGGCAAGAAAAATTTGAGTTTGCCGATATTAACGGTGCAAATGTGGACCCTTTTGAACGCCTGGCATTAAGGGCAGATAACATGATAAGTAAACGGGTATTAGGCGGTACTGGCTTAACAGATGAGAAAGGTTTTGTAGGCAGTGTAGAAATACAATATAAGTTAGCTAAAGACAGGTTCGAGAGCGATAAACTGTTTTTTAAATACTTTTTTAACGCCCAAATACGCCCACGCCTTATAAAATTAAGCCCAGTATATGCACCGCTTAAAAATTACAGCTTCGAGTGGGATAATGCCGAAAATATGGGACTTACCGAACTGGTAAACCTTATTGTAAAACTGGGCGAACAGTACGAAATAGAACCCGAGTACCTAAAAAACACCACAGGCATACCCATTATTGGCAGGCTAAACGCAGCCGCACCTATTGTAAAAGGAGAAAGCCCCGCAAAAAAGTAGCGGTGCAAGCCAGCGTACCTAAAAACTGGCTTGCACAAATTACCGCATGGTACGATGTTTTGGAGCATGATTGCGATTGCGAGCCGCTAGATATTACCGTACAAGCCATTGATTTAACACAGTGGCAACTCGTGTACCAAAAATTGTTAAAAGATGCTTACGATGGCAAACTAAACCCTAAAGACTTAAGCCCAGGGCTTATACAGCAAACCTACAAAGAACTGGTAGGCGGTGCAGCAAAAGGCTACGGCAGCAAATTTAAGGTAGTAGGCGATGATGGCACACCAAATGCTACGGCTATTGCCATGCGCCAAAACTTATTTAAGTTTTCGGGAGCTAAAACGTATAGCCAACAATTGCTACTTAATGAAGCACTTACAAAAAATGGCAAACCTGCCAGCTGGAACGATTTTAAAGCTGCTGGCTTAAAAATTAACCAAGCCTATAACGTTAATTACCTACAGGCCGAGTACCAAACCGCCAAACAGGCGGGCTACCACGCTGCCAATTGGGCAACTTATGTGCGTGATGCCAAAGATTTCCCTAACCTAAAATACGTTACCCAAAACGATGAGAAAGTGCGGGATAGCCACCAAAGCTTACACGGCATTATTGCACCTATTAATGGGGCTTTTTGGGCTAAATATTACCCGCCTAACGGCTGGCGTTGCCGTTGCTATGTGGTGCAAACTGCCGAAAACCCAAGTGCCAATATACCTACAAAAGTACCTGATGTAAAGCCCGAGTTTGAAATAAATACAGGCATTAGCGGCCAGGTGTTTAACGAGGGAACTAACGGTGGCAAACCTGCTCCTTATTTTGCATTGGCCAAAGCCGACCCTAATTTTAAGAAAGCGTTAGAGTTTTCTAAACTTACCGCACCTTTAGAAACCGTTGATGGTGTTAAAATTAGCCCGTTTGCCGATACCAAAGATTTAAAAGACAATTTTATTGATGCTAAAATATTGGTAAAAAACCACAAAGCCGATATGGAAATTAGGCCACACGTTGAAATAGATGGCTGGCGTAACCCCGAGTATAATTTAAATAGCGTGATTGCAGATAGGTATGATGGTGCGCTAAAAAACGGTTTCAAAAAAAAGAGGGAACAAATTATGGAATTTATAGCGCAATATAATAACCACTTTGACACCAAATTAGAAGAAAAATACTCCATTGTATTTAACCTTTCAAAATTACCCGGTAATGCAGCTAGGGTAATAAACGGTCAATATAATTTATATCCCGAGCTTCAACAGGTTGCATTAATTTATAAAGAAAAATCAGTTATTATTAAAAAGGGGGATGATTTTAACGATATAGAAAAAAAGGTAACCGCTTTAAAAAGCAAGAGCGATTAATAAATTAATCGCTCTTGGGGCATACCTTGACAGAATCGCGGTATTGAGCTACAAATGTAAAAATTAAATAAACATTAAACAACAATTAAATGCAAAACGAGTTTACGGTACCCAACATTGTAGAAGCAAGCAATAACCTATTTGAAACCATTGCCAAAGATGCTGCCGAAATTGCCGTGAAGCACTTTAAAGATAGTTTTGAGAAACAAGGCTTTACCGACAGCAGCTTTATACCCTGGCCCAACCGCAACGACGGTGCTGGCCATAAACTAATGCAGCTTAATAATAACCTGTACAATAGCATAAAAGCAAACAGCATTACTAAAGATGGTGTAGAAATTACCGCAGGCGAAGGCTTGCCTTATGCCGCCATACATAACAATGGCGGCACTATTACCGTAACCGTAACCCCGCAAATGAAAAAGTTTTTTTGGGCTATGTACAAACAAACCGATAAAGAAATGTGGAAACACCTTTACCTAAGCAAAAAAGAACAGTTAACCATAAAAATACCACAACGCCAGTACATCGGCGAAAGCCAAGCCTTAGATAAAAAAATAGATACCGTAATCGAAAAAACATTTACAGCAAATTTCGAAAAAAGCCTACAATCAGTAATCAATAAAACTTAACATTATGCAAAACTTTAAAGACCTTTACATCGAACTTAGCACCCTGCTAAACACCAAAATACCCGCCATAAAATGGATAGACCTTTGGCACAACCAAGTAAACTTTTTAAGTAGCGAACACCCTTTTGCCACGCCAGCCGTTTTTTTAGCCTTTAGGATACTAAACACGCAAGATAAAGGGCTTAAAATACAAGATGTAACCTTACAGGTAGATGCTTACTTGTTTTACGAAACCTTTGCCGATACCTTTAAGGGCAGTTTTAACCAAAGCACCGCATTAGATTTTTTAGATTTACTAAACAGCACCTTTGCCGTACTACACGGTAGCACAGGCGTTAATTATAGCGCAATGCGCCGTACAGGCTTTGCCCCCGTTGATACTGGTGGCGCAGGCAACCTATACCAACAAAGCTTTACTTGCACACTAACAGATTACGCCGCCCAAAAACTTTACCAAGATACCGTAATTAATGATATAGAACTACAAAACGGCGTAGAGCCACCCGAACCTTACTTTATAAACTAGCCTCGGGCTTCGAGCCTCGGGCTGCCTGTTTGGTAGTTAGCCCGAAGCCCGCCAGCCCGCCGCCAGCCAGCCCGTTGCTGGTTGCCCGAAAGCCCGATTGCCCGAAAGCCCGCTGCCCGAAGCCCGCCAGCCCGTTGCCCGATTGCCCATTAACACCTATTAAACACAATATTCTCAATAGTTTTAGGCGATTTAAAAAACTTTTCGCCCAGTTTTATATACACAAAATCGGGGTTGTACATTTTGCAGCCTTTATACTCGGTAGCCATCATTTTCTGATGCTCTTCGCGTACACGCTTGTAAAGCAAGGCGGTAGTATTGCGTATTTTATGGGCGGGCTTAGTTACGGTAGGTGTATCAAATAAAGCTTGCTGCATACCTTATATTTTGGTTTTTCAAATATAAGTACTAGGCTAGGGTTTTGGTAATTGAGTTTTTAACAAAAAAGCTAGGCTAATTAGAATTAAAGCTTTGCTCACAACAGTTGCGTATATACTTAACATCGCTTTTAATATCCTCTACATCTTTAAGCATTTTGCTAAACCGTTTATTTTGTGGCCACCATTTGGCTACATACCAAATAGCAAGCACAGGTACAACAAATAAAATAAAAACAAATATAAAACTGTAAACAGGGTTTTGGGCTATGGCTTTTAAAAAATGTAGCATTGTTAATTTTTAGGCTTTTTGTCAATTGATTTTATTTGTTTGCTTTTATTTTTAAGCTCCTTTTTTACTTTTTGTATATCTAAAGCGGTTGTTAAATGCTCAGGGGCAATACCGCTAATATCTAACATCGTTTTTCTAACTTTTTGCCCAACGGTTTCGGCTGCGTATTCTAAACTGCTTTGCCCTCTTATATTATCTTGTTTAATTTTAAGTTCGGTTTGGGTTATTCTAAAAAGGTTTGCCGCTAACTCATCTTTACCCATAAAATCTAACAAACTTCTACCATTTGGCACATTTCTAATTTGCTTTAATAAGCCAATATTTTTATTGTACATACCTCTGTAGCCAGCGTTTTGAAAAAAACCGTAATTTTCTACTCCAGCTTTATGTACAACGCTCGAAAGGCTAACTTCTCTGTCCGAAACTTCGCTTCTAACATTTATACGTTCAACATTTTCGGCTTCGTGTAGATAGTTTTGTACCGCACCCGCCAAATTAGCAAAATACGCTTGTGCTTGTGCAACAGGCGCTTTCTTACTATCGGCATTCATAACCACTAGGTAGCAAGCAAAACGTGAAAGTTTAAAATCTAAACAAGGCTTACCTTCTATAGTTACAGTAACCTGCTCAAAGTTTTCAATTATTGGTATATTTAGAGTATTGCAGGTTGTCATGGCTTTATTAATGGCTTTTTGGAACGAAGCCCAAGTATCGTAACCTAAAAAGCGCATTAATTTTAGTGCGTACCAATAAGTAAAGCCATTCTCTAGCGATTCTTTCTCAAACATTTCTGATGAAAAATCATTGTTAAAAAGCTCTAAATTTGACATATAAGTTTGTGAACGTTTACGTTTACAAATGTATGTAGTTATATTACATTTCAAAATATATTAACAATAATAAATACGCTATGGTATAAAAAAAAGCCATTGCGGTAAGCAATGGCTTTGGGGTTTTAGGCTTTGGTTTTGCTTATTGATAAACCTTCGAATTATCTTCAATTATCAACGATATTTGATTTACAATTAAATCAATATAGGCTTCTACAGCGTATAGGTCAAATACTTCTAAATAATATTTTTTTTGTAAATCATTTGAGTGATATATAAACCACCTTTGTTTACATAGCAAATTATGTAAGTCAATAAATTTTTTGCCAATGCTACCAAAACTATATGTTGAAAAATTGGCTATACAAATTTCATCATCGTCTAAATCTAAAATTACACAAGCTTTATCAAAAGCTTCGTATTTGAGTTTTGTAATTTTTCTGCCCATAAACCTTGTTTGACTTTCGGGAAGGTCTGCAATTAAATCATAACCTACAATTAGCTCTTTATCAATACCAATTTGTTTTTTAATTAGATTTCTTAAAATATTTTTATCCTCTATTAAAGTAAGGTATTCTAAACAATCTATAAGTTTATGTACAAGTATAATATTATCAAACATAACTATTGCTCTATTTCCCTGATAGATAAGCTATCAAACTTTTTTTCGGCAACAGCTCTGTCGAGTTCGTATCTTAAGATATTATTTGATTGTTTTAGCAAATTAGCCTGTGCTTTTGCCTCTTCTACACTAATTACTTTTGCTTTTAAAAGCAACATTAAATCAAATGCGTGTTTAAACAGCTCTTTTGTGTTGGCCGTTTTTGTACTTGAAAGTCCCATAATATTAAGTTTAGTTAAATTATTTAATTGTTACTGTTTGCCCGTGGCTCGTAGCCCGTGGCTTTTACCCCACCGCCACCCAATCCAACGTATTGCCAACCCTATCCTTTTTGGGCTGCAGGCCCAGGCTTCGCAGGTGTGCCCAGTAGCTAGCCACTTCGCTAACGGGTAGTTTTGCTTGGTAGGCTTTATCGTAATGGTTGGGGTGTTTGGCTTTGCCAGCTGTGGCAATTTCGGCGAGTAGCTCGTTGTAGTATTTTACTAAATTGGCTATGCTGTATTTGTTTTTAAACAAAAAATTGGGGCTGGTAAAGTAGGCGGTTAGTAAGGCATCATCTATTTTTATTAGTTTTATTTTGCCGCTATCGGCAGGGCTTACTTTGTATTTTACGGTGGTGTGTTTCTCGTACAGGCGGCAAAAAAGGGCAATTTTAATGTTTGTGCCTTCCAATTCCCCAGTCCCCACCCTGCCCTCCCCGAGGGGGAGGGTGGCCGAAGGTGTGGTGCTTTTTTTAACTTCAAAACCTAGCTTTTCAAAATGTTGTACCATGGTTTCGTTGTATGTTATGTTGTGTTTAAAGGCATCCCATTGTAGGGGACTAAAGTTTTCTTTTAAAGAAAATTTAATTTGCTTTAAAATTCCGTTTAAATAGCTAAATTCTATATAACCTTTTAGCTTGTGGCTTGTGATGGTGTAGGTTGTTTGCATGGTGGCTTGTTTATCCCCCTGGCCCCCAAAGGGGGTTTTGGCGGCGTTCTTGTTTAATGGGTTAGCTTTTGGCGGTTGGCTTTTAGCCCGAGGCTGGTTGCCCGCCAGCTCGTGGCTACTTGTTTAAATTGGCTAAATAACTGCTGTAAACTTCGTTTTCGTAAACGCTTAATACGTGGTTTAGTTCGTTTTCGGTGTGTTGCATTAGCGGTTTGGCGTATTTGCCGTATTGCATGCACCAATTATTTAAGGCATCAACGGCATTGCTATAGCCCATGTTTTTTGCTAGGGCTATCATTTTTTTACGTTGCTTATCGCCTGGCTTAATTTCAAAATTTTTGGTTTGGCGTAGGTGTGCGTTGTGCTTGTTTAGTTGTAGCATCATTTCACGGTACTCGGCATCGGTTAGGGCTTTTAGGCTATCGGTACGGCCGTTGGTAATTTCGGCCACTTTATCTTTATAATCAAAGCCCTGGGCTTTGCAAATGGCAAATAGTTGTGCGTAGTTTCTCATTTTTTTAGCTGGTAGCTTTTAGCGGTTGGCTAGTAGCTGGTTTGTTGTGTAAAAAAATTACGGGTGTGCTGCCGTTTATTTGTTTTGTCCCCCTATCCCCCAAAGGGGGAAATGGGCGGTCAATAAGAACGGTTTCGAGGCAGTAGTATTTACTGTTTAAAAAGTTGCTTTTGATATTGGTAAGTTGGTAGGCAGTTTTGCTACGGTCGTTACATTTGTAAAAGCGGTCGCCTATATTTAATTGGCTTACGGTGGTGGTTTGGTTGCGTTGCATATTTTAGGCTTCGGGCTTTCGGGCTTCGGGCTACGGGCTTCCTTTTATAATGTGTTATGGCTTGTAGCCTAGGGTGGTGGGCTTCGCTTGTTTTGGGTTTAACTTTGTTTATGGCTTTTTCCTCGGAATAAGTTTTGTAATACTAAACCATTAAGCATGTTTACATAAATATCAACCGCTTTTTCGGGTGTCCAAAAAGGAGTGGCCGTACCGTTGTAAAATACTTTTTTAAACTCTAAACCTTCGCCGTGTATGGCTTCGTACTCAATTGTAAGAGCCCGCATATCGTATGGTTTAATTTCTTTTAGTAAATCAAAATCAACTCCAAACTTTTTAAATATAACCCGTTCAAAAGCGGTTTCTATTTCGGCGTAACCGCTAATCATATTTTTAAGGGGCTTTATTATATCACCTAAATACGCTTCGGCTGCATCGTGTAATAGTGCCGCTTTTTGCAGCTCGGGCGGGGCTAGCATAGTTACCAATATGCTGTGTTGCGCCACGCTATAAAATTTTTGCATTTGCCCACCAAAACGGCAGGTATTGGCTAAACCTTGTGCAATATCTGTAAGGCAAATCATATCTACAGCTGGTTTTTTTAAATCTATTTTACGTTTTGTAAAACTGGTTATTATACCATCGTGGCATTGGTGTACTGGGTGTATATAGGGTTTCATATCTTTTTTTGTTTGGGGGCGGTGGGTTTGGCTGTTAGCTTTTGGCTGGTGGCTCTTGGCTCGTTGCCCGTGGCAATACGCTCGTTGCCCGAAAGCCCGTTTTTTAGTTTAATAATTTGTTTTTTACGCTGCTTTGCTCTTCGTTAAATTCGCCAGCTGCGGTAAGTTTTGCGGCTTGCATTACCAAGGCACTTGCTTTAATAATTTGCCCTGCAACGCTTTGTATTGCTTTTGCTTTCTTAAACTCCTGCTCCATTGCTTCGCCGTCTAGGGTTTCATCGTTTAACCTTTCTAGTTGTGCAAAAAGGTGGTTGTTAAGGTCGCTCATTTTGTTGTTTGCCATGTTGTTTGATTTTACGGTTAATTAATATGTGTGTTTTTTTGGTTTCTAAAAGTTGGGTTTGATTTAGTAGGCCCGCTGTGTTTCCGTTTTTACCTACAATGGTGCGGGCTAAAAACTTTGCACTTAATTTTTGTGGTGCCGAGTTTCGGTAGCGGTTTTCTTTACGGCTTATGCACTCTAGGTTTTCTATGCTGCAATTCATTGTATCGCCATCTTTAAACCAAATACAATGCCCTTGCGGGATTGCGCCGTGGGTTTGTTGCCATAGGTAGCGGTGGTATAGTTCCCACTTACCTATTGCGGTGCAGATGTATTTATAGGGCAAAGCGGGCTTCGGGCTGCGAGCCTCGGGCAAAGCGAGCTTCGGGCTGCGAGCCTCGGGCTTACTTTCAACGTTATTTAGCTGGTTGCCCGATTGCCCGAAGCCCGAGGCCCCTCGTACTACTATTTTACCTATTTCGTTATAGCAATTGTGCGGTAAGCGACCTTTTTTAAAGCGTGTTTTTGCGGTATTGGCAATAGCTTCGGGTGTCATGTAATCGGTTTGTTTTTTGCCTTTGTTGTGGCTTATTTGCCCGTTTTTAAACCTTGTTAATTGCTTCCGTTCGGCTATAATGTGTGCGGGTATTACTATACCTAAGCTTTTTAAAATACTTTTTACCCCACCAGCGCTACAGCCTAATTGCCTAGCCATTTCGGCGTTGGTTAGCTTTAGGTAGTTTTCGATTACAAAAGCGGTGTGTGTATAGGGTAGTTTTTTGCCCATTTTTAATTAAATAATTGTATTTGAATGTTATATCCTAGATTTATTAGCTGTTTTATGTAAAAACTTAAACCAACTGGCATAGCTTCCAGCTGTGTAAAGGGTGTGTACACTGTTCTTTCTTTAGCAAAAACAATTACGTTTTCAAACCTTTTTACACGGCGGTGCAGGTAATATCTTTTGTTATTCCCCCTAACCCTAATCCCCCTAACCCCCAAAGGGGGGATTGGCGACGGGATTGGCGGCGTATTACTTGTTTGGTGTTTTTGTTTCATTGCTTTTAGTTTATCCCCCAAGCCCCAAAAGGGGGGTGTTTGTGGTGGTTACCTGTTTAATCGTTTTGCTTTTAGCTCGTGGCTAGAAGCCCGATAGCCCGTTGCTATTTCGCTTCTATGGCGTTAAATATTGCTTGCCCACTTACAAATGCTTCAAAGCATATATTAACAGCTTCGATGTGTGCCTCGGTTACACCGTTTGGCGCAAAGCGATGTACCTCGAACACTTTTTTAAATGCGTAGGCATCTTGTTTTTTTACCTGCTTTAATAATTCTTTAGCTTCACTTATTGCGGGTATAGCTATTGCCCGAGGCTCAAAGCCTAATTGTTTTGATATTGCGGTATAAACGGTCATTTGTGTGTGTTGCTTTAGTTTTTTCATTTTGTGTTGTGTTGTTTAATCCCCCTAGCCCCCAAAGGGGGGATTGGCGGTGGTTAATTATCGCCCTCGGTAAGGGCAACTGTTATTAAAAAAATTAGTGCAATTAGCCAAATCATACCGTTTCCGCTAATTGTATAGATGCGAAGTTTAGTTGTATATCTTGGTACTCGCCTTGTGCATCTTTAAGCCATACACGGTAATATTCTTTGCTTTTTGGCTTCCGTATGGCTTTATCTATTAGTTCCATAGCCTCTTTGTAGCGTACATCTTGCACACGGTCGGCGTATCGGCGTAAGCCTAAAACCCGTTTGGTATCTAACCTGCCACCTGTGTTTTTAAAGGCATCCATTACTAGGGGTTTAATAAAATCTTTTGCGCCAATTAAGCCATCGTTTAAAACTTCATCTAGTTTTGCTTTGGCTAATTCAATGGTGTTTTCATCAAACATTATTGCTTCCTGTATGGCTACTTCAACTTTAATACTTCTATCGAAATTGTAAAATGTTGCGTTACCTTTGCCCTGCCCAATTTTCCCGTTATTTTGGCTGCAAAAGGCTTCGTAAAGCTTGCAAGCTTCGGTTTTTAATAAGGTTTTAAACGCTGTTAAATTCTCGTTTAATTTTAGGGCTTCTTTGGCCAGTTTGGCCGTGGTACGTTCGGCATTGCGTTCGTAATTGGTGGTGCGGTTGTAGGGTATGTTGTTACCAGCTTCATCGCTCCAATGTAGGTGTGTGGGTTTTTGTTGGTTAATTTTCATTGTGTTTTTTTTTGGCTTTTAGCTGGTAGTTTTTGGCGGTTAGCTGGCGGCGGTTAGTATTTCTGTTAATTTTCTCTCTTTTATATTCCAAGTATTCGTTAAGGTTTAATACCAGCACTATGAGTACTGTAAGTATGTTTATAGCCATTGTTTCCATTAAGCAAACTCCTTTTCTATTGCATTTTTTACACTTATAAGCACTATCGTTTCGTATAGGTATTGATGTTCGGGTATAGCTACTTGTTGTAAGTACACGTAAAGGGCAAGGGCTTCGTTATCGCTTAGGCAAAAGCTAGTTTTGTTTTTGGCGGTGGTTTTTTGCCCGAAATTTTCGAGTTTTAACCTCGTTTTTTGGTATAGCTTTAAAACGTGGCTGTACACCAGCTTTTCGGGTATATTGCTAGGTGTTTGGCTTTGCACCAATACACCTAGCAGTAAAACTATACCCTCTATTTGTGCCTGAGAACACGGTATTTTCATAACTTATTTATTAAGTTTTCTACTTTGTTTTTTTTATCAGCAAAGTGCTTATCTACACTGCTTAGTTCTTTTACTTTTTTTAAGTGCGTAATCACAGAGCTGTGATTTTTCAAGCCCATTAACTTTATAATTTCTACAAGTTTTAACCTTGTGTTTTGCATTAAAAAGTAACTCAACAAAGCCCTTGCATCTGCTAAGCGCTCGGTTCTTTTGCCGTTTTTTAAGTCATCAATAGTTACATCCAGTGCGGTGCATACGGCGTTTATTATAGCTTCGGGCAAGGCGGGCTGCGGGCTTCGAGCTTCGGGCAATTCGGGCTGCGGGCTTCGAGCCTCGGGCTGACTGTTTGTAGTAGAGGGCTGTTGGCTATTAGCTATTGGCTGGATGCTCGTGGCTGATTGCTCGTTGCTTAAAAGAATATCGATAGCTTCAAGCCTGTGTGCTATATTTAACACATCGAAAATTAAAGCCCGAAGTTCGCTGCGTACAAGTTGTGTTATCATATTGCTAGGTCCTCCAAACTTTCGGTTAGCATTGTTTGTGCGCTTACGTTAAAAAATGCGCATATCCTCAATAACACAGGTATAGCGGGCTCGCAATGCCCACACTCCCAGTTGCGATAATTTTTGTATTGAGTATTTAGTTTTGCGGCTAAATCGCTTGCCATGTAACCGTGTTTTTTTCTTAAAAACTTTAAGTTGTAGCTAAAGAAGCAAATTGTTTTGCCTGTTGGCCGTGTCTCGGTAAAGGGCTTTTGGCTTTTAGCTGTTGGCTCGAAGCTTGTGGCTATTTGTTTATTTTCCATACATTACTAGTTTTAAAGCTGTGTTATAATTTTGCAAAAACTGGCTACAATCCAGCATTTCGGCTATGCTATGGGTAAACTCGTATTGCGCTAGTACGGCATCGCACCCTAATGGCAAACCATCGCAATGTTGCATTTTGCCACGTGGTGTAACCTCTATACCTGTAAAGCATAGGGCTTGTGCGTAGGGCAAAAACTTAGTATTGCGCTTTGCCCACTCTAGGTTAAAAAACCCTCGCATTGCGGGGCTGTACTCGGCATCTTTAAGCCAGCTTACAGGGTAGCCTGCAAATATTTTAGTTAAAAATGCGGTGTAGGTAGCAAATTGATGGTTGCAGTATTGTTGCTTACTCCAACCTAAATAATGGCACACTTGGGTTAGTTGGGTGGCGTGGGCTTGGCGGTCGGCTGCTATTTTTGTTAGGGCTTTTGGCTGGTGGCTTTTAGCTACTTGTGTAGCTGGTAGCTGTTGGCTTTTAGCTTTTGGCTCGAAGCCCGAGGTTGATTGCTGGTGTGTGGTGGTGTGTTTCATTTTATTTTGCTTTTAGCGGTTGGCTTTTATCTATCTTGAAAATCTACTCGTACTTCTTTGCGTTCGTTGTTTAGTATTGCATTACGTTGCGGTGCTTGTGTGGCTGTACCGTGGTAAAGTTCGCTTCCCTCAAGCCATACGGTGTATGTGCCGCCGTTGTTACCTATGTACCTGCCTTTGCTAAAGGCTACATAACCCTCTACCCAAATTTTTAGAGCAGCATCGCTTTTTACCTTTCGGGCGGTACGCCCTTCGGGCTGCTTACCATCGGCTTGGCTTATTACAATAATTAATTTTTTATGGTGCTTGCGCTTAAAGGCTAAAAAGGCTTCGAAACTCATACCTGTGTATTGAAAACTGTTTATTACCCACACGTTCGGGCTTTTAGGTTTGCTCATTCGTTCGTCCATTTCTTTCATAGTTTCGCAACACCAAATTAATCGCCTTTTAATTTTTGCTATGTTGAAACGCTTAAACGCATCTTGTACGCTTTGGTCGGCCCCCTCTTCTAAATCGTTTACGCCTATTTTTTCAAAATTTGCCAACTCTTTAATTAGCTTGTACATAAAACTGCTTTTGCCGCTGCCACTTGCGCCCCAAATAAACCATAAACCTGTGGTGGGCAGTAAGCCAAAGGCGTTGTAAAATGGTTCGCTTAGTTTCATTGTTTTATATACTTTTTTTTGTATGTTATCTACGCTCCACGCTTTTTGCAATTCGAGGGCGTTGGCTGTTTTCTTACTCGGCATTCATTAAAATTAAAAGGGTTTCGGCTCTACGCAGGCCACCTATTTTACCATCGTTATCACGCACCATACATTTTTTTACCAGTTCGGGCAGGCGGGTTTTATCTTTCATATTGGCTGCCAATACATCGGTTATTAGCTGGCGGTAAAAGCTGTGTTCGCCCTCACGGTCGGTAGGTACAATTTTCATATACTTATCGCTGTAGCGGCTTAGTATTTCACGGTAGCCTACTTTTTTATTGGCTATGCCACGGTTTATTTTATCGGCTAGGCCATCGGCACCCATCATATACCAGCCACATTCGCCATCGGTGGCGTTCCAAAATTCTTTAAGCGTTAAAAAAGCGTTGTACTCTAAGTCGCCAGCTTCATCAATAATTACCAAAGGCTTGTTTAGCATTTTTAGGTAGTACTTAATATTTGCGGTAACATCGGCCATTTTGCCTTTGCTATCTACACCCAAAACCCTCGCAAAATCACGTATAAATAGTTGCTTGGTTTTGGTTTGGCTAGCATCTAAACAAAAGCAGTTGTTTAGTTTACGGCTTAGGTATTTGGCGGTAAAGCTTTTGCCTATGGCGCAATCATCAACCAGTACCATACTTTTGCTATTTTGTTGGCAAAAAACGGCATCGGCTTCTATGGCATCGTACACCTGTGTGCGGGCTAGTGCCCAGGTGCGTTCGTTTAGGCTTACGTTTAGTATGCGCCCAATTTCAAGCCATTTGTTTTCGTCCAGTACTTTTTCGGTTTCGCCGTTTTTTATACGGCTCCAAATTGCTTGGTTCATACCGTACTTGCTGGCAAAATCTTTATCGGTACCGCCGTAAAGTGTGCGGGCATCTTTTAGTGCGGTGGTAACTTTTTGTTTAAATGCGGTTGTTAGGTTCATATCTTTTTTTTTGCTGTTGGCTTTTAGCGGTTGGCTTTTGGCTAGGCAAACCTGCTGGCTGTACTGCTGTTATAGTTTGTTAGTATTTGGTTAAAGGTTTCGGTGTATTCGGGTTCTAGTGGTGGTAGGGTTTCTACTTCTTTCCCCTCCAGCTCCCCAAAGGGTATGGTTACCCTGTCGTTGCTTTTTACCGCTAATCCTAAAGCAGCTGCGCTAAAGCGGTTTGATTTTGGTTGCGGAGTTTCTACTATGGTAACACGTTCTATTTTTTTAGCGTTGCGGTTAATATAACCCAGTACCGTTGCGGCGTAAGCACTCATAATGGTGCGGTTTTCGGCATCGTTACCTGTACGCTCTAAAGTGCTACGCTGGTAAGCTAGTGTGCTTAGTACTTCGCAAATTTGTGTGCCTTGCATATCATAAACTATGGCTTTTAACACGTTGCCGTGGTTATCATCTAACCAGTACACATTTACGGTTTCGCCCTCAATTTTTTTCATTACGTTAATTAGCCTTTCGCCAAGTGCAACCTCATTATCAAAACCTACTACGCAAGCTTGGCCTTGTAAATTAATACGACCCACCTTCATGCTGGTTTTGGTTTTGTGGCCTATGTGGGGCAATATGCCAGCCCAGTTGGTAGGGGTTAAATCGGGGTGTTGTTTATCCTCGAACACATCCCAACGGGTTAAACCCGGGTATAAATCTTGGTTAGGGTGTAAAGCGTTATTTCGGTTTTGTATATCTTCAATACAATTTTCTATAATTACGTTTTTGGGTATAATTTCTATTTTACCAGGGCCTCGTTGGTTAGCTTCGTTTTTTGCAAATGGGCGACCTATCCAACCTGCTCGCTTTTTTTCGTCACCGTAACGTTGCTGGCCCCAAACCCGTTCGCAAAATTTACCCCTGGCGTTATTAGCCTCAATACGTACCGATTGAAACATTGCGCCGTTTTGTAACAGGGTTTCTTTGTACGATGCGTTTAAGCTGCTTTCACATTCCAACTCGTAAGGAATTTTTTTATTAAGCATAGTGTAGTTGCGCACCATTTGGCGGTAAAACTCTTCCACAATACCCTCTTTACTGTTGCCATATACCCAAGTGGTAATTGCGCCGCTGGCTACATCAACACCCATATAAAACCAAAGGCGTTTACCTTTTTCGTATTCGAAAGGGGGTTGCCTGTCATCAACCGAAATCATGCTACCTGCAAACTCGGGCATTTTTAGTTTATGGTAAGGCTCGTACAAGCCCATAAACTTTTGCCTATCGCCACTACGCAAAGCGTGTGTACTTACACGGCTTTCCCACGCACTTTGGTAAGCGTAAACCGTGGCTTCGCTGGCAGGGCGGTAACAAGGTAGGGTATGGTTGTAAGCTTCGGCGGTTTCGTTTACCATAATATCTAAAGTGCCATCTAAAAAGCTATCGTAAGCTTTGCTAACTTCAATGTAGGTGGGTTTGTAATTGCGCTGGCCAGCGTAAATGTTGCACCAAAGGCTTAACATTTCGGGGGTTACAATTTGTGCGTTTTGGTTATTGTTTCGGCCATCTATAATGCTTACCAAACCATCTTTAATAAACGAAGCATAACGGGTGCGTATGGTTTTTTCGCTTGTGCCCAAGGTGTGCTGGCAATTATATTTGGTTTTTAAAATATCGTTAAACGTATAAGCATCATTTGCTAAACTTTGCCATAGTGGCGCAAGGCTACCGTTACCGCTTTTGCGTTTTAAACTGCGGTAACTTTTTAGACCTATAATAGCTTGCATTACGTTGGCATTTACGGTGTATTGCTTTTGTTGCGATGGTTTTAAGTAAGCCCCATCATCATCAAAACGGTAATCGGTAAAAAAGCGGGTGGTTTTGGCATCTTGTTTATAAAATTTTTCGAGCGGGTTGGTGGCTACTTCGGGGTTGCCAAAGCGGGCCTTACATTGCGCCTGCCACTCGGGTATATGCTCCCAACTTATCAAAACCTCATTACCTTTGCCTAAACCTTTTTTTAACCTAAAGGCAGGGTTACGCTGCACCCTTTTTTCGTAGGCTACATAACTTATAACCGCCAAGCTATTATCGCTACACTTATCAATATCTGATAGTAGGTAACTAAGCTTTACGCCTATTTTGTTGTGGTATGTATCGTATGCGGTCATATTTGTTTAATTTGTTCCCCCTTTATCCCCCAAAGGGGGTTTGTGTGTTCCCGCCCTGCGGCGATGGCAGGGTTACGCTTTCGGGAATGTTTACTATATTTATGGTCTCAATAAAAATGTAGTAGTATGATTAAAAAATATTTTTACAACTGTTATGTTACCCTTGGTAGCATTTCAACCCTCGAAACCGATACAGCTAAAAAAGCACTTGAACTTTTTTTGCAATCATTTTCTGTAACCGATTACGATACCGAGAAAATACCCTCTCGGGATGGCGAATTTTACCACGTTCAAATTCGTTTCGAGCATTTTTCGGCTCTTAAAAGAGATAGGTTTATGCACACCATAATTACTTTTTGTTTGTACTGGAACATAGCCTTAGTTGAACTTAATTGATGGTAATATTTAGTTGCGAATTCGAAAACATACCTTTACGTTAATTTTTTCGTCCCTAAATGAAGCAAAAGCCGCATCTGCAATTTCGTGGGCCTTACTCCTGTATTTTTCGGGTACTGTAATTGTTATTTCGATTTTATCGGAAGAGCTTTCTTCTATCCATCCTGTACGGGTTGGTTGGTTATTGGCATATCTTGCTTTTTTAAAGCCCTGATATATTTTTTCGGCTCGGGTTTGCGGTTCAAATAAATTTGCAAAACTATCTGTTGCACTTCTATGCGCTATCTCTCGTTCTAAGGCATCGTTAAAAGCTTGGTCGTTTAGATAAAAGCTTTCTTTACTAAAAGCGTTTTGCGTTTTGGTTTGGGTGTATTTTAGCTTTCTCATTTCTTTTATTTATTTAGTTAAATCGGTTTTTAATTAGGGTTTACATTCAATGGTATTAGCTTATATAGCTACCACATCGTAGTGTTTTAACTGGGGATAATGGTACACCTTGCGGTATATTATTATTCCCAATAGCTTAATTGTTTTCACGGTTCTCTCTACCTTAATTTTATCGGTTGGAGTATATGCTGGGCTTATTTCGTGTGTAATTGATGTGCGTATCATAATATTTAATCCCCTTTAATTCCCCAAAGGGGCGGTTTGTGTGCTGCCTAACCCTAGGGCCGCTTGCTGGTTTAGTATGTGTGTTAGTTTGGCTTTAATGTTTACGCCTTTGTAGTGGCCGTTTATGGTTAGGCTAATGTTAAGGGTTGATACTCCTATTAATTTACTTAAATGCCTAATGGTAATACCCGAGTTGGTAACCGCCTGCTTTAGCGGTAAATTTTCGGGGTATTTAATTACTTTCTTTTTTGTTTCCATTTTATTATATATTCGTTATTGATAGTGCAATTATATACACACTTTGTGTAGTATGCAAATTTATTTTTCACAAAAAACACAATATGGGATTATCAAATGATAAATCATTGATTTTAAACAGAATAAAATTACACTATAATTTTGCTAGCAATGCAGAATTTGCCAGTTTTATTGGCATAGCACCTAATACGCTATCTAATTGGTACACAAGGAACACAGTTGACTATGATTTATTATTCACAAAATGTGTAGGTTTAGATACTAACTGGCTACTTACTGGTGAGGGTTTTGCCCTAAAAAATACGGCCAAGGCACCGCCAGTAATACCACCCGCCACAGCCACCGCAACTACGGCACCACACCAAGGCATACCTTTAATACCGTTAGATGCAATGGCAGGTTTTGGTACTGGAGAGGCGCAAATGCTTGAGTTTGAATGTGAGCGTTTTGTTGTACCCACCTTTAGAGGTGCCGATTATCTTATACAGGTAAAGGGTTCATCTATGTATCCTAAATATAACAGTGGCGATATTGTGGCGTGTAAAAAACTCACATTAAATGATTTGTTTTTTCAATGGAATAAGGTTTATGTGCTAGATACCGAACAAGGCCCAATTATTAAACGGGTAGATATAGGTAAAGATGATGATTATATACTTATTGTAAGCGATAATGTAAGCTATAAGCCGTTTCAATTACATAAATCTAAAATTAATGCCATTGCCATAGTAATGGGTGTAATTAGGTTAGAGTAAGGGCGCACATTGCCCACAAACACGCTTCCCGCATTACCTATAAACACCACCCCGCACACGGCCCACATTACCACCAAACCACACCAAAAAACGCCACGCACACATATTGCAATAAATGCCTTTTTTGTAAGTATCTGTATTACAGCATATAAAATATTAACCATTTTAAAAAGTGCGGTATTACGAGGGGGTGTAAACGCTGTTTTTTTTGTTTTAAGCCGTTTTTTTGGGCATTACGGGGGGGGGTATCGCACTATTTTTTAATCAAAAATGTCCGTCTAAGTGTCCGTCTAAACGTCCGTCTAAACTGCAAAACCTACCATTTTGCAGCTGGTTTTACCACACGCAAAAGCATAAAAACAGCAACCATTTTTTAAGGGTTGCTGTTTATTTAATTAGTGTTTAATTGCCGTTTATGGTGGTTTTAACGCTATATTTGGGGTGTGGTGGTAGTAACTCTTAACTATGCTAAGTTAATGCCGTTTTTAATGGTAGTTAAATAGCGGTAAATGGTAATTTGGTTTGCTTTTGGGTTGGTGGTGGTTTTTATGGTAAAAATGGCTTGTATGGTATTTTAAAGCCGTTTTTTTGCCGTTTTTGTTGGGTAGTTGGTGGTGGTAGGTTGGTATGCCCCCTTATAAAGTAATTTAAGTTTCATAATTTATATTTTTTACAAACTTATCGGTGTTAAATTAACGTAGTGTTAAACAAATATTATTAAACCATATTTTATTGTTGTTTTAATCCTTTTTTTGTGTTAATAAATTAGGATTTGATAACAATACTAGCGATTTTCATCTCCCCAAAACCCTAAAATTTGTTACCGAGCAAATTGATAAGTTTGCGGATTTTTAGAACGAATAAATATTTTACACGGCAATACAAAATGCAATATCATTATTGTATAATTAGTTATTTTAGGGTTTTCGCTACAATGTAAAGCCGAGCGTTGTGCGATGTGATTTATCAAATTTTGATAAAAAGAAAATATTCAAAAGAAATATCAAAAAAAAATTACGAATTGTTAACTTTTGGGATAACTTTGTGAAATGAATAGAGAAATAAAATTTCACGAAAACCATTTTATGGAATTTTACCGAGAATTAGATCTTACATTCAAGTAATAAATGCAACGGCATTTATTACTTGAATGTAAGAAATAAAAGATTAAAAAAATGAAAAATTATAATAACATAAATAGTTTCGAGCAACTTATAGAAGTTGAACACGGAATAATTGGAACAGAAAGCAGAAATACCTATGAAGAAAATTCTCAAATGTTTATTATAAGTGAAATGCTAAAAGTTGCTAGAAAAGAAGCCAAAATAACGCAAGAACAATTGGCGGAAAAAACGGGAACAAAAAAAAGTTATATTTCGAGAATTGAAAACGGAAAAGGTAATATTCAACTTTCAACTTTAATCCGACTGTTTGAATTGGGGTTAAATAAAAGAATTGGATTAACATTTTTATAAATATTATTACATGTTTAGGGTAGCGGTTTTGGCGCAATTGAGGTTTTAGGAGAAATTAATTTGGTTAGTAAATCAATAAATTGGTTGACCAAATCTTTAACTTACGCAAAGCCGATTGTTAAAAACTTAGATTCAAATAATAAATGCAACTTTTCAAATTTGGGAAGTCAAGTATAAAAGAATAATAT
Source organism: Sphingobacteriales bacterium (assembly GCA_013298995.1). GTDB lineage: Bacteria > Bacteroidota > Bacteroidia > Sphingobacteriales > Sphingobacteriaceae > Pseudopedobacter. Next base: position 75 of record JAAFJW010000005.1, on the reverse strand, counting down.
TTTTCAGAAAGAAGAGAAAGAAAATAAATTCTCTCCCCGCTTTGCTGAATGGTAAAATTTGTCTTACTTGCTCCT
>JAAFJW010000048.1 GCA_013298995.1 Sphingobacteriales bacterium | reverse complement strand
AAATTTTCTCCGAAAACTCGGGCGAAACCTGTACAGGCAATACGCCAATATTTAAGCAATTGCCTTTAAAAATATCGGCAAAAAAGCTAGATATAACACATCTAAAACCATAATCGTAAACTGCCCAAGCAGCGTGTTCACGCGATGAGCCCGAGCCAAAGTTTTTACCTCCTACCAAAATTTTACCTTTGTAAATAGGGTTGTTTAACACAAAATCTTGTTTCGGTGTATTATCCGGATTGTAACGCCAATCTCTAAACAAATTATCGCCAAAGCCTACACGCTCGGTGGCTTTTAAAAACCTTGCGGGTATCAATTGGTCGGTATCTACGTTTTCTATAGGTAGTGGTACTGCGGTACTTTTTAGTGTGGTGAATTTATCGTATGCCATATTTTTATTTGCTACGGGCTTCGGGCTTTCGGGCTTCGGGCTTTCGGGCTTCGGGCTTTTGGCGGCGGGCTTCGGGCTTGGGGGCAACGAGCGGCGGGCTTTAGGGCGGCGGGCTTGGGGGCGAGGAGCTGAGGGCTTTAGGCTATTTTGTAATTAATTTAGTTTTTGTTTTAAATTATAAATTTGTTTTCTAATTAAAATTAGTTTGTCTTCTAAAATTTGGTGTACTTCTGTTGTCAAATATTTCAGATCTCGTGTAAGTATCAATAAATATTCTACTTCGCAACAAGATGCCAATGCAATGTTTAAATATCGGGCAAATTATTTTTCAGAATTTGAACCGCTACCCTCGGCAAAATTAGTTGGAATTGAAGCACTTGCTCTTCGTAACTGGCTAGTTAATCCAAATAATTCATCTTTAGGAAACACTTTTGTTACTTGATAAATATCAAGTGTAAAAGTATGACTTTCCTCCCAAACGGTATATTTTTTAAAGTCACGCATCCTTGTTTACTTTGTTAGTTGCTTCGAGCTTTCGGGCTACGAGCCTCGGGCTTTCCTGTTTGTTTTGCTAATTGCTTCGGGCTACGAGCCTCGGGCTACCTGTTTACTTTGTTAGTTGCTTCGGGTTACGAGCCTCGAGCGACTGAAAGTAAGCCCGTAGCCCGACAGCCCGAGGCCCGTGGCTAAAAAGCCCGAAAGCCCGTTGCTAAAAACCCCTCGGATCCGTAACCACTCCCATAACCGCCGATGCCGCAGCAACCAAAGGGCTAGCCAACATCGTTCTCGACCCTGGGCCTTGGCGTCCTTCAAAATTACGGTTTGATGTGCTTACTGCGTATTTGCCAGCTGGTATTTTATCGTCGTTCATTGCTAAGCAAGCCGAGCAACCGGGCTGGCGGAGCGTAAAACCAGCCTCGGTTAAAATATCTAAAATACCTTCTTCTTTTATTTGAGATTCAACAATGTGCGAGCCAGGTACCAGCCAAGCGGTTACGTTAGCTGCTTTGTGCTTGCCTTTTACTATTGATGCAAATGCTCTAAAATCTTCGATACGGCCATTGGTGCAACTTCCTAAAAACACATAATCAACTGGTTTGCCTATCATGGTATCGCCTTGGGCAAAACCCATATAGTTTAACGATTTCTCATAAGTAGCTACGCCGCCTTCTACATCTTCGGCATTTGGTATATTGTTTGATATGCCAATTCCCATACCTGGGTTGGTACCGTAGGTTATCATGGGTTCTATTTTGCTACCATCAAAGGTGTATTCTTTATCAAAAATGGCATCATCGTCGGTTTTTAAGGTTTGCCAATATTGCATGGCTTTGTCCCAAGCATCGCCTTTGGGTGTAAATTCACGGCCTTTTATGTAATCAAAAGTGGTTTGGTCTGGCGCAATCATCCCCCCACGGGCACCCATTTCTATACTTAGGTTACACACCGTCATGCGGCCTTCCATACTCATGTTTTCGAAAACTGAGCCAGCATATTCTACAAAATAACCTGTTGCGCCTGAGGTGCTTAGTTGCGAAATAATGAATAAGGCGGCGTCTTTTGGCGTTACACCAAAGCCTAAATCCCCGGTAAGGGTAATACGCATTTTTTGTGGCTTAGGCTGCATAATACATTGGGTAGATAGCACCATTTCGACCTCGGATGTACCTATACCAAAGGCAATTGCACCAAAAGCACCGTGGGTTGATGTGTGCGAGTCGCCACAAACAATAGTTGCACCGGGTTGGGTAATGCCGTACTCGGGCCCAACTACGTGAACAATACCGTTTTTTTGATGACCCAAACCCCAGTGGCTAATGCCATACTCGTTAGAGTTTGACTCTAAAGCTTTTAGCTGATTGGCCGAAAGTGGGTCGGCAACGGGTAAATGTTGATTAATGGTAGGCGTGTTATGGTCGGCGGTTGCAAAAGTGCGGTTGGGGTATAACACGCCAATTCCACGTTCTTTTAAACCTAAAAAGGCTACGGGGCTGGTAACTTCGTGTATTAAATGGCGGTCGATAAAAACCACATCGGGGCCACCTTCAATCTTTCTGATTACGTGGCTATCCCAAACTTTGTCGAATAATGTATTGCTCATTTTAATCTAATTTTAATTTTTTGGTTTATATAAATTTATTAACGGCATCTAAATAAGCATTTGCCGATGCCTGCACAATATCGCTACTAAAACCATATCCAGTATAGTTTTTGTCGTTATAAATTATGCGCATATTTACTTTGCTTACATCGTCGCTACCGCCGTGTATGGCATCAATATGGAAATCTTTTATAATTACCTCTTTTTCAATAATTTTGTTGATGGCTTTTATGGTGGCATCAACTGGGCCATTGCCCGATGATGTTGCTTCGTGAATGCCATCTTTCATATCTAGTTTTACAATCGAGGTGGGAATTAAAGGGTCGCCGCACATTACCTGTAACAGTTTTATGGTTACGCCATCTTTGTAGTTCGATTTTGTATCGGCACCCATTAATAGCAATAAATCGTCGTCTTTAATTTCTTTTTTTCTATCGGCAACAGCCAAAAAGCGTTCGTAAATTTCGTCAAGATTTATTTTTTCGGCCAAATAACCCAAGCGTTCTAAATGGTGTTTTAAAGCGTGGCGACCGCTACGGGCAGTTAAAATAATTTCGGATTGGTCGAGCCCAATATCCTCGGGGTTTATAATTTCGTAGTTTTCACGATGCTTTAAAAAGCCATCTTGGTGTATGCCCGATGAATGTGCAAAGGCATTTTTGCCCACAATGGCTTTGTTGGGTTGTACGGGCATGTGCATCATGCTGCTTACTTTTGCGCTTAAATCGTAAAAACGTTTGGTATTAATATGCGTGTGCTTGCCTAGGCTTTGGTGGGTTTTAAGCACCATCACAATTTCTTCTAACGATGTATTGCCAGCCCGTTCGCCAATGCCGTTTATGGTACATTCTACTTGGCGGGCTCCGTTTACAATCCCCGCAAGGGAATTGGCAGTTGCTAAACCTAAATCGTTGTGGCAATGTACGGATATGATGGCTTTATCAATGTTTTGCACATTATCCATCAGGTATTTAATTTTTGCGCCGTATTGGTGTGGCAAGCAATAGCCATTGGTATCGGGTATGTTTACCACGGTTGCACCAGCGGCAATTACGGCTTCAATCATTTGGGCTAAAAAGGCATTATCGGCCCTGCCAGCATCTTCGGCGTAAAACTCAATATCTTCTACATATTTTTTGGCGTACTTTACGGCATCAACACCACGTTGCAAAATATCTTGGCGGGTGCTGTTAAATTTGTATTTGATGTGCATATCCGACGAGCCTATGCCTGTATGTATGCGTGGGTGTTTGGCGTATTGCAATGATTGCACCGCTGCATCAATATCTTTTTGGTTGGCCCGAGTTAAGGCGCATACAATGGGATTGTTTACAGCCTTGGATATTTGTACCACACTTTCGAAATCGCCAGGGCTCGAAATAGGGAAACCAGCTTCGATAACATCAACTCCTAGTAATTCCAGTTCTTTGGCAATTTCTACTTTTTCGCTGGTGGTTAATTGGCAACCAGGCACTTGCTCGCCATCTCGTAAGGTGGTGTCGAATACGTAAATACGGTTAGGGTCGTGTATCATTTTAATTTATTTATTTTCTTCGCCATGTGGGTGATGAAAAGTATAATTTTTTATTTTTTTGAAAGAGCGTTAACGATGGTAGCGGCATCCTTTTTTTTTATTACCCCCTATTAAAATTTTTGCAAATAGGGGGTAATAAAAAAAAGATATAGCGAACAGCGTGTTAAAACGCCCAAAGCTTAAAACGTTTTTTTTAAATTATTAAACGGTTTTAATAGATTTCATGGCCGTCATGGCTTTGCGTAATCTTGCACCTACAATTTCTACTTGGTGATTACGTATGGTATCGTTTACGGCAATTAAAGTTCTGTTATCCACACCTGCATCTATACCATTGTTAAAGTTTTTACCTACCAAATTGGTGTCCACTGTTTTCATAAAGTTGGCTAACAAAGGCTTACAAGCTTGGTCGAACAAGTAGCAGCCATACTCGGCGGTATCAGAAATTACACGATTCATTTCGAATAATTTTTTACGGGCAATGGTGTTGGCAATTAGTGGGGTTTCGTGTAACGATTCGTAATAAGCAGAATCGGGTTTTATACCTGCATCGACCATGGTTTCGAAAGCTAACTCAACACCAGCTCTAACAAAAGCAACCATTAAAGTATAGTTATCAAAATATTCTTGCTCGGCAATTTTAACATCGGCGGCTGGCGTTTTTTCGAAGGCGGTTTCGCCAGTTTCGGCCCGCCAAGCCAATAAGTTTTTATCGCCAGCAGCCCAATCTTCCATCATAATGCGGCTAAACTCGCCACTCATGATATCATCTTGGTGTTTTTGAAATAATGGGCGCATAATATCTTTTAACTCTTCGGATATTTCAAAAGCTTTTATTTTAGCAGGATTGCTTAACCTATCCATCATTGCGGTAATGCCACCTTGTTTCAAGGCTTCGGTAATTACCTCTACACCGTATTGTACTAATTTAGAAGCGTAACCCGCATCAATTCCTTTTTCTACCATTTTATCGAACGAAAGGATTGAACCCGTTTGTAATAAACCACAAAGTATGGTTTGCTCGCCCATTAAATCGGATTTTACTTCGGCTACAAAAGATGATTTTAATACACCAGCCCTATGCCCGCCGGTACCTACGCAATAGGCTTTTGCTTGTGCAAGGCCTTTTCCTTGCGGGTCGTTTTCGGGGTGTACGGCTATTAAAGTAGGAACGCCAAAACCACGTACATACTCGGCCCGCACCTCGCTACCTGGGCATTTTGGGGCAACCATAATTACAGTTAAATCTTTACGTATTTGCATACCTTCTTCTACAATATTAAACCCGTGAGAGTATGATAAAGTAGCACCTTGCTTCATTAAAGGCATAACGGCAGTAACTACTGCAGTATGTTGTTTATCGGGCGTAAGGTTAATAACTAAATCGGCGGTAGGTATTAATGCTTCGTAAGTGCCAACGGTAAAGCCGTTGTCGGTTGCGTTTTTCCACGAATCTCTTTTGCCATCAATTGCTTCTTTGCGTAAAGCGTAAGAAACATCTAAACCGCTATCACGCAAGTTTAAACCTTGGTTTAAGCCTTGTGCGCCACAGCCTACAATTACCAGTTTGCTGCCTTTTAGTGCATTTACACCGTCGGTAAATTCGGCACTGTCCATAAAATCGCAAACGCCTAATTGGTTTAATTTTTCTCTAAGAGGTAAGGTGTTAAAATAATTTGCCATTGTTTTTGTATTTAATTTTTTATTGTTTATTTATTTATATTCTTTATTATTTAAAATTTAATCACTTTCTACTCCCCACTAGTCACTATCCACTAAAACTAATCACTTACTACTAGCCTACATCGTAAACACCTTTTGTCCATTATTCAAATATTCATTCTCAAATACTTGTTCGCCAGGTTGTTGGTTTTCAAATTCGTTTATTTTAGTATGGAAACCATCGCTGGCTTTAATAATGGCAATGCGGGCACTACGCACAAACTCTATTAGGCCGTATTCACGCAACACTTCTACCAAAGCATCTGTTTCTTCGCGGTGGCCTGTGGTTTCGAAAACGGTATAATCGCTACGTATAACCACCGCCCTTGCACCGTATTGGCGCAACAAACGCTCTACGCTTACTTTTTCGGCAATTACGTCTGTTGGTACTTTGTATAAGGCTAGCTCCTGCCAGATAATATCATCGTTGGTGTTGTAATATACTTTTAGTACCTCTACCTGTTTTTCTAGCTGGCGGGTTACCTTACGTATTACATCTTCGGTTTCGGTTATCACGATGTTAAATCTATGAATGCTATCTACCTCGGAGGGTGATGTGTTTAGGCTATCGATATTTAGCTTGCGGCGGCTAAATATAATGGCTATTCTGTTCAGTAAACCAACTTGGTTTTCGGTATAAACTGTGATTGTAAATTCCTTTTTGGTTATTGTTTCCATTTTTAACTCCTATTATAAATCTAAAAAGATAAGTGTGGGATGTTTTATTTTAATCTTATTTCGCTTACGCTGCAACCTTGAGGTACCATCGGAAAAACGTTGTTTTCTTTGGTAACCATTACCTCTAAAAGGTACGATCCTTTGTGGTTTAGCATCGCCGTTAAGGCATCTACTAATTTTTCTCGTTCGCTTACTTTTTGTGCTTCGATGTAATAACCTTTGGCTACGGCTACAAAATCGGGGCTGGTAATATCCACAAACGAGTATCTACGGTCGTTAAACAATTCTTGCCATTGGCGTACCATGCCCAAAAATTGGTTGTTTAGGATAATGATTTTAACATCGATACCACTTTGCATAATGGTACCTAGTTCTTGTATGGTCATTTGAAAACCTCCATCGCCAATTACGGCCACTACGGTTTTATCTTGTGCGCCAAATTTTGCACCAATTGCGGCAGGTAGCGCAAAACCCATTGTACCTAAACCACCGCTGGTAATATTGCTACGGGTGTTGTTAAATTTGGCATATCGGCAAGCAACCATTTGGTGCTGACCCACATCGGTAACAATAATGGCATCGCCCTTAGTTAATAGGTTTAATTGATGTATCACCTCGCCCATGGTTAGTTCGCCCGTTTGGGGATGTAGTTCGGGTGTTATTAATTCATCTATCTCTATTTGATTTAAGGCTCTAAATTTGGCTAACCAGTTATCGTGTTTTTTTTCATCAACCAGTTGAGTAAGCAAAGGCAAAGTCTCTTTACAATCGCCCCAAACAGGTACAGTGGTTTTCACGTTTTTATCAATCTCGGCAGGGTCTATATCTAAATGGATTACCTTGGCTTGCTTGGCATATTTGTCTAAACGACCAGTAACACGGTCGTCGAAACGCATACCAATTGCAATTAAAACATCACATTCGTTGGTGAGCACATTGGGGCCATTGTTGCCATGCATGCCTAACATACCTACATTTAATGGGTGATTAGTAGGTATTGCGCCAACGCCCATAATTGTCCAAGCGGCAGGTATGCCCGTTTTTTCAACAAAGGCTTTAAACTCTTTCTCGGCATTGCCTAGTAAAATACCTTGCCCAAAAAGAATAAAAGGTTTTTGTGCCGAGTTAATTAATGCTGCTGCTTGTTCAATATAATTGGTACGTATAATTGGTTTTGGGCGGTAGCTTCTAATATGATCGCATTTGGTGTAGCCACTAAAATCAATTTTTTGGATTTGCGCATTTTTGGTAATATCAATTACTACTGGGCCGGGCCTGCCAGTGCGGGCAATGTAAAATGCTTTAGCCAACACTTCGGCAATTTCCGAGGCATCGGTAACTTGGTAGTTCCATTTGGTAATGGGTGTGGTAATGTTTATTACATCTGTTTCTTGAAAAGCATCGGTACCAAGCAAATGTGCAAATACTTGGCCTGTAATACATACCATTGGGGTACTATCTATTTGGGCATCGGCAATGCCTGTAATTAAGTTGGTAGCCCCTGGGCCACTGGTGGCAAAAACTACGCCTACCCTACCCGAGGTGCGGGCGTAACCTTGTGCTGCGTGTGTAGCACCTTGCTCGTGACGTACCAAAATATGTTTTAGTTTATCGGTATAATCGTACAAAGCATCGTAAATGGGCATAATTGCACCACCTGGGTAGCCAAAAATAGTTTCTACACCTTCGGCAATTAAGCCTTTTAACAATATTTCGGAGCCACTAATATTTTGGGTAGCCGTAGTTATTGTTTGTGTGCTTTGTTCGTTTTTTATTTCAAGAGTTTCCATTGCTCGGTTGTTTTTTTAATTAATTTTTATCGGGTTTAAATCCAATACGTTCTCTGTTTTCCCATTTTGTTTGGGCGGCTCGGCTATCTAACAAGTTTTCTATGGCTTCGTATAAGTGGTTTAACTGTGCATCGTGTTCGCCTACACGGTTTATAATTTGAGATAATTGACTTGCAATATCTCCTTGGTTTAATACTATTTTTCTGACATCAACAAAAGCCCGCATAATAGCAATGTTCATATTTATGGCTTTATCACTACTTAAAACCCCACTTAACATGGCTACGCCTTGTTCGGTAAAAGCGTAGGGTAAAAAATCTTTACTCCTGTGTTTTTGTGAACTGGTCACAATCTGTGACCGGTTAGTAGTAAGGTTATCATTCGAACTAAAAGTCTGTATTTCAACAACAGATAATATATCTTGATACTCGATTGATGTTAATTGAAACATAAAATCATCAGGAAAGCGTTTGATATTTCGTTTTACCGCTTGGTTTAAAACCTTGGTTTCTACCTCGTACAGGGCAGCTAAATCAAAATCCAGCAATACACGTTGGCCACGTATATCGTAAATTCTGTTTTGTATGCTTTTTATAATTTGCATTGAGGCTTTAATTTTTATTTATTAATCTTCATCGGTAACGCAACCTTGGGCAGCATTTTTTACCTGTTTTAAATATTTGTACAGCACACCACTTTTTACAGGTGGCTGGGGTTGTACCCAATTAGCTCGGCGTTGAGCCAATTCTTCATCACTTATTAATACGTTTATAGAATTATCAATGGCACTAATTTGTATCATATCACCATCGTTAATAATACCAATGTTGCCACCCTCAAAAGCTTCGGGGGTAATATGGCCTACCACAAAACCGTGTGTACCGCCCGAGAAACGACCATCGGTAATTAAAGCTACCGAAGCTCCCAAGCCAGCACCGTAAATGGCCGAAGTAGGTTTTAGCATTTCGGGCATACCTGGTGCACCTTTTGGCCCCACGTTACGTATAACTACTACGTCGCCTGCTTTTACTTTGCCTGTACTAATGCCGTGTATGAGCTCGAACTCGCCATCAAAAACTCGGGCTGGACCTTTAAAACTTTCGCCCTCTTTGCCCGATATTTTAGCTACCGAACCTAATGGCGCAATATTGCCGTACAGCATTTGCAAATGCCCAGTTTGTTTAACAGGGTTTTCTATCGGAAAAATTACTTTTTGGTTTTCAAATTCTAAATCGGGTACACCCGCAACGTTTTCGGCCAAGGTTTTGCCTGTAACGGTGAGGCAATCGCCATGTATTAAACCCTTTTTTAATAAATATTTTAACACAATGGGCATACCGCCAATGGCATGTACATCTTCCATCATATACTTTCCGCTGGGTTTTAAATCGCCCAAAACAGGAATAACATCGCTTATGGCTTGAAAATCTTTTAAACTTAAAGGCACACCTACCGATTTTGCCATGGCAATTAAGTGCAACACCGCATTGGTAGAGCCACCTAAAATCATAATGGTAACAATAGCGTTGTGGAAAGATTTTGCCGTCATGATATCTTTAGGCTTAATATCTTTTTCTAACAAAGTGCGCATTGCCTTACCTGCAGCCAAACATTCGGCTTTTTTTTCATCGCTTAAAGCGGGATATGATGAACTGTAAGGCAGGCTCATACCCAAAGCCTCGATGGCCGATGCCATGGTATTGGCCGTGTACATACCACCGCAAGCACCTGCACTTGGGCAAGCATTTTGTATAACGCCTTGATAATCTTCGTCTGATATGTTGCCAGCTAATTTTTGCCCCAAAGCCTCAAAGGCCGAAACAATATTTAAGGTTTGCCCTTTGTAATGCCCCGAGTGTATGCTGCCACCGTAAACCATTATTGCAGGGCGGTTTAACCTTCCCATAGCCATAATGGCACCAGGCATGTTTTTATCGCAACCTGGCAAGGCAATTACGCCATCGTAATAATGGCCACCGCATACGGTTTCTATCGAATCGGCAATTAAATCTCTGGAAACAAGCGAGTAACGCATACCTTCGGTACCATTGGTTATGCCATCGCTTATGCCAATGGTATGAAACATTAGCCCCACTAAATCGCTATCCCAAACGCCTTTTTTAACTATTGCTGCCAAATCGTTCAGGTGCATGTTACAGGTATTGCCATCGTAACCCATACTTACAATGCCTACTTGGGCTTTTGCCAAATCTTGTTTGGTTAAACCAATGCCGTAAAGCATAGCTTGCGATGCTGGCTGGGTAATATCTTGCGTAAGGGTTTTGCTGTATTTATTTAATTCCATTTGTGTTTTTATATTAATACTTCGTAATTGTTTTTATCCATAACTAAGCTACGGTAAGCTCGTTTTAAAATTGCACCTAAGCTATCTTGAAAAGGCATCTCGAAAACCGCATCGTCCACCGATTGGATACCGATAATTTCGGTAGCAGTACCACATAAAAAAGCACCATCGGCATTTTTTAAATCGGCGGCGGTAAAGTGTTTTTCTTGTACATCTATCTCCAAAATAGAACTGATGGACATAATGGTTTTGCGGGTAATACCTGCCAAAATATTGCCTATGGGCGGTGTATATAATTTACCATTTTTTTCGATAAAAATATTTGCCCCAGGCGATTGTGCCACAAAGCCTTGATTATCTAACAATAAGGCTTCATCAAAACCTTGTTCTTTTGCTACAATAGCGGCCAAAGTAGAGTTTACATAATTGCCTGTTATTTTATGTTCGATAAGGCAAGATTTAGCATCAGGTTTTTGGTATGATGATATGCCAGTTTTTAATAATTTATCGCCAAAATAAGAATCCCACTCCCAAGCCATTAACATAATGTGTGTTCCCGAGGGTTTGGATAGTGACATGTTAGGGTCGGCATAAACAATTGGCCTAATGTAAGCGTTACCTAAGCTGTTGTTTTCTAGCAATTTATACGCATCTTCTATCAATTGTTTAATATCCCAAGTAAAGGGTAAATTAATTTTTTGGCAAGATGCTTTTAAACGCTCAAAATGTTCGCGGGCTTTAAAAAGTTTTATGCCGTTTTCGGTTTGGTACGACCGTATCCCATCAAACACGCCCAAACCATAATGCAATGTTTGGCTAAATGGCGTAACTTCGGCGTTTTTTAAACTCTTAAATTCTCCATCAAGGTAAACAATTGTTTTTTTATTGTAGTACGACATAGTTTTGATTTATGATTTTTGATGTGAGATTTTTGATGTGAGATTTTTGATTTCTTAAATTTGGTTTAATTGGTGATTGATGATTTATGATTGCCTATCGAATGCTAAACTGTTAGCACAAAAACAGAGGTTTTAAAACATCGTTTTTGTTTAAGAAATTTTCTTTTGCAACACGTATTATCAGCGGTATTAAACATTTTTTAATTTACATTTTTTAGTTGGTTTTGAGTTTTCAAGATAGGGTGTATTGTGATGCAAATCAATAAAAAAATAAAAAAAATTATATTCTGCTATTTTACTACATAGCAAATTATATTTTACAATAAACCGTATTTCAAGTCCATTCAGTTAAATAAATAGACTAAACTTAAAAACGGTATTTGGTTCAAATTATTGAGTTGGGATAAAAAATGTTAATTTCTTCCTAAAAATGACAAGTGGGTAAAAAAAAATTAAAACGTATCAAAAAAAGTTTTTTTACTTGGCATAAGCGCAATCAATCATTTTTTGTTGCCTTATTTTAATACAGATTGGCGTTGCGTTTTAGAATATAATGCCAATAATTTATCCCCACATGAAGTTAAAAAATGGCAAGTAAAATTGCCTATTAGGGTTAATTATTATTGATAAAATAAACGCTTTCTTGGCAGGCTTTTAATAAATGTGGAGGTAAATTATTTTGGATATAAGGATGGCTAGCCCCAAACACATGGTTGGCACCATCTATTTTCACTATTTTAGCTTTGGGATTTAGCGAAACAAAATTTTGGGCAACGCTTATATTCACATTAATATCATCAGTACCATGCACTATAAGCCACGGGGTATCTGTGTTTTTTGCGGCTTGCAAAATATTTAGTTTTTCGGCATTTTTTTGCACATCGTACAACAATTCTACATTTAAGGGCATATATTCTTTGGTACGGGCGTTATACACCTCTATTTGTTTATTTATTTCCCAGTCGGCTTCTTGTTCTTTTTTCCAAAGGCTACTAAAACTATCTATAGCTGCCCAAGTAATTAGTTTTGTTATTCGATTATCATTTATGCTTTTTAAAATGCTAATTCCTCCGCCTCGGCTATGGCCTATTAATGTAATGGCACATGTAGGAAATTTTTTCACGGCGAAATCAATTACCAACTCTAAATCAAACAACTCTTTGCTGGGTGTATTGGCGGCAAAAAGCTCCATATCCGTAACATCGGCTGGGTTATGCTTGCTTACACCACTATGCGAAAAATTAAATTTTAGATAGTTTATTTGATGCCGAGCAAAATAATGTGCTACCAAATAATGTGCGCCCCAATCTTTAAACCCTTTAAAACCATGTACAAAAATGGCTAGCCTTGTACTTGGCTGCGCAGTATAAGTAATATCGCCATTAATAATTTTATTGCAGCTATGCGTAATCGTAAAAGTTTCGGTTTGTGCCATTTTTTGCTATTTATAGCTGTTTTTAATCGCTGTTAAATTTATTTTTAAAAAACATAAAACCAAGTTACGATTTTTGTCGTTTATAACCATACAATCTAAAATTATATTATGAAAATAGGATTTTTTTCATTTCTGCTTGTAGCCAATACGTTATTGGTTGCCTGTGGGCAAACGCAAAATAAAAAACCCGAAAGCAAAACTACTGCTTCGGTATCAAAGGTTGAATTAAAGAAAAAACTTAGCCCACTTGCTTACGAGGTAATGGTAAATAAGGGTACCGAAGCTGCATTTAAAAACCCTTATTATGATAACCACCAAAAGGGGATTTATGTGAGTGCGGCCACGGGCGAGCCTCTTTTTAGTTCGGAGGATAAATTTGATTCGGGTACGGGTTGGCCAAGTTTTAGTAAGCCTATAAACGCCGAAACTGTTAGTGTAGCAATAGATGACAGCCATGGTATGCGCCGCGATGAAGTGGTAGAGCGGGCAAATGGCTTACATTTAGGCCATGTTTTTAACGACGGGCCACCACCAACAGGATTAAGGTATTGCATTAACTCAGCAGCACTAAGGTTTATAAAAAAATAGTTTTTATATATTTGGTTTTTGCGTTAGGGATAGCAATGAAAATCAATTTTGCATAACACAAAAATTTTGGTTTTACGCTATTTTGATGCAAAATTATCGTAATGAACATGCTTTACAGCATGCAGGTAGCCCGCCCCTTCTCGGGGAACGCCCAAATAAAAATGAGTTATTAAGTTACGATAGCCAAGCTGCCATTGGCTTAACGGCAAAGCCTGTACTCAGTATTTTTTCGTAATCGAGCCCGATGGTAAGGTCTAACCAATCGGGGTTTACCCCTCTAATAATGCGCTCTTTTTGCACCCGTGTAAAACGATTGATGGCTTTAAAACGATAATCGGCACTTTCTTCGTCCCTTAATTCTTCAAAGTAAACCAAACGGGTTAATTGCTGGCCTGCATCAAAAAACAAGTTAGGCATCATGCGGTAAAAGCCCATTGTTTTCATCATATCGGTACTTAGGCCAACATGTAAATTATTTCGGTTACGGTCGGTTACAATAAACACATACTTTTTCATAATGATTGTTATTAAATTGTTGAAAAAAAATATTTTGTTATTTAATTATTATTACTAATTTTATTGGCACAATAATACTAATTAATTTAGTATTTGCAAATTTTTTTAGAAATGGGAAAAATATCAGAAAACATAAAGTATTTAAGAAAGAAAAAAGGCCTTACACAGCAACAGTTTGCAGATGAGGTACAAATTAAACGATCGCTAGTGGGTGCCTACGAAGAAGACAGGGCCGAGCCTAAATACGATTTACTAATAAAATTTGCATCGTATTTTGATTTAAGTATTGATGAACTTATAAATCAAAAGATAGATGATAAGTATAAACCGCAGCCAAAAGCTAATGCGGCCAACGTAAGGGTGCTAAGTATAACGGTAGATAAAGATGATAAAGAAAACATAGAATTTGTGCCCGTTAAGGCTAGTGCAGGTTACCTAAATGGCTATGGCGACCCCGAATTTGTGGCTGCCTTACCCAAATTTTCGCTACCTTTTTTTACGCAGGGTACTTACCGAGCGTTTGAAATTAAAGGCGATTCGATGTTGCCACTACCATCGGGTGCTATTATTATAGCCGAATATGCCGAAAACTGGGCCGATTTAAAAATATCGGATACAGCCGTAATTATTAGCAAAAATGATGGCGTAGTGTATAAGCGCCTTGGCAGCAAATTTAAAGCCGATAAAGGCCTAAAATTAGTTTCGGATAATACCGTGTACGAGCCTTACGCTATTGATGCCGAGGATATTTTAGAGATTTGGAAGGCAAAAGCATTTATATCAACCGAGTTGCCCCAGCCCGCTGCCGAGCCTACGATAGAAAACTTAACATCAATGATGGCGCAAATGCAAAAATCTATCGGGCAATTGCAAAAAAGTTAGGCAATATTTTGGATGATTTTTTAGATAAAAAGTTGCAAGAACGTGAGACCAATAATTCTTTACGGTGCTTGCAGTTGAAAGATAATTTGATTGATTTTTCGTCGAACGATTATTTGGGTTTGGCACAATCGGCGGAAGCCAAGCAAGCCATTGCCGATTATTTTTTGATAAACCATGATTATAAACTGGGTGCTACGGGTTCGAGGTTATTGAGCGGAAATTCGGTTTTTGCAGAAGCCTTAGAATGTGAACTGGTAAAATTTCACGAAGCTGATGCTGGTTTAATTTTTAATTCGGGCTACGATGCCAACCTAGGGCTATTTGCCTCTATAGCCCAAAAAGGTGATACCATTATTTGTGATGAACATATACACGCCTGTATTATTGACGGTGCAAGGCTAAGTTTTGCCCAACGGTTTACTTTTTTACATAATGATTTAAACAGCCTAGAAACTAAACTAAAAAATAGCCGTGGTACTATTTTTATAGCCGTTGAAAGTGTGTACTCGATGGATGGAGATGTGGCTCCGCTGATAGAAATATCGGCCTTAGCCAAAAAATATAAAGCTAATTTAATTGTTGATGAAGCACATGCCACAGGCGTAATGGGTAAAAATGGCGAAGGCTTGGTACAGCATTTGGGTTTACAAAATGATGTTTTTGCCCGTGTGGTAACTTTTGGTAAGGCTTTGGGTTGCCACGGAGCTATAATTTTAGGTTCGGATAAGCTGAGAACTTACCTTATTAACTTTGCCCGATCATTTATTTATACCACCGCCCTACCCTTGCACAGCTTGGTAACTATAAAAATAATGTATGCACAAATGCTTAAAAAACAAAATATTAATACACTTAGAAAAAATATTGCGTTTTTTAAAATACAATTTTTAGGTACAAACGTAAACTTAATTGAAAGTGATAGTGCCATACAATGTATAATAATTACGGGTAACACGGCATGTAAAAATACAGCATTGGCCTTGCAAAAAAATGGTTTTGATGTACGCCCCATTTTATCGCCCACGGTGGCAAAAGGGAAAGAGCGATTGCGAATATGCCTACACGCATACAATAGCGAGGTAGCTATTTTAGAATTGTGTGCCTTGCTAAAAAAAATAATATAAGCATCTGATTGAAAAAACCTTTACGCCCCGCATTGCCCTATTCACAACATTTATTAACTCCGAAACTTTAGTATTCATCTAAAAAAAATGTTTTTTTTATTGAAGAAAAATGGCTGCTATTATCCAATAATATAATTTTAAAATGGGGTGCAAAATTAATAGCCCATTAAAATCGTAGCTTAATTAAATACTTAAAAAAACATCGAAACAATTTACCGCTTTATCCGTATTTTTGATACGTAAATATTGCAAATGAATAGCCAAGAGATATTATCCCGAGCACAAAATTTTGAGTTTTTAAGCCTACAAGAAGGCGTACATTTATACCACAATGCCACCACTCCCGAGTTAATGTACGTAGCCAATGAGTTACGAAAAAAACAGGTACCACACGGAAAAGTAACTTGGCAGATAGACCGTAATGTAAATACTACCAATGTGTGCATTGCCAACTGTAAGTTTTGTAATTTTTTTAGGCGGCCAGGCCATGCCGAGGCTTATATTACTGATATTGAAACTTACAAACAAAAAATCGAAGAAACAATACAACTAGGCGGCGACCAATTATTGCTACAAGGTGGGCATCACCCCGATTTGGGTTTGCAGTTTTATGTTGATTTATTTAAACAACTTAAACAACTTTACCCGCAAATACGCTTACACAGCCTAGGCCCACCCGAGGTGGCGCATATATGTAAGCTAGAAGGTATGAGCCATTATGATGTATTAAAAGAATTACAAGCCGCTGGCCTTGATAGCTTACCTGGGGCTGGAGCCGAAATATTAAACGACCGTGTGCGCCGCCTAATATCCAAAGGTAAATGTGGCGGGCAAGAGTGGCTTGATGTAATGCGGGCTTGCCATAAACTTAATATTGCTACATCGGCTACGATGATGTTTGGCCATATCGAAACGATTGAAGAAAGATTCGAACATTTAATATGGATACGTGAAGTACAGGCCGAAAAACCCGAAGATAACCATGGCTTTAAAGCATTTATTCCTTGGCCTTTTCAGGATGATGGCACTTTACTAAAAAAAGTTAGGGGCATAACCAATAATGTTACAGGCGATGAATATATAAGAATGATTGCCCTAAGCCGTATCATGTTGCCCAATATCAAAAACATACAAGCATCGTGGCTAACGGTGGGCAAGCAAGTAGCACAACTTTGTTTACACGCTGGAGCCAATGATTTTGGTTCGATAATGATAGAAGAAAACGTAGTAAGTGCCGCTGGTGCACCACACCGTTTTACATCTAACGGCATACAGGAAGCCATAAAAGAAGCTGGTTTCGAACCACAATTGCGCAACCAGCTGTACCAATGGCGCAAACACCAAGAGTTACCACAGCAAATTATAGCCTATTAATTTTATACAATTGGATAATATAGAACAATTTATAGAAGCCCTAATTTTTGCATCAGACCAAAGTATAAGCAAAACAGAGATTATAAACTGTTTACAAGGCACTTTTGAGGTAAATTATCCCGATAAGGAAGTTGATGAGTTATTACGCAATATTATGGCCAGATACCAAAGTGATGATTTTGCTATACAACTGATAAATACAGGTGGAGGTTACCAATTTTTAACCAAGCCACCTTTTTATCCTATTGTAAACCAATTACAAGCACAACGGGCAAAACGGAAACTAAGCCAAGCTGGGTTAGAAACTTTGGCTATTATTGCAGGTAAGCATGCAGTAACCAAATTAGAAATCGAACAAATACGAGGCGTAAACAGCGACTATACGGTGCAAAAACTTTTAGAAAAAGAATTGATACAAATTACAGGAAAAGCAAACCTGCCAGGTAAACCTGTTTTATATGGCGTAAGTAAAAATTTTTTAGACCATTTTGGGTTAAACGCCATAGCCGATATACCCGTTTTAAAAGATATAGAAAGCCCGAGCAGCTCACAAATAGGCGAAAACAACGAATAAAGGTAATAAGGCTCGATTTATATGGCGGATTCAAGTAATAAATGCAACTTTTCCGTTATTAGTTAATGCATGTGAATATACTTGATTTGGGCTTAAGAAACCAAATCTTTTTCTTGGTCTGTTGTTCAATTTATCTTCAACAATTTTTATTTGTTCGTTTG
>JAAFJW010000047.1 GCA_013298995.1 Sphingobacteriales bacterium | reverse complement strand
CGTATTTAACGGCTTCGCTGTAGGTGCCGTCTTTTTCGGGGCGGCCATAGTTAAAGCATATCATGGGGTACTCCATGCCGTTGGTAGCTTCTACCGAAATAGCCACAGGGTAGGGGTAAGTTATGGTATGTTTGGAGTAAACTTTGAGTGTATGCGCAACTAATTTTGTAGAGTATTTGCGGTAAAGGCTGTACGCTTCGGGGCAGTAGTACGACATGGCCATGGGCGTTTTGCCGCCATCAAGTTTTACCTGCATAGCATCCCATACCAGCCTGCGTGAGCTTACAAAGGCAAAATCTCGTACATTTTTGGCCACATAAATCCAAGTTTTTTTGGCTGTGGATTTTGTTTTTAAAGCATTATTGGCTTCGGCTAGGGTTACTACTTCTAAGGGTTCATTGGCC
Organism: Sphingobacteriales bacterium; assembly: GCA_013298995.1. Classification (GTDB taxonomy): domain Bacteria; phylum Bacteroidota; class Bacteroidia; order Sphingobacteriales; family Sphingobacteriaceae; genus Pseudopedobacter. The sequence continues at coordinate 17,942 of JAAFJW010000047.1, read as the reverse complement.
GATTGGGCTTGTTGCCAGCGTTGTAATTGCTGGCGGCTAAGTACGCTGGCGTAATTGCTGCACTCGCCTGTGGCACCTATAATATGGTCGGCAGGTACGGTAATGTTTACGTTAAAATCGCCAAATGTTAAGGCAAATTCGCCAGTGCCTACAAATTGTTTGTTTTGCCAACCTGCAAAATCCGAATAAACGGCCATACGTGGGTACCATTGTGTAATGGTGTATAGGTAGTTATCGTCATCGGCAAAATACTCGTAGCCACCACGGCCATTAATGGTATTGCGGTCGGATATTTTATAATTCCAATCAATTTTGAAAACAAATTTTTGGTTGGGTAATAGTGTTTTTGGCAATTCAATACGCATCATGGTTTGGTTAATGGTGTATTTTAGCGCATTATTATTAACATCTAGTACTTTTAAAATATTTACACCCAAGCCTTTTTGGATACCTATTATGGCCTGCATTTGCGTTACCGAGAGTTTATCTTTTATGGCACTGCCGTTAAATGTTTGGTTTGGGGCATCGGCTTTATGCTCGTTTTCATCTAGCTGTAGCCATAAATAGGTTAAGCCATCGGGCGAGTTATTGGTGTAGGTAATGGTTTCGTGGCCTGTTAAAACCTGTGTTTTATCGTTAATTTCGCAGTTAATGGCGTAATCGGCTTTTTGTTGCCAGTATTTGGGCCCAGGTGCGCCCGATGCCGAGCGATACATATTGGGGTCGTGTAATATGGTTTCTAGTTGTTCGAACTTGTTGCCATGGTTACTACCAGGGTTGTTTTGCAAAAATTGTGCAAATGTGCTATGGTAGCATCCCACAATCAATAAAGTAAAAATTATTTTTTTCATTTTTTTTTTTAATAGAGGTTAAAATCCGGGAAACCGCTCTAATGCCATTACCAAAGCGATACCAAATATAGCTGAAGACAAAAATAAATGCCACTCGCGTTTTTGTATTCTTATAATGCTTATAACAATAAACGAAACCAATAAAATTAAAATTACAATAACAATTTGACCAATTTCTATACCAATATTAAAAGCCAATAATTGGGTAATAATACTGTCGTTTTTACCTAGTAATGATTTAAGGTAGTTAGAAAACCCTAAGCCATGTATTAAGCCAAAAAACAAGGTAAGCAAATAGGTGAGATTTATTTTTTTGTTAAAACTACGTTTTTGTACTATATGAATGCTTGATGTAAGCACAATGGTTAAGGGAATTAAAAACTCTATCCATTGGCTGTTTAAGGTAAAAATATTTAAAATACTTAATGCCAAGGTAAGCGAGTGCCCAATGGTAAAAGCGGTAACCAATAAAAGTACTTTTTTCCAATCGGAAATTAAATAAATGCCACATAAGGCGGTTAAAAACAATATATGGTCGTAGGCTTGCCAGTTTAATATGTGTTGCCAGCCAAGCTGTAAGTACAAGTAAAAATTTTGCATTGAAATTATTTGGTTACTTTTAAAATCTAAATCTATAAATTATGATTCATATTTTATCTATACTTTTATTTTTATTGCATCCTTTTTATGTGAGCGTTACCGATATTAAGCACAATCAAAAGTTAAAAACACTCGAAATAAGTTCTAAAATTTTTAGTGATGATTTAGAGAAAGCCATATATAACGATAACAAGGTAAAATTAGATATTGCACAGCCAAATGATAAAGTGCAAGCAAGTAATTTAGTGGCTTTATATCTCAAAAAGCATTTAAGCATTAGTGTAAACGGTAAGCCTAAAATGCTTAAAATCATTGGTTACGAGGTTATTGATGATGCGGTTTGGTGCTATTTAGAAACCGAAAAACTAAGCAATATAAAAAAAATAGAAATTAAAAACGATATACTTTTGGCCTTGCACCCGCAGCAAATAAATATAATGAACCTAAAAATAGGCATTAACGAAGTGCATTTTAAGCTGGATTTGCAACAAATAATTTATACATATACTGCACCATAAATTTTAGGTTATAGGCAGGTATATTATACTAGGGGAAATTGCAGTTTTATTTTTTTTAATTGCATGATAAACTACCAAGCCTTACATTTGCATTATCCAAATGAAAAAATTAACCGCCATATTTTTAATATTTGCTTTGCTAAGCGTTGGCTTTAGCAGGTGTTTTATTTATGCCGGTTTTAAAATCAATAAAAATTACATTGTAGCATCGCTTTGCGAAAATCGCAACAAACCCCAATTGCATTGTAAGGGTAATTGTTTTTTAATGAAAAAAATGAAGCAGGCTCAGCAATCCGAAAAATCGGAAGCACAACAAATTAAAAAAAATAACTTGTACGAAGCATTAATTGATACCAAAATAGCAGTTAGTGCGCCTTTGGCTAAAAACATTAAACGCATTTTTAACAACCCTACATTTATTTATCCTAAAAAATCAAATTCTGTTTTTGAGCCACCACAGGCATAAGTCAAAATTTTCTTTATTTTTTTAATCCTATTTTTTTTACCAAATGTATGTTTAACGCAATTTGCGCTAGCTTGCATTTAACACAATTTAATTTTTATGAAACCAATATCAATTTTTAAAAGCCTAGCTTTTGCTGCGCTTGTATGCACCATTTTATCTTGCAAAAAAAACAATAACGAATTTACAGGCTCGGGCAAAGTAAACCTCGAGTTTGATAATATGGTGGGCAACCAAAAACTCGAACTAGATACCGGTGCTTATACCAATGCCAATGGCGATGATTTTAAAATCACCACCTTTAAATACCGCATTTGCAACCTAACTTTTAACAAAGCCGATGGTAGCAAAACCCTAATACCCGAAAGCTATTTATTAATTGATGCTGCCGACGAACAAACCACCTTGCAAACCCTTGATAATGTACCCGCAGGCGATTATGTAAGTATGGATTTTGTAATAGGGGTGGATTCGCTCCGTAATTTTGCAGGCGCACAAATAGGTGCACTAGACCCAGCAAAAGGGATGTATTGGAGCTGGAATACAGGTTACATTTTTGTGATGTTAGAAGGCTCATCATCAAAATCAACCGCAAAAGACAATATGTTAATGTTTCATGTAGGTGGTGCAAAAGCCCCCAACAATACGGTTAGAAAAATTACGCTTCCTTTACCCGCTGGTGGCCTTAGGGTGCGCAGCAATGCTAAGCCCGAAATACATTTAAAAGTAGATGCAGCGGCTATGTTTAAAGGTACAAGTATTATAAATTTTGCTACTTTAAATGGTTTCCACGGCGGAGTTAATGCCCCTATAATTGCCAATAATTATGCAATGGGTATGTTTAGTGTAGATCATATCCATAATTAAAATGAAAAAAACAGTTATGCTTATTGGCCTATTAACCATTGGGTTAATAGCCAATACTGGCTGTAAAAAAAACGATAGCAAATTACTACAAACCCCAATAACGTTTGTAGCACCTTCTAATTTCCCTACGCCTATTTACCAGTTTACTGATAATGCAGTAAGCCAAGCAGGCTTTGATTTGGGGCATCGTTTATTTTACGAAAACGCACTATCTATTGATAACAGCACCAATTGTGGCAGCTGCCACCAGCAATTTGCAGCCTTTGCAAATTTAGACCATAAGGTAAGCCACGGTGTAAATAATTGCTTTGGCACACGTAATGCTCCCACACTTTTTAACTTGGTTTGGCAACCCAATTTTATGTGGGATGGTGGCGTACACCACATAGAATTATCGGCACTTAACGCCCTTACCAATCCTTGCGAAATGGCAAATAGTTTAGATAATATTGTTAAAACACTCAACAAAAAAACACCTTACCCAACTTTATTTAAAAATGCTTTTGGCAGTACCGAAATAAACTCGCAACGCATATTTAAAGCCCTTACCCAGTTTACTGGTATGATGGTTTCGGCAAACTCGGCTTACGACAAGTACATTCGTAAAGAAAAAGGTGGAGAATTTACCAACGACGAATTAGCTGGTTACAATCTGTTTAAACAAAAATGTAATAGTTGCCATACCGAGCCTTTGTTTACCGATAACACTTTTCGCTCTAACGGTTTAGATTTAATACCCAAAGATGCTGGCCGCGAAACCATTACATTGGCTGTGGCCGATTTTGGAACTTTTCGTGTGCCCAGCTTACGCAACATAGCTTTGAGCAGCCCCTATATGCATAATGGCCAGTTTGCCACTTTGGTAGATGTTTTAAAACATTATAACTCGGGCGTACAAAACCATGCTAATTTAGACGCAAAATTAAAAGAAAACGGTGTTTTGGGCATCCCACTATCCGTCATCGAGCAACAACAAATTATCTCATTTTTAAATACCCTAACTGATAATGAATTTATACACGACCCTAAATTTGCCGAACTTCCGCAACTATAAATGGATTTTTTTTATGTTTTTTATGGCACTAAGTTATAGCGCAACAGCCTGCGATATTTGCGGTTGCTACATGGGCATTACGCCTTACGATAACCAAAGTGGCATTACCTTGCTACACCGTTACCGCTCGTTTGGCGGCTACCGAGGGCAAAAACATCCTGTTTTTCCACAAGGTGCGCAACTTTTTAATTTTAACAAGCAAACCAATGCCCCCATTACCGGCCATAATGGCAACCCCAGCGATTACGAAGTTTACCGAGCCACCGAAATCAGAGCAAGATACTTTTTAAGTAAACGCATCGAACTTAACGCCATTGTACCCTACAACAGCAATACCGAAAAATATAATGGCCATACAAGTACCCTTACGGGGATAGGCGATGTAAACCTATTTGCAGGCTACCACCTTTTGCGCAAGCTAGATAAACCCACTTTAAATCAGCGTTTAATTGTTGGCTTAGGCATTAAACTCCCCACAGGTAAATTTAATGCCGAAAATTTTGAAGGTATAAAATTTGGCACATTACACCAAACAGGTACAGGCAGCACCGATGGTTTTGCTTACCTAAACTATATTTTAGGATATAAAAAAGCGGGTTTAAGTTTAAGTGCTAGCTATAAAGTAAATGGCCAAAATCAACAACAAGAAAGCATAGCCAATAGTACTACCAGTTTTTTAAACTTTTTTTATAATGTAAAACTAAACAATACCTTAAAAATGGTTCCATCGGCACAATTTGCTTACGAATATTCGGCTGGCGAAAAATACCAAGGCGTAAAAACAGGCCAACACGTAATGAACAACCTAATGGGAGGTTTTGGTATCGATTTTTTTATCAAAAACATTAGCCTAAATATGGCACTACAAAGCAATATTTGGGCTGCCAAAGATGACCACCCAATGCCCGCTGGCAGGCTAGTATTGGGCATTACTTATAATTTTAACCAATTATATTACTTGGTAAATTAGTTGATTTTTTATTTATAACCTAAGTTCGATTATTAAACAATAGTATAATTTACTGTAAATCAATGTTATTTACGGTTTAAAAGCGTTAACTACGATAGCGGCCTGCCTGCGTAGGCAGTTAACGCCCAAATCATCATTAAAACTATAAAAAAAATGGTTTAATAATCAAACCGAGGTTTATAATAATCCGTTTAAACCTTGTTTTAAGTACAAATAAAGCGTTTTAGTAATCAAAAACCCTAAAATTGCTAAATCAAAAATCAAAAATCCGAAATCAAAAAGGAGGTTGCCCCGAAGCCGTGTTCGGTCATGTAAAAAAACAGCTAAATATATTATTTAAAAAAAAGTTTGCATCAATTGGCTAATGCACCTATATTTGCATTCCGTTTAAAAACAAATATATTTTTAAACGAAAAGCTTGCCTGATAGTATAATGGTAGTACAACGGTTTTTGGTACCGTATGTCTAGGTTCGAACCCTGGTCGGGCAACACAACAATAAAAAGCTGGATTAGCACATTTTTTTGCATCCAGCTTTTTTTATTTTATCACGTACATATAAAATGCCCTTACAGTTTAATACGGTAAAATTATTTTCGGGTTCGCGTACACAAGTACTCTCCGAACGGATTGCCAAAAGTTACGGCAGGCCATTGGGCGATTTGGTTATTTCGAGGTTTTCGGATGGCGAAATCCAACCTTATTTTAACGAGAGTGTACGTGGTTGTGATATTTTTTTAATACAATCAACCTGCCAGCCTAATGATAATTTAATCGAGTTATTAATGATGATTGATGCCGCTAGGCGAGCTTCGGCACATTATATTACGGCCGTAATCCCCTACTTTGGGCTTGCTAGGCAAGATAGGAAAGATAAACCTCGGGTATCTATCGGCTCTAAATTGGTAGCTAATTTATTAACCGCCGCAGGTGCCGATAGGGTAATGACGATGGATTTACATGCCTCGCAAATACAAGGTTTTTTTGATATACCCGTTGATCATTTGGATGCCTCGGTAATTTTTGTACCTTATATTAAAAGTTTAGGCTTAGAAAACTTAACCATTGCATCGCCCGATATGGGAGGTAGTTACAGAGCCCGTACTTTTGCCAAATTTTTTAATGCCGAAGTAGTTATTTGCGATAAGCGTAGAAAACGAGCCAACGAAATCGAATCAATGTCGATAATAGGCGATGTAACAGGGCAAGATATTGTACTGATGGATGATATTGTAGATACTGCGGGTACATTATCTAAAGCTGCAAGCCTAATTATGGAAAACGGAGCAAGGAGTGTGCGGGCAGTATGTACACATGCTGTGCTATCGGGCAATGCGTATGAAACTATCGAAAAATCGGCTTTGCTAGAATTAATTGTTACCGATAGCATACCCGTAAAAACCGAAAGTAATAAAATAAAGGTATTATCTACTGCCGATTTGTTTGCCAAAGCTATTGCCAATGTAAACGAACACGGCTCGATAAGTGCACTTTTTAAAGTTTAATATTAATAAATTATATACATAAATTACAACAAATGAACACAATCGCAATTAGCGGTTCTCAAAGAGAGAACGTAGGGAAACGCGACGCAAAGGAATTGCGTTACGCAGGTAAAGTACCAGCCGTATTATATGGTGGTAAAAATCAAGTGCATTTTGCAATTACAGCAACCGATTTAAAAGATTTGGTTTACACACCAGAGGTTAATTTTGTTGAAATAGAGGTAGCTGGGGCTAAAGTTAAAGCCATTATGCAAGATATACAGTTTCATCCCTTAACCGAAAAAATTATCCATATTGATTTTCTTCAATTATTTGATGATAAAGCTTTAACAATGGAAATTCCCGTTAAATTAACAGGAACATCGCCAGGGGTAAAAATGGGGGGTAAGCTGGTTCAAAAATTACGTAAACTTAAAGTAAACGCTTTGCCTAAAAATATGCCTCAGTATGTAGAAGTAGGTATGGAGGTGCTCGAAGTAGGTAAATCTGTAAGGGTAAGAGATTTAAAAACAGATGGTTTTACCATTACCAATGTACCTGAAGATACCATTGTTTCGGTTATTATGTCCAGAGCATTAAAACAAGCCGAGCAAGAAGCGAATAAAAAATAACATTTTATTTGTTAGCATATTAAAAAAGGCAGTGTTTAATTACATTGCCTTTTTTTTGTATTTAACTCCCCACTAAAACTACCCACTACCCACTAACCACTAAAACTACCTACTCCTCCACTATCACAAAAACATCCTCATTATCTTTTTTCATCAAATATTTTTCGCGGGCAAATTTTTCTAATTTTTGTTGGTCGGTGGTTAATTCGGTAAGGTCTTTCTCTGCCTGTGCAATTTCTTTCACATAAAATTCTTTTTCGTTTTTTAGTTTCATTACATCACTACGGTAATCAAATTGAGATATTAAATCGTTACGGTCAAAAAACAGCATCCATACCCCAAAAGCAATGCTTGCTATAAAATATTTATTTTTTAATAAACTAATTAGTCTTTTCATAATTTTTAAAATTATTAATGTAAATTAATTGTATTCGGTTTTAGCTATTTCCAAAAATAAGCAATTATGTAATTGCTAATCTTTACCAAATGATAATTCTTTTTGAAAAAATTTAGCGTATTTACGTTTGTCAAATTTGTATAATTTGGCAGCCCTAAACGATACGCCTTCTTGTTTTTCGTCCAGTTCTTTTAAAATATCGTAAGCCAGCATTTTTTTTCTAAAGTTTCTTTTGTCCAATTCTTTATTTAAAATCACCTCATATAAGCTCTGTAATTGGGTTAAGGTAAATTTTTCGGGTAATAGTTCAAAGGCAATAGGCTCGTAGCTAATTTTACTTCTTATTTTATCAAATCCTTTATTAAAAATTTGGGTATGGTCAAATGCCAAAGCGGGCATATCTTTTACAGGCATCCAAAATGCCTTACTGGCATAATTGGTAACAGGTTTTAGCTCTTTGGTACCATCTAGCCTTATCATAGCATTGTAAGCCACTGTAATTACCCTGCCCGATGGGTGCCGGTTTACTTCGCCAAAGGTATGAAACTGTTCCATATAAATACCCTTTAAGCCAGTAAGTTCGTACAAAATACGTTGCGCAGCAGCATCAATACTTTCGTTTTGTTTTACAATATTACCGGGTAATGCGTACCAACTTTTATAAGGTTCTTCGTTACGCTCGATAAGCAAAATTTTAAGTTCGCCCTCGTTAAGTCCAAATATGATACAATCTATAGAAAATATAGAATCAAAGTTTTGCAACAGTTTTTCCATTCGTTTTAATTGGCGGTTTATAATCAAAAATGATATTAAAAGTTAAAAATAGTAAAAAATATTGCTTAGTGTAAAAATTACACCTTATCTTAGTGTTTCTTTTAAACGAAAGCTTAAAATATCAATGTCGAAAATAAAAAAAATAGCAGTATTTACATCTGGTGGTGATGCCCCAGGTATGAATGCCTGTATAAGAGCAGTTGTGCGTACTGGCCTATACCACCAATTAGAAATGGTGGGCATTATGCAGGGTTATCAGGGGATGATAGATGATAACTTTAAACCCATGACGGCGCACTCGGTAAGCAATATCCTACAAATAGGAGGCACAATTTTAAAAACCGCCCGATGCCTAGATTTTAAAACCGATGAAGGCATGGAAAAAGCCTATCAAAATGTTAAAAAACAAGGTATTGATGCTTTGGTAGCCATAGGAGGCGACGGTACTTTTACAGGAGCCGAGCGGTTTTCGAACAAATATAATATCCCCATAATATGCGTACCAGGTACTATTGATAATGATTTATATGGGTCTGATTATACTTTAGGCTTTGATACGGCAACCAATACCGTTATCGAAGCTATCGATAAAATACGAGATACAGCAGCATCCCATGATAGGCTGTTTTTTATTGAAGTAATGGGGCGTGATGCAGGTTGTATCGCATTACGGGCAGGCATATCATGCGGAGCCGAAGCTATTATGTTGCCCGAGGTTGATACCGCAATTGATGAACTAATTACCAAAATAGAAAACGGTGCATTAAACAAAAAATCGTCGAGCATTGTAATAGTAGCCGAAGGCGATAAAAACGGAGGTGCTTATAATGTAGCCAAACTAGTAAAAGAAAAAATAAATTTTTATGATACCAAGGTTACTATTTTAGGGCATTTACAAAGAGGAGGTAGCCCAAGCGCATTTGACAGAATATTGGGTAGCCGTATGGGTTTTGCCGCCGTAAATGCCTTATTAAAAGGCGAAACACATAAAATGGTAGGCCTTAAAGGCAATGCTATATGCTTAACTAGCTTAAGCGAAGCAATACATTTCCATGATTTTAAGTTAGAAGATGATTTAATGGAAATGGCGGTAATACTAGCTTAATTATATATGATTGCAATTATATACAGCGGTACCCGATATGCCAACTGGAAACTAGCCAGCAAAGGAGAGGTAGTAGCCGATTTTAAAACAGCGGGTATAAACCCATTTTTTAACGACGAAAAATTTATCAACAACTTATTAAATAAAAATATAAAACTGATTCACTTTGCCGAAAAAATAAAAAAAATATACTTTTTTGGCGCAGGCGCATCATCGCCCGAGCGAAACCAAATAATACATAACGCTTTTAGTAAATTTTTTAAATTTAGCAGGGTTTTTGTACATCACGATATGCTAGCAGCAGCTAAAGCAAGTTGCGATGATAAAGAAGGCATTACCTGCATTATTGGTAGTGGCTCTAACGCTGCTTACTTTAACGGCAAAAAAAATATCGAAAACAATTACGGCTTAGGCTATATACTGGGCGACGAAGGGTCGGCCAATTGGCTGGGACGTAAATTAGTAAAAGCATTTTTAAATAAAAGTTTACCCACCAGCTTGCATCAATTATTCAAAAATAAATATGATTTAGACCGCAAGCAAATAATCGATAAAATATATAAAAACACACATCCCAATATTTTTTTAAGCTCCTTTACGGGATTTTTTATGGATAACCGAAACGATATTTATATTAAAAACCTAATTACTGAAGGATTTAATTTATTTATAAATACGTATTTAAAACCATTAATAGCTATTTATGGCAGCCACCAACCCATTTATTTTGTGGGCACCATAGCGGGTAATTTTCAAGATTATTTAAGAGAAACTGCTACCGAAAATAATATTAATATTGTAACTGTAATTAAAGAACCCATATATAACCTAATAAATTATTACGCAAATAAAAATTAAACAACATGAAAATTGGAATCAACGGCTTTGGCCGTATCGGCAGATTAGCTTTTAGAGCAGCCATTAAAAAAAATATCGACGTTGTAGGAATCAACGATTTGGTAGAGCCAGATTATATGGCTTATATGTTAAAATACGACTCTACCCACGGTAGGTTTGATGGTACCGTAGAAGTAGTTAACGGCCACTTAGTAGTAAACGGGAAAACCATTAGGGTAACCGCCGAAAAAGACCCAGCCAACCTTAAATGGGATGAAGTAGGTGCCGAATACATTATCGAATCAACAGGCTTGTTTTTAACCCAAGAAACCGCTCAAAAACACATCGATGCAGGCGCTAAAAAAGTGGTAATGAGCGCACCAGCTAAAGATGATACCCCTACATTTGTAATGGGCGTAAACCATAAAACATTATTGGCTAGCCAAAACATAGTATCTAACGCATCGTGTACCACCAATTGCCTGGCCCCTATTACCAAAGTATTAATGGATAATTTTGGGATTATTGAAGGCTTAATGACTACCGTACACGCTACCACAGCAACCCAAAAAACGGTAGATGGCCCATCGGCCAAAGACTGGAGAGGCGGCCGTGGCGCATCGCAAAACATTATCCCATCATCAACTGGGGCAGCCAAAGCCGTAGGCCTAGTAATACCCGCCATTAAAGGAAAACTTACAGGCATGGCTTTTAGGATACCATTGGCCGATGTTTCGGTGGTTGATTTAACCGTACGCCTCGAAAAACCAGCTACTTACGAGCAAGTTAAAAAAGCCATGAAAGATGCCTCCGAAGGCGAACTTAAAGGAATATTAGGTTATACCGAAGATGCCGTAGTATCATCCGACTTTTTGGGCGATGCCCGCACTTCGATATTTGATGCCGATGCTGGTATAGCACTTAACGATAATTTTGTAAAAGTAGTTTCGTGGTACGATAACGAATGGGGATATTCTAACAAACTGGTTGATTTGTTAATGCACATGTCAACCGTAAAATAATAAGTTAATTTTTTTTAACCTCCTTCGTATATACGAGGGAGGTTTTTTTATCGTTAAATTTAACTTATGTGCGAATGCTAAATGTTTAATAACCTGATTTTTAGTATTAACCCCTAACTCCGCAATTATTTACGTAAATCAAAAAATAAATCTTATCCAGTATTAGTTATGCTGGATTTTTTGTTGTTATTTTACATTACAGCCTCAGTTCTATTATTAAACTATAGTATAATTTGCTGTAAATCAATGTTATTTACGATTTTAGAGCGTTAACGACGGTAGCGGCTTGCCTGCGCAGGCAGGCTCCTTTACAAATATTATTAACAATGACGAAATTTAAACGACAGAAAAACAACGAACCGTTGTGTTATGTACTAAAGTAAAAATATAAGCAACCCGTTTTTAATGAACAACCTTCTTTTACACCTACAATCTATCCTCCCAGCCACTAAAATTAAAGCCAATTTAATTGATAGATATGCCTTTGCGCCCGATGCCAGTTTTTATTACCTGCTACCACAAGCCGTAGTACAACCATCAACAGCCACCGAAATAAAAAAACTTTTTTTGCTTTCTCAGCAACATAGCATCCCTATGGTGTTTCGTACTGGGGGTACAAGCCTATCGGGCCAGGCCATTACGGATGGTATATTGGTGGATTTAAGCCGCTACTGGCGTAATTGTAGTGTAGAAAATGATGGCCGCTTGGTACGTGTACAACCAGGTGTGATAGCCGCACAGGTAAATCAACAACTAAAAAAGTATCAGCGTAAAATCGGGCCCGACCCAGCCTCAATAAACGCCGCTATGATGGGTGGTATTATTTCGAATAACTCGAGTGGGATGTGCTGCGGTGTACAACACAATACGTACCACACTTTAAAATATATAAAATTTATGTTGCCCAATGGCGCAGCTTACAATACCGAAGTAAACGAAGATTATATACGATTTGAGAAAGATGAAAATCAGCTTTGCTACACCCTTTTACAATTAAAACAACGCTTGCTGGATAATAACCAATTACTTGATAAAATAAAACAGAAATACAAAATAAAAAACACAGTAGGATATAGTTTAAATGCCTTTTTAGATTTTGAACATCCTTTAGATATATTAGCCCATTTATTGATAGGAGCCGAAGGTACTTTGGCTTTTATTGAAGAAGCAGTTTTTAATACAATACCCGATAACGCATTTAAAATTACGGGTTTACTGTATTTTAACAATCCTTTAACAGCTTGCCAAGCCATACCAGCATTAAAACAATCGGGTGCCGAAACATTAGAACTAATGGATAGGGCGGCGTTACAATCTATCCAATACCAAAAAGATGCCCCATTGCTTATACAGCAATTGCCCGCAAATGCTACGGCAATTTTGGTAGAATACCAAGCCGAAAACGAAACCTTGCTTAATAGCAAGTTTGCAAATGCCCAGCCATTTTTACAGCCTTTGCAATTATTGCATCCTTTACATTTTACTACCGATACCGTTCAGCAAGCTGCATATTGGAAACTACGAAAAGGCATGTACCCATCGGTGGCTGCTGCCCGAAAAAAGGGAACAACGGTATTGCTCGAAGATATTGCTTTGCCAATCGAAAAACTTGGCGAAGGTGTAATAGATATACAGCAACTGATGCTAAAATATGGCTTCGATAACAGCATTATATTTGGCCATGCCAAAGAGGGTAACCTGCATTTTGTAATGTCGCAATTAATGAACGATGAACCCGAAATACAATCGTTTGATTTATTTGCCAAAGAACTAGCCGCATTGGTTATACAAAAGTACAATGGCTCTTTAAAAGGCGAACACGGCACAGGTAGGCAAATTGCCCCTTTTGTAAAAAACGAATGGGGCGATGATGCTTACGCGATAATGCAAGAACTAAAAAAAGCGGTTGACCCTTGCGGGATGCTAAACCCCGATGTAATACTAAACAACAACCCCAATTGCCATATTAAAAACCTAAAAACATTGCCCGTAGTAGAAACGGAGGTGGATAAATGTATTGAGTGTGGCTATTGCGAAAACCGCTGCCCAAGCAAAGATTTTACCCTAACACCACGCCAGCGAATAGTAATACGCCGGGCTTTGCAAAGATTAACGCTAGAAAACAACCAAAGCGATAAAAAAATATTGTTGCAGCAATACCAATTTGCAGGTTTAGATACCTGCGCCGTTGATGGCCTGTGCGCTACCGATTGCCCTGTAAGCATAAATACGGGCGATTTGGTAAAAAAATTAAGAACCGAAAACCATTCGGCAAGGGCAAATACGATTGCATTACAGGTAGCAAAAAACTTTATATTGCTAGAAAGTATTTTAAAATTTGGCTTACAAGCGGGCGGTGTGGTAAACCGTGTATTGGGTAAAAATAGCATGTACCAGTTTACGCTAGCCATTAAAAAAATATTGCCATTTATGCCATTATGGACTAAGCAGCTTACTGGGCCTAGCCACATGCCATTATCGGCACCAGCCAAACCCGATATAATTTATTTTGTATCATGCATTACCAGGGTAATGGGTGCCGATGTAGAAAATAAAAAATCGCTTGCCGAAACGGTGTTATCTGTATCCAAAAAAGCAGGAATTAGTGTATTAATACCCAATGACATAGCGGGTAATTGTTGCGGGCAGCCATTTTCGTCAAAAGGTTTTGCTCAAGCGTATTCGCATAGTGCAAATAGTATTATTGATAAATTATGGATTTGGACACAAGGCGGAAGTATTCCTATATTAATGGATGTAACCTCATGTACCCAAAGTTTACACGGTGCAAGGCCTTATTTATCGGTGCAAAATCAGCAAAAATTTGATACACTTAAAATACTCGATTCTATAAATTATATTACAGAAATGTTGTTGCCCAATTTAAGCATCAACCACCCCCAAAAAAATATTGTATTTCATCCCGTATGTAGTGTTACCAAAATGGGATTGCAACAGCAACTACACGCAATAGGCAACGCTTGTGCCATAAAATACGATATTCCCGTTCAAGCTGGTTGTTGCGGTATGGCTGGCGATAGAGGTTTTTATTACCCAGGCCTTACCCAAGCCGCCACCAATAACGAAGCCACCGAAGTAAATCAAAAACAATACGACGGCTATTATTCATCGGCCAAAACCTGCGAAATGGCATTAAGCGAAGCCACAAGCCACAATTACCAGTCGTTATTTTACTTGGTTGATGAAGTGGTGTGAGCTTCGGGCAATCGGGCTTCGGGCAACGAGCTTTTTAGCTGCTGGGAACGGGCTTAGCAGCGTTAAGCCTCCGCATATTCTAATTTTTATAAAGTCTATTATGCCTAAACCCATTAAAAAACAACTGCTTACCACTACTACCCACTAACTACTACCCACTACCCACCCTACGTTTTATTTTTTTAAAGTATTAAAAAGCTAATTGCTTTAACTATAACGTTATCCATTTTTTTTAATAAGCCTTTAAAGGTTAACAAGCTAAAAAACAGTTAATTGTAACACATTTGTTACACGAAAAGTTTTGTTTATAACAAATTTATCACGAAAATTGATTGTTGTAATAAACTATTATAATAATAAACTTATAAGGATATGAAAAAATTACTACTTTTTGTTGTATTATCTACTTTTTGCTTCACATGTTTTGCAACAGATTATAACTGGAATGGTACTGGTTTAATTGATAATACTGCTAGTTGGAGTACAAATGCGAATGGTGTTGGAGGACCACCAACTCGCCCAGCCAATTTTACTACTGCGGGTAATAGATTCATTATTTCCGAAAATGGTACAACTACCCCCATTTTAAATGCAAACTTTGCTGTTAGTGGTTTAGGATCTACCATTCAGCTGGGGCGTACTGTAGCAAGTGCCCCTGTAAATTTTACCATTCCGTCTGGCTTTACCTTAACAGGTAATGTTATTAATATAGTAAACTCCTCGTCAGGCTCGCATACTTTAACTATCACCAATACTACTAACCCAACCTTGGGTACTTTAGCTACTGGTAGTACAGTTGTATTTAATGTAGCTGGTGCGCAAACAGTACCTGTTGCTACCTATGGCAATTTAACCATCAGCGGTAGTGGTATCAAAACCTTACAGGGTAGCAGTTTGGTTACTACGGTAAATAGTGTATTAACCATTAACAATGGCTGTACCTTTACCATTCCTTTCAATGCTTTTGTACTCAATGCATTGTCTGGCAATTTTACTACGGCATCCGATGTAGCAGCAACCAGCACAACTGGCAAATTATTAATCAATAGCAATTTCTCAACTCCTGTAACCTCGGGTCGCACCTATAATTTTCAGGTAGAGTACAACAGTACTGGCTATCAAAATGTAATGGGGGGCGTGTATAACTCACAACTTATTATAGCAGGTGCACATACAACAGGTAATTATGTTGTATGTGAAAGTGCCGATTTTACAATAAACTATAATTTTACTCACACAGCTACCTATGACCCAGTTAATTCTGCATTTGCCCCAGGCACTTCTAACTTTATATTTAATGCGCCTGGTGATCAAACGGTGCCAGGTGGTACAGGTAATACCATTAAATACTACAATCTTACTTTAACAAATACAGGCAATAAAAATACCACCTCTACCCAAATAATAGCTGGTGGTACTTTATCTATACAAGGCGATGCCTATAATTTAGGCTCACCAAGCTATGCCTCTACCGCTGTGTTAGAGTATAGAAATTTTACCACTTCGCCCCGTACACGGTCGGCCTTGGGGTGGTCTTGGGCAAGAGAAACTTTTGCATCTGGCAATCCCCCTGCTACCATTAGGGTAGCCAGCGGTGCTATTGTAAATATAGACGATGTAAACGCATCGCAGTGCAGGCTTGAGGGCTGTAATTTAGAAATTACGGGTACTGGCAGGGTAAATATAAATAATGGTTGTAGGATAGATTTGTTTAAAGATTTAATAACTACTAGCGGAGGCCAGTTGGTTGGCGTTGCAGGTTCTCGGATACATATAAGCGGACCTAATGCGGTTAACATTGGCAGAATAAATACATCGGGATATGTATGTTTTGATAAAGATTTTAATACCGCTGCTTTTAATGACAACCTAAATTGTAGCGACTTGTATGTTTGGAATCCCATTGATGGCAATGCAGTTGCCGCAGGAGTGTATTCGTTTAATACGGTAGCTAGTATTAATTCGGGTACTTTAACCATGGGGCAGTCGGCTCCTGGTACACCACTAACCGCCGCAGCTTATACGCCAGGCGTTGGGGTAGCCAATGGTACATTAATTTTAAACAACACCGCTTTAGCTAGTGGCGCTACCCATATACATACCATAACGGGCAATGTTACCATTATTGATGGTACAATAGATTTTTCGAGTGCAAATACCATCGACAATTTGGCTGTAAAACTAAATGTGGGTGGCAATTTTTCTAAAACGGGTGGTACTTTCATATCTTCTAATTCTTCTGTTTTGGGCTCTTTTGGTTTGGTAAGGTTTAACGGTACGGCGCAAACTATCCACAACACTACAGCTTCGGCCACCACTACCGAGGTTACTTTTTGGGTGGTTTCTGGTACAAGTACGCTAACCAATAATTTTGCTACTGGTCCCACGAGCGAATCTTGGGAGATTTTTAGTGGTGCTACCTTAGATGTGGGTACTTATTTAATTACTGGTGCACAAAGTGGCGGATACTTTACCCTTGGTGGAGGGGCTACGCTAAAAACAGCCCACCTGTCGGGTATCAACTCCGATTCGCCATCTGCATCTAACCAAACACGCAATGTGGGGAACATACAAACACAAAAAAGATATTTTTCTAGTTTAGCCAATTACGAATATTATGGAGCGGGTGCCCAAAACACGGGTACTTTTTTAACCGAACCCGTTGCCCTCACGGTAAATAATCTTCGGGTAAACAATTCTTCTAATGTGACGGGGGAGCAAGCCTTTACTGTAAATGGTGCCTGTACACTTAATCCAGGCAAGTTTGTTATCGGTTCTTTCACGATGACGCTTAACGGCACATTTGCAGGTACAACTACCAACTCGTTACAAGCCAATGGACTCTCTAATATAGTTATTGGAGGAACTGGAGCGATGGGAGGAAGCCTTTATATGGATAATGTAACCACCCCTGGCGTAAGCCGTGGCACAGGCGGAGCCAACGACCTTACCGCACTAACCCCAGGCACAACCAACAGAGTAAATAACTTTACCCTAAATAGGGCAGGCCAAACCATCACCCTAGGCAACGAGATACAAGTAACCAATACCCTTACCCCCACCGCAGGCACCCTAGCTAGTGGCGGCAACTTGGTAATGCTAAGTACGGCTTCCACCACCTCCAGCATATTGGCAGTAGGCGGAGCTATTACA
>JAAFJW010000046.1 GCA_013298995.1 Sphingobacteriales bacterium | reverse complement strand
CTTAAAGCAGAATTATTAAAAAAAGGTTTTAATGTAGAAACAGTCAATTTTGATCGGCATTCAGATTTGGGAGGTGCATTCCGTTGTGTTACATTTCCAATTGAAAGAGCAGAATGAAAAACTGAAATTAAAAGCAGCTTGGTTGTATGCCAGCCTCTATAAAATAATGTAAAACTACTGTTTAAACGCATATTCCACCAAGTTTGCGCCCATTTTTAAGGCTTTTTGGCGGCTTTGTTCGGTATCGTCGGGGTAGGTACCATAATCTTCCCAGCCATTACCCAAATCGCACTCGTAGCTATAAAAACAAACAATTTTACCTTTGTAAATTAAGGCAAAGCCTTGTGGCCGTTTGCCATCGTGTTCGTGTATTTTAGGTAAGCCTTGTGTAAATGTATAAGTTTGGTTATAAATGGCATGGCTGGGCGGTAGTTCCACAAAATCCAACTCAGGGAAAACCTTTTTCATCTGTGGGCGTATAAATTTATCTAAACCATAATTATCATCAATATGCAAAAAACCACCGCCCATTAAATAGTTGCGTATGTTTTGGGCTTCTTGCGGGCTAAATGTTATGTTGCCATGGCCAGTTAAATACACATAAGGATAGTTAAAAATATCGGCACTGCTGGCTTCAACAATGGCTTCGTTGGGGTCGAAATTGGTTTTTATATTTTGATTGCAAAAGGCTATAAGGTTGGGTAATGCAGTACGGTTGGCATACCAATCGCCCCCGCCATTATATTTTAGCTTGGCCATTTTGTAGCTAGGCTGGGCAAGCAATGTGCTTGTGAAAAACAGCATTATCATCAACACAAAAATATTGCTGGGTATAAAAAAAAATGTTTTTTTAAATTTCATATTACAATCTATTTAAATAATTTATCTCAAAACAGGCCGCCAAAGCCGCCGTTTCGGTGCGTAAACGGGCATTGCCTAGCGTAATAGATTGATACCCGCTTTGTTGCGCTGCGCTAATTTCGCTAGGCGAAAAATCGCCCTCGGGGCCTATTAAAATTAAATATTTTTGATGTGGGGTAAAACTACTTTGGATGGCTTGTTTCTCAAAATTGTGGCAATGGGCTATGTATTTAGCATCCGCGGAAGCGTTATGTAAAAAATTATAGAAAGTGCTTGCCTCGTTTAATATAGGATGATAGGCTTTTAACGATTGCTTTACCGCCGATGTGATTATTTTTATAGCCCGTTCGGTTTTTATTTCTTTACGTTCCGAGTGTTCGCAAATTATTGGGCTTATTTCATCAATACCTATTTCGGTGGCTTTTTCTAAAAACCACTCCAAGCGTTCGATATTTTTTGTAGGCGCAAGGGCAATGTGTAAGTAATGGTTACGCTTGCCATATTGTTTTTGGTGGTTAATAATATGTAAAATAGTTCGTTTGGGATGACTGTCGGCAATTTTAGCCAAATACAAACCGCCCCGCCCATCCACCAAATTTACTTCATCGTTAATTT
This sequence comes from Sphingobacteriales bacterium, assembly GCA_013298995.1. Lineage (GTDB taxonomy): Bacteria > Bacteroidota > Bacteroidia > Sphingobacteriales > Sphingobacteriaceae > Pseudopedobacter. The sequence continues at coordinate 16,905 of JAAFJW010000046.1, read as the reverse complement.
GTAAACGCAATACTTTTATACAATGCTTGCTTTCGTCTTCGCTAAGTTGGTACGTGTTACCGTTTATATCGGGAGTGTAAAATAGGTGCATTGTTTATGGTTTTTTGTGCCGATGAAAAACAAATATATACGTTTTTATATTCGTTACCATTGCTTTTTAAAAATTGTAAACATTGTTATGCCCACAAAAACCCAAATATTAATATATTTACGCCCTATTAAAAAAATTATAATCATGGCAAAAGCATCAGAAATTAAAACAGGAAACATATTAAGGCACAATGGCGAGTTGGTTTCGGTTGAGGAGCTTATACACCGCACCCCAGGCAAAGGTGGGGCGTTTTACACAGGTAAAATGCGCAATATAAAAACAGGTAAAATTGTAGAACTGCGTATGCGTACCGATGAAGAGGTGGAAATATGCAGGGTGGAAACCAACGATTACCAGTATTTATACGAAGATGGCGATTATTTTGTGGTGATGGATAACGTAAGTTTCGAGCAACATAATATTGCCAAAAGCCTGTTTGGCACCACAGCAAGGTTTATAAAAGAAGGGATGAATGTGATTATTGCCTTTGAAAGCGAAGAGCCTATTATGGCACAGGCACCGCATTTTGTAGAACTGGAAATTACCTACACCGAGCCCGCTGTAAAAGGCGATACCTCTACCAATGCTTTAAAATATGCCACTACCGAAACAGGCATCGAAATTAAAGTGCCCATGTTTGTAAACCAAGGCGATAGGGTTAAAATAGATACTGCCACGGGGGCTTATGTAGAACGGGTGAAGTAGGGCGGGCTTTCGGGCAACGGGCTTTCGGGCTTTACTTAAATCGTTATAGTTTAAATGTAAACCCTGTTTAATATCCAAAAAAAACGTATAACATTATCGAAATCAACATATTGCTTAAACACGAATTACGTACTTTATACTTAAACAAAAGAAAAAAAATACCCGATCATCAGCTACGGGATTTTAACAATGCGATAGTAAACCAGTTAAAAAACCTTAACTGGAGTGCTATTAAATGTATCAGCTTGTTTTTGCCTATCAAAAACCTTAACGAGGTAAATACCTACGGCGTACTTTCGTTTTTTAAAAGCCATTTCCCCAATATTATAATTGCGATACCCAAAACCAATTTTAACGATTTAAGCATCCAACACCTACAATATAGCCACAACACGGTGCTAGAAGAAAACAAATACCACATACCCGAACCTGTGTGTGGCAACGTGATTTTGCCATCAGCCATTGATGCCGTATTTGTGCCGCTTTTGGTGTTCGATACTTTGGGCTATAGGGTGGGTTATGGCAAGGGTGTGTACGATAGGTTTTTGGCTTCTTGCCGAAACGATGTAGTAAAAATAGGTCTTTCTTTTTTTGAACCTGTAAATCGTATCGATAATGTAGATGCCTTTGATGTGCCTTTAAGTTATTGTATAACAACTAATAAAGTTTTTTATTTTTCACAAGAGTGAGAGAGTTAAGTGAAAATTCAAAAGTAAAAATTCAAAAATGTAACAACAGCAATAACCATTGAAAAGGTTTTTTGAATTTTTACTTTTGAATTTTCGCATAGCGATTTTAAATAATTTTCTTCAGTTAATGATAACACCATTACAAAGATATTATGCCATACAAAATTTTATTTTTAGATTAACCTAAAATTATTATTTTTGTTGTCAAAATAAAAAACAATTAAATGAAAAATATATTTAGCCTTGCCATATTTTTAATTTGCATACAATTTGCAAAAGCGCAATCAGCTATTATAACAGGTAAAATAAGTACGCCAAATAACGCATTCGATTTTGCAAGTGTTGCTTTGCAAGGCACTACATTTGCGGTAATAACGGATAGTTTGGGCAATTATACGCTTAAAAATATACCAGTTGGCACATACAAAATAAGCATAAGCAGTGTGGGCTATCGCACAATCGAAAAAAAAATTAGCGTAAAAGATACAGACAGCCTAATTATTAATTTCGAGCTTTCGAGCTTGGCCAATCAGCTAAGCGATGTAGTAGTAACAGGAACGATGAAAGAAGTAAGCCGTTTAGAAAGCCCTGTACCCGTTGAGGTTTTTACGCCTGTTTTTTTCAGAAAAAACCCAACACCCAATATTTACGAAGCATTACAAAACGTAAACGGTGTACGCCCACAACTTAATTGTGCGGTGTGTAACACGGGCGATATACACATAAACGGCTTAGAAGGGCCATATACCATGGTGCTTATTGATGGCATGCCGATAGTAAGTAGCTTATCTACGGTGTACGGTTTATCGGGCATTCCCAATGCATTGGTAGAGCGTATAGAAATTGTAAAGGGTCCAGCATCAAGCCTGTATGGTAGCGAAGCCGTGGGTGGGCTAATAAACATTATCACCAAAAAACCAAGCGATGCCCCACTATTTTCGGCCGATTTATTTGGTACCAGTTGGCAAGAGTACAATGCTGATATAGGTTTTAAAACCAATGCCAGCAAAAAAGCATCCGTATTAACGGGAATAAATTATTTTAATTTTAATAACAGAGTAGATAATAACCACGATAACTTTACCGACGTAACGCTACAAAACCGAATTTCGGTTTTTCAAAAATGGAATTTTAATAGAACAAAAAATCGTTTATTTAGTATCGCAACCCGCTATATGTACGAAAACCGCTGGGGTGGCGATATGCGATGGAATAGTAGCTTTAGAGGTGGAAACCAAATTTATGGCGAAAGTATTTACACCAACCGTTGGGAGGTTTTGGGTAATTACCAATTGCCAACCGTACAAAAATTAATGCTTTCTTTTTCGTACAACAACCATAAGCAAGATAGCCGCTACGGAACCGTAATTTACAATGCACAACAAAATATTGCCTTTGGCCAATTAACTTGGGATAAACAAATAGGTCGAAACGATTTTTTACTCGGTACCGCCCTACGCTATACCTTTTACGATGATAATACACCAGCAACCGCAACCGCCAACAATTTAAACCCCTTAAACAATCCTCAAAAAACAATGTTGCCTGGCATATTTGTGCAAGATGAAATTACACTAAACAAAAAACAAAAACTTTTATTGGGTTTTAGGTACGATTATAACACGTACCACGGCAATATTTACACCCCTAGGCTTGCCTATAAATACACCATTAACGATAAAAATATTTTACGCTTAAATGCAGGTACAGGTTTTAGGGTAGTTAATTTATTTACCGAAGACCACGCCGCCCTAACTGGAGCAAGAGTGGTAGAAATTAAAAATACTTTAAACCCCGAAAAATCGTACAACACAAATGTAAACTACATTAAAAAAATATACACCAAAAACGGAAACTCTTTATTATTAGACGCTTCCGCATTTTACACCCATTTTAATAACCGCATAGTGGGCGATTACGAAACCAACCCCAACAAAATTATTTACGATAACCTTAACGGCCATGCCACAAGTAAGGGCTTTAGTTTAAACGCCGATATTGCCTTTTACAATGGCCTAAAAATTATTGTAGGGGCTACATTAATGGAAAATACTTTAACCCAAAATGGCTTAACCCAACAACAAATTTTAACCGAAAACTTTACAGGAACCTGGGCGGTATCGTACAAAATAAAAAAACTAAACCTAGGCTTAGATTATACAGGAAACATTTACAGCCCAATGCGTTTGCCCCTTTTAAGCAATACAGACCCAAGGAAACCGTTTTCGCCCTGGTGGAGCATCCAAAACATACAATTAACCTACGATGGCTTTAAAAATATACAAATTTATGGAGGCGTAAAAAACCTTTTAAACTGGACACCTAACCGTGGCAACCCTTTTATAATTGCCCGTACCAACGACCCATTTGATAAAAACCTAGAAATTGATAACCCCTACGGTTTAACCTTCGACCCTAATTATGTTTACGCACCCAACCAAGGTATAAGGGCATTTTTGGGTGTACGCACCAATATAAAATAACTAACGACCTGAGTTATGATGATTAAACTATAGTATAATTTACTGTAAATCAATGTTATTTACAATTTTAGAGCGTGTTCTATGTTAATATTCAAATAAAACAGCGAAAAAGTGACAGAAAATTCAAAAAAAATCAAAGTCATTTTGCTATTTAATAACGACGGTAGCGTTTGCTGCCTGCGCAGGCAGCAAACGCCCTAATTATTACAAAAACAGTATTTATTAATCGAACTTCGGTTTGAACCTTTCAATCCAATTTGCGAGAGTCATAAGCCACTTAATTGAGTAGCATACCCTAAAAAATGTTAATTACAATGCGTATAATGTGATTTATTTAAAAAAAAGAGGTAATAATTGCGAAGTTAGGGATTAAATCGAATTGGGGTTAATAGAAAAATATTTCGAATTAATATTTATAAAACTTAAACGTTACTCTCTGCCGTTTTACTCGAACCAGCAATCAACGCATTCACTTCCAGCAATTCATCATCTGTTAAATTGCGCCACTTACCTACGGCCATATCCAAGTGTATGTTCATAATGCGTATGCGTTTTAGTTTGATAACTTTATAGCCCAAATAATCGCACATTCGGCGTATTTGGCGGTTTAGGCCTTGCGTTAAAATGATGCGAAAACTGTTTCGGCTAAGCTGTACCACCACGCAGGGATTGGTTATGGTATCTAAAATAGGTACGCCTTGGCTCATTTCATCAATAAAAACTGGGCTAACGGTTTTGTTAACGGTAACAATATATTCTTTTTGGTGATTGTTTTTGGCCCTTAAAATTTTGTTTACAATATCGCCATCGCTGGTAAGCAGTATAAGGCCTTCGCTGGCTTTATCTAGCCTGCCGATAGGGAAAATACGTTTTGGGTGCTTTATATAATCAATAATATTATTTTTTTCTACCGCTGTATCGGTGGTACACACAATGCCAATAGGTTTATTAAAAGCTAAATAAATAGGGCTTTCTGCGGGTGTTGCTATCAATTTTCCATCCACACGTACCTCGTCGCCTTGGGTGATTTTTGTACCCAATTGAGGCACTAAACCATTGATAGTTACACGGTTTTCATCAATCAATTTATCAGCCTTACGGCGAGAACAATAGCCTACCTCGCTAAGGTATTTATTGATGCGGGTGCTTTGGTTTTCTGTCATTTATTGATGCTTATGCTGTAAAAACCGCTCTTTTAAATAATGCCCCGTATATGATGTGGGGTGTTTTATTAAATCTTCGGGTGTACCCTCAAAAACTAAATTGCCACCTTTGTTGCCACCGCCTGGGCCAATATCTATCACCCAATCGGCACATTTTATCACATCCATATTATGCTCGATAACCAAAATGGTATTGCCTTGGGCAATTAAAGCGTTAAACGATTTTAGCAGTTTTTTAATATCGTGAAAATGTAAACCTGTGGTAGGTTCATCAAAAATAAAAAAGGTTTTGCTGCTATTGTTGCCTTTTATAAGGAAAGAAGCCAGCTTTATACGCTGCGCTTCGCCACCAGAAAGTGTGTTAGACGATTGCCCCAAATGCACATAACCTAAGCCTACCTCCGCAAGTGGTAAAATTTTAGATAATATTTTGGGCTCTCTTTCGAAGAAAATTAGGGCTTCATCAATGGTTAAATCAAGCACTTCGGATACGTTTTTATGGTTGTAAGCAATATCTAAAACGTTTTGTTTAAATCGTTTACCCTCGCAGGCTTCGCAAGGCAAATAAATATCGGCCATAAACTGCATTTCTATTTTTACCTCGCCTTCGCCTTGGCACACATCGCAACGGCCACCCTCCACGTTAAACGAAAAATGGGCAGGTTTTAAATGGGCCGCTTTGGCAACTGGTAGGTTGGCGTACAGGCTTCTAATTTCGTCCCAGGCTTTTACATACGTTACCGGGTTAGAGCGTGATGAGCGGCCAATGGGGTTTTGATCAACCATTTCTACCTGATTTATAGCACTTAAATCGCCCAAAATATCATCATAAGCACCCGTTTGCTCGGCCATAAAATTGCCTATTGCTTTTTGCAAGGCTGGGTACAATATTTTTTTGATAAGCGATGTTTTTCCCGAGCCCGAAACTCCCGTAACAACGGTAAACACATTTAACGGAAACTTTACATCAATACTTTGCAGGTTGTTTTCTCGGGCTCCTTTTATCTCAATACTATCAATAAATTTCCTTCTCCTTTCGGGGATTTCAATGCTTTCTCGTCCGCTTAAATATTTGCCGGTAAGGCTATTATCATCCACTAGCATTTCGGCATAATTTCCCGAAAACACCAAATTACCACCAAGGCTACCAGCTTCGGGGCCAATATCTATTAAATGGTCGGCGGCTTGCATAATTTCTTCCTCGTGTTCTACCACTATAACGGTATTGCCCACATTGCGCAGTTGTTGCAATACCGTAATTAAGCGGGTAGTATCTTTTGGGTGCAGGCCAATGCTGGGTTCGTCAAGCACATAAATACTGCCTACTAGGCTACTGCCCAATGATGTAGCTAGGTTTATCCGTTGCGATTCGCCACCCGAAAGCGTGTTTGATAAGCGATTAAGCGTGAGGTATCCCAAGCCTACATCATTCAAAAATTGTATGCGTGATGCTATTTCTAACAGCAAGCGTTTGGCTATTTTATGTTGCTGTGTATCTAGTTGTAGGTGCTCAAAAAATATTGACACTTCTTCTAAAGGCATTAAAACTACATCTACAATCGAGCGATTATCAATTTTTACATAACTGGCATCTTTGCGTAGGCGAGTGCCCAGGCAATCGGGGCAGGTGGTTTTTCCGCGGTAGCGAGATAATAATACCCGGTATTGTATTTTATAAACTTGCTCTTCAACGTAAGCAAAAAACTGGTTTAAGCCTTCAAAATGTTTGTTGCCTGTCCATATTAATGCTTTTTGTTCTTTTGTTAATTGATTGTAGGAGCGGTGAATAGGAAAATCGAATTTGGTAGAAACACTTACCAATTTATCGGCCCATTCTTTCATTTTTTCTCCCCGCCAAGGGGCAATAGCACCATCGTAAACCGATTTTGATTTATCTGGAATTACCAAATCTTCATCAATACCAATTACTTTGCCGTGGCCTTCGCATTTTGGGCAAGCACCGTAGGGATTGTTAAAGCTAAAAAAATTGGGTGTAGGCTCTTCAAATTTTATCCCATCAAGCTCAAACCTATCCGAAAACGTTTGGCGTTGCCCCTCAAAATCCACATAACAATCGCCTTTACCTTCAAAAAAAGCAGTTTGTACCGAGTCGCCCATACGGCTTTGGGTTTCATCGTCGGGGTTGGTTACCAACCTATCTATTACAATTAAAACCGTTTTATTATCTTTTAATTTGCTGTTTTTAATGGTTTTATCTTCAATAATAGCTTCCACTTTTTGGATGCTGCCGTTCATTTCTACCCGCGAAAAGCCTTTTTGAAGCAATACGGCTAGCTCCTCTTTTAAGGTACGGTCGTTGTGCGGATAAAGCGGGCATAAAACCGTTACGGTACTATCGGCAGGCAAACTGTTTAAATAATTTACCACCACCGTAACCGAGTCTTTTTTAACCACCCCGCCCGAAACTGGCGAAATAGTTTTGCCAATACGGCTAAAAAGCAATTTTAAATAATCATAAACTTCGGTAGATGTACCCACCGTAGAGCGTGGATTTGAAGTAATTACCTTTTGTTCGATAGCAATAGCAGGGGCAATGCCTTTAATATAATCCACATCGGGCTTGTTCATACGGCCCATAAATTGGCGGGCGTACGATGATAAACTCTCCACATAACGGCGTTGCCCCTCGGCATATAAAGTATCGAAAGCCAACGACGATTTTCCCGAACCCGACATACCTGTTATAACCACCAACTTATTTTTGGGTATAGCAACATCAACATTTTTAAGGTTATGCACCCTAGCACCTTTAATAATAATGTGCTTTTGTGGGTCTTTTTCTGATTGGATGCTCATGGGTGGGTTTTTATTTTTTTGCAAAAATACGGGAATTTTGGGTTTAACTTATAAAGATTGTGAATTGTTTTTTGGGTGGAAGTTGGAGGATTATTTGGGCATTTTAACACGCTTGGAATTTACCCTGACAAAGGAAGGGCTTTATCTTTTTTTGTTGCCTTCGCTTTTAGCCGATGCAAAAAAAGGATGCCGTTGCAATCGTTAATGCAAAATAATGGGATAATTATAGGTTTGTTTTTTAATGAGTTAGAAAGGTGTTTTTTTGGTGGTTATTGCGTATGTTTGATAGTTGGGCGTAAGCTAAAGAAAATACCCAAATAATTGAGAGTTATTGCGAAAACTTTAAATTGAAATATGGAACAACGTTTTTATTTTGACACATCAGTTTTTGGTGGACTCTTCGATGTAGAATTTGAAGAAGAAACTACATTACTTTTTGAAAAAGTAACCTTGGGTCAAATAAAAAGTGTTTACTCAAATTTGACAGAATCCGAATTGGCTAATGCACCAGAAAGAATTAGGAAGTACTTTGAGTCTATTAAGAATGAATTCAAAGAAAAGGTTTTTGTAACACCAGAAGGACTGAAACTTGCACAGACTTATGTTGACGAAAAAGTTGTTGGAGAAACAAGTTTAGACGACTGTATCCATATTGCGACGACTACTTTGAGTAAAGTAAATATGCTTGTAAGTTGGAATTTTAAACACATCGTAAATATTTACAGAATTCGTGGATACAATTCAATAAATTTACGCTTAGGTTATCCAACTTTAGAAATTCATTCACCAAAAGAAATTGTAAACCATGGAAACGAAGACTAAAATCGTAAAAGAATTTGACACAGTTAAAACTTTTCGAGAAATCAAAGACAAAATTTCAAAAGATATAAAAGGTATGACTTTTGAACAATTACAAACATATCTTGATAAGACAAAACTGAAACCATAAAATGCGTTGAAAAGCCTAATCCAATATTCGCTTTGTTGGATTTTTTGGGCATTTCTTGCCTGACAGTAGTAAGGTAATAAGCTTGGTATTTAGAAGTAAAATTAAACTGAGTTTTTTGTTTACTACCGCCTATTTTTCTAATAACTTGCTTGGTGCCACCTCCATTGCATTTCCTATGGCAAATATTACCGAAATACTTGTATTAAGCAACCTACGCTCTATTCTACTTATTTGGCTGTACTCTACCCCAGCAAGGTTTGCGAGTGCTTCTTGCGATAAATTTTTGGCAATTCTATACTTTCTAACATTAGCGGCAAGTATAGCAATTGCTGTAATATCTCTAAGCTGTGGCACTGCCAAATCTTAGCTTATTTTTTATTTTGAATTAAGGCAAATTTGCCTTGATTTTATATTTCAATATTATAGATGTTTGTAAGGTAATTTACGTTGAGAGCAAAAAACAATAAAATATTTTTAAAATAATGACAACAGAAACAATCAAACTTAAAGAAATTTTAAGGTAGGGGACTTTCAGGAAAAAAGTAACTAAACGGGCAATTAAAAATTTTAGCTAATAAATTAAGATGGTTTAAATTGTATTTAGCCCTGTGTTTGGGGCTTTCTATATGACCAATAAAACCTACCGACATATCTAATTTTAAAGCCAACTGAGCTTGAGAAATTTTGAGTTTCATCCTCATTTCTCGCACTTTATTAATAACGTAAAGCTCAATTTCTGTTTTAGTTTGAATACTTGCCATTATGTTGGCAATAAAGGCAAACTAATTTTTCAATGCACCTATACAGGTGTATGTATTATTTTATATATTTGGAGATAAATTTTACTGTACAAAAACAGAAAATAAGGGCGGACAAGCCGAACAACGCAAAACATAATAGGCAATACTTTAAACAAAAACTTAAAAAAAACAAGAATTATGAAAACAATTAAATTAACACTTGCTGTACTAGTATCAGTTTTAATGTTTGGTTCATCAAGCTGTAAAAAAGATAAGGCTGAAGAGATTCCTAAAAGTAAAATTATAGGTAATTGGTTAGTAACTGGCAAATACAATTATGATTTAAAACTTGGTGTTAAAGACCCAACAACTAAAAAAGATAGGTTGGATAAATTTGGTACAGATGTATATACTTTTAATGAAGACAAATCAGTTTTTTTAACCCACACAGAAAAATACAATGGCGAAATTAGTACCCAAAAAGGAACATACCAAATATCTGCAGATGGTAAAAAAATAGTTTTTACTTCTCAATATAAAAGTGAAAGCCCTATTGTGGAAACAGCTAATATAGACCTTTTGACTGATGAGATATTAACTTTTTCAGGTATTAGCGATCAAACTAAATTTGAACCAAATTCTACAATTAAATGGCAAGAAATAATATTAACAAAAATTAAATAATGTCATTTTTTAATATGAATGTGTTACAATTTCAAAAAAATAAAATCAAAATTTCAAAAGATGAAAAAACTATTCTTATACACCTTAACCTTACTTTCGTTTTCAATACTACTTTTTCAAATTTCTTGTAAAAAAGAAAAAGAAGTTGTTATTGGCAATACAAATTCTAAAATAGTGGGTATTTGGGGTCTAAATAAAACAATTGAAAAAAGCTATTCTAACAACGTATTAACAAAAGAATATACCAGCACTAATTATGACACATCATTATATTATATTGAGTTTAAAAGTGATGGTTCGGGTATAGATCATCATAAATACCACGATCCTGCAACATTTACTTGGAAGTTGGTTGATAATAAAGTAGTGCTTTATTTCATCAAAGACAAAGAAGAAGATACATTAATAAAAAGATTAGACGACACAGATATGGTGTTCTACACTGATGACAGTCGTTCTAGTTCTATTGGTATAGCAACATCCAGCTTAGAACGGTTTTACAAAAGAAAATAATCCCGCTGTTCCACTTCCCCCCAATAGGGCCCAATTATCCCTATAAAAAGTTTTAGAACAGCAGCTTGTGCGAATTTCTATAAGAAAAATTGCAACTGTAAATCAAACAGTTAAAATCTTCTGTATAGATTATTAAACAACAAACCACTTGTCACTCTGAACGAAGTGAAGAGTCTCATCAACGTATTTTATACTCTTCAATCGTTCAGAGTGACAGGGTTCTTCAGATTTTGCCCAATGGGGCTCAATTTTCCCTATAAAATTTTTATAGGGAAATTATATCTGCAAATCAATCAGTTAAAAGCTGCTGTATAGAATTTACGGCTCTTCGACTTTTGTAAAGTCGAAGCCCAAATGGTAGGGTTTGTAACCCGAAAACAAACAAATGCCTAATAAAATGTGATTGTTGTGATTTATTTAAGCTAAGCTTATGTTCGGATTAAAAATCCTACGATATGAATTTCGTGGTTTCAAACCTCGAAAAGCGTTTAATTTTGAGTTTTGTTTAAAAATGAGATATATTTAGAAGAGCGGGGTTTGATACTCCCACCGTTGTGGTGCGTATCCCCACGCAAAACCACTATAATTTTTATAGTTACGTTAAATTTTTGTTTGGTTGAGACACGAACCAATGCATAGAGCATTACAAATGTATTTTAAACTTCAGAAAGTAGAAAAATTAGAAAATTAGATAAACAAATAATATTTTGTTTTAAACAAATTGTATGCTTGTTATACTTACATTTGTTGTAATTCATTAAAAAATAATTGTTGCGCTTAACTTAAAAATATGCCTACTGTTTTATTTATTTTGGGCTGGAGGCTTTATTTTTATTCTAATGAGAGTTTAGAGCCCATTCATATTCACGCAGAAAAAGGAGATATGGAATGTAAGTTTTGGATATTAACAGAAGAAATTGAAATTAAAGAAGCATTTGCATATAACATGGCTGTTTCGGATAAAAAACAGATCAAAAAAATTATATATCAACATTTTGATTTAATTGTTGACGCTTGGAATAGTTATTTTAATAAATAAATATGGTACTAACAGAAAATATCAATAAGCTGCGGTTTGATAAAGATTTTATATTTTTAGAATTTGCCGAAAAAACTATTAAAATTCCTCTAGAAAAAGCATCTCAAAAACTACAATTAGCTACAAATTTAGAGAGAAATTTTTTTAAAATTTCACCCTCTGGCTACGGTATTCATTGGCCTTTAATTAATGAGGATTTATCGGTGGAGGGTTTAGTTAAACAAGGTGTTTAAAACAATATTTACCGCTACGGTGCTTGTTCTCACGCAACACCATTTTTGTTTATAAATATATTGTACATTAATTTTTTTGTTTCGTGGGATACACGAACCAAGGCTTAGCGTTTTTTAAGTTAATGCACTTATAATTATTAATTTATTTCACAATAAATTATTTTTTAAATACATTTATGCAATTAATATCATTTAAAAAAACATTCTAATTTTTGGTTTAATATTTTTATTAAATTAATAATTATTTATACCATAAAACATGAATAAAAGATTCTTGATTTTAACTAGTTTATTTTGCTGTATTTGCTTTCTTGTATCTTTAAATTATGTTTTTGCAAATAGTGCAAATTTAATTAAGGGGCATAAAACTTTAAACAATAACAATCCCAGTGAAAATCCTAATGAGCAATCTAAAGAAATTGAAATTCCTTTTAACACCACAAAACCATTTATTTTTGATTTATTAAGCAATAAAAATAATAGCAAAAGAGAGCTTTCTGCAAATAAACAAACTGTTTTATTATTAGATTCTTTGGGCAAAAAAGTTACTGCCCTAAATTTAGCTGGCCAAGGAAAATTTAAAGTAGTAGAGGGCAGTAAAATAAGCTTTAAACCAGTAAATAATTTTTTAGGTGCTGTAAAAGATGTATATTTTGTAGTAGTTAATGATGATGGAAGCGAAATAAAAGAACCAGAACTTATTAAAATTAAGGTAAAACCAGTTGGGGTAAACGATTTTAAGTGGTTAAGTGATGCAGAAACCAAAAAATCAAAAACTGTAACCTTAAATGTATTAGCCAACGATGGTTTTTGTGGTAAATCTCCCGTTACGTTTGAAACTTTAAACTCTTCATCTAATATAAGAGATTTGACAGTAAACTTTAACACTGGCGATATAACGTTTATATTGCCCGATACCCAAATACAACCCGATACCTTTATATACACATATAGGTTAAAAACCAAAGACGCTGTATATTCAAATCCAATAAAAGCAAAAGTTTTAGTAGCTTTTTCTCCGGCCATTACTTTAAACAAAACTCCAAATTTTAACGATACCAACAACGATGGATTAGCGCAAGCAGGTGAAACTATTACTTATACATTTTCGGTAGAAAACACTGGTAATGTTGATATTGAGAAAGCAAAAATTTTAGATTCTAAAATTAAGTTAAACGCTGCAGTTGTACCCAGCACACTTAAACCAACCCAAATTGGTAAAATAAATACAGTTCCAGAAATATATGTTATTACACCAGCCGATACTTTAGCTGGTAGGGTATTAAATACCGCAACAACATCGGCGTTAGAACCAATTACAAATACAACAGTTACCGATACCTCTAGCGCAATTCTTATTTTTCCTATCTTAAAAATAGAATTAATTAAAAGCGGTAGAATTATTGACTCAAACGGCAATTGCCTAGTAGATGTTGGCGACAAAATAGAATACACCTTTACTGTAACCAATAAAGGTACAGTTGATGTTTACAGCTTAGTTATAAACGACCCTATAATTAACTTGGTAAATCAGCCTATAACGCCATCAACTTTAGCACCAGGAAAATCTGGGACTTTAACTCCAACTAACACCTATGCCATTACCAAAGACGATATAATTTCTGTTGAAAATACAGCAGTAGCTAGCGGTAAAAATATACAAAATACACCTGTAAAATCTAAAGCCAATAACACAGTATTTATTGGTGCAGCAATAGGTGGCTGCAACAATGGCGGAGGCGGAGGCGGTGGCGGTGGTGGTGGTAGCACCAGTAAAATGTTTTTGTTAAAAAAAGCAGTTTTTAACGACACCAATAAAGATGGTTTTGCCCAAATTGGCGAAACAATTACTTATACTTTTACCGTAACAAATACGGGAAAAATTAACATTAACAATATAACTATTAACGATGCCATGTTAGGAATGGTTAAAGTGCCTATAAACCCAACTAACTTAGCCCCTAACCAAACTGGTACGGTCTCGTATGACTATGTGTTAACCCAAGCAAATATTGATGCAGGAAAATTATCGAACAAAGCGTTTAGTAATGGTTTAGATGCTTTAGGCAACCCTGTTTCAGCATCGTCAGGAAACAGTACAACAAATAATTTGCCAACCGACATACTTTTCCCTAAAAATCCCAAAATTAGTTTACTAAAAACAAGCGTAGTTGTAGATGTAAATAAAAATAATTTAAAAGATGTAGGAGATAGAATTGATTACATATTTACAGTTACCAATACTGGAAACGTAACCGTTAACAACATAAATATTACCGATAATTTTGCAACTGTAACAGGTGGGCCAATTAAAAGTTTAGCACCTAACATGGTTGATAATACCACTATTAAAGCAAGTTACATTATAAAACAATCCGATATTGATAAAGGCTACTACGCAAACACTGCCATTGCCAAAGGGTTTGATCCTAAAAATAATCCAGTGGAAGATATATCTGGCTCTAGCAATGATACCGACGATAAAAACTATACTCCTTTGGTAGATACCTTTTTTATACCAAACGTGTTTACCCCTAACGGTGATGGTATAAACGATACTTTTGAAATTTTTGGAATATATAATTTCAAAAATGTGGAAATAGAAATATTTAACCGTTGGGGAAACCAAGTTTATAAAAATTTAAATTATAAAAACGAATGGCTAGCCGAAGGTTTAAATGAAGCAACTTATTATTATACAATTAAGCTTAAAACTTTTGATAATATCAAAACTGTAAATGGTTGGGTGCTTGTAAAACGCTGATTTTTATCACACTTGCAATAGTTATGATGTTTAAATAACAATTAAAACTAATTGTTTATTGCATCAATAACCTCTTTACTCATCGGGCTTACTGCTTCCACCCGTGGTTGGTGGCACACCAACTACAAAGTTTTAATGTTTGGTGGCACTGTAATCTGCCCGTTACCCGAAGCCCGTTGCCAAAAGCCCGAAGCATTACTATGGCGTACCCCCTCCCCACACAAAAACCCACCACACGGGTCGGGCTATCCGCTTGTAGTCCTCAAGCCCAATGAAAAATTGGGCTTTGCGGGCTACCGCTACTATCCCTTACGCAGGCCACTACAAAAGCCCGAAGCCCGTTGCCCGCCATCAGAAAAAAACCTTATTTTTACCCCAATCCCAACCATGAGGGAAACTACTAAATACTAACCCAAATTGAACCCAAACACCCCACTCGCCGAACGCATGCGCCCCAAAACATTGGACAATTATATTGGCCAACAACATTTGGTAGGGCCTAATGCCGTATTGCGTAAAGCCATCGAAAGTGGCAATATACCCAGTATGTTGTTTTGGGGGCCGCCAGGAGTAGGTAAAACCACCTTGGCTTTCATAATTTCGGAAACACTAAACCGCCCATTTTTTTCGTTAAGTGCCATTAATTCGGGCGTAAAAGAGGTACGAGATGTGATTGAAAAAGCAATAGTTTACAAAAAAGGAGGCATACAGCCCATATTATTTATCGATGAGATTCACCGTTTTTCTAAATCGCAGCAAGATTCGCTATTGGGCGCAGTAGAAAAAGGCACAGTAACACTTATTGGTGCAACTACCGAAAATCCATCGTTCGAGGTAATATCGGCCCTCTTATCTCGCTGCCAAGTATATATTTTGCAAACCCTCAGCGAAAGCGAATTATTAGCCCTACTTGCACAAGCCATACAAAACGACATCGTTTTAAAACAAAAAACAATTTTACTTACACAAACCGAAGCATTGCTTAGGCTTTCGGGTGGCGATGGTCGTAAACTACTAAACACCTTTGAAATTGTACTTAACTCCGCCAATAGCCCCCAAATAGAAATTACCAATGATTTGGTTTTGGCCAGCGTACAGCAAAATATGGCACTATACGATAAAACAGGCGAACAACATTACGATATCATATCGGCCTTTATAAAATCAATACGTGGTAGCGACCCTAATGCCGCCGTATATTGGCTTGCCCGCATGATAGCTGGTGGCGAACAACCTAGTTTTATTGCCCGCCGCTTATTAATTTTAGCCTCCGAAGATATAGGTAACGCCAACCCCAATGCACTTTTACTAGCCAATACTTGTTTTAATGCAGTAAATGTAATTGGCTGGCCCGAAAGCCGCATTATATTATCACAAACCGTTGTTTACCTTGCCACATCGCCCAAAAGCAATGCCAGCTACGAAGCTATAAACAAGGCACAACAAGTGGTAAAAGAAACTGGCGACCTGCCCGTTCCGCTACATTTGCGCAATGCGCCCACCCAGCTAATGAAAAACCTACATTACGGCACCGATTACAAATACGCCCATGCTTACGAAGGCAATTTTGTGGAGCAAGAGTTTTTCCCCGACCAACTAAGGGGTAAAAAATTGTACAACCCAGGTAACAATACTGCCGAGAATAAAATTAGAGATTTTTTGAAAAAATTATGGGCGAAATATGGGTATTGATTGGGGGGGGCGGGCAGCGGGCTTCGGGCTTAATCCAGCGTGTTGTAGTGGCCGAACATTAAAAAACAACCACATTCCTTAACTCAATATTTAATAGATAGGTGATTTTATTACGCAAATAAAACAATAAATGTATTGGTGTTTTTAATATATTTGGAAATTAGTTTTCCATGATATGGATTTGATTTGTTGAAATGTTTTTAATATCTCACCATCTCTTACACAGTTATTAATAGCTGTTTTTGTGCTAACTATCAAATAATTATGTATTTTAATAGCATTTATACCAAAGCGCAAATCGACAAACTTGGGAATGCCATTATATTTTTATGCGAGCGGATAA